>NZ_JXQS01000021.1:0-88652 GCF_000834565.1 Rhodococcus sp. MEB064
TGTGTTCTCCACCTCACGTCGGGCGCGCCCCGAAAGGGGCGCGCTTCCCCCCCGGTCCCCGACAGCCCGGTGTGGAACGCCTCAAGGATAGTCGTCCCCCCTTCGCGGTCTAGCGAACCGTCCGGTCTCGTCACGAGAAAACGCCTCCGCGTGACCGGATCGCAACCTCCAGGGCGCCGCGTACGGTCGCTGCGCCGGTTTCACCCAGTGCTTCCGAGATCGACGACGCCGCCCACGCCAGCGGCAGCAACCCCAGAGCCTCGGCATCGACTCGCACCGATCGTGCGTCGACTGCCGCCGCGCCGTGGTCGCCGGCCACGAGGCGCGCTGCGCACAGGACGAGGCGGGACTTGATGCGGTGGCGATCCGAGGCGAACGCCTGCGACGCGTCGACAGCGCGCGATGCCGCGGACAGAGCGGACGGTCCGTCGCCGCGCGCCATGGCCACCTCGGCCCGGACCCACCACACCCGCAGCGCAACGCGCCGATGGCCGGGGTTCTGGTTCAGGACGTCCTCGGCGCGGGACAACAACGCATCGGCACGCGATGTCCGGTGCGGTCCGATCGAATCGGCGGCGAGACCGACCAACGCGTCCACGACCGCATCGACCGCGCGGGGTTGCAGTGCACCTCGGCCTAAGCCGCTCTCCCGCAGAGCGACCCCGTCGCGGACGGACGCCGCGTCGTGACGCCCCAACTGACGCAGGAGCGACCCCTCGAGGCTCGAGGACAGTGAGCGGACGATCGGGTCGGGGTCCGACCGAAGTGCGCGGGCACCGGTGAACGCCGCCGAATACCACCCCCGAGCTCCTGCCTCGACGGCGCCGGACCATGCCGCGACGGACGTCGGATCGGTCGATCGGGCACTCGATGTCGGCACGCGAAACAGAATAGTCTCCGGCAGTTTCCCGCGAATTTACACAGCGATTGTCACGACATTTGCCGGTGCCATGTGACCGGCCGTTGTCCGCGTCGTGACGGCCGTGTTACGTACCTGCCACACGGGCTCGAAACCAGAGAAAAATGTCGCCCGAGTTAAATAATCCCTGCTCGGACTATGGATCACACCACGAATCGAGGCTGTTGACGGCTATTCCGGGCTCGCTCTACGGTTGCGACAGATCGTGAACGGCACCAAGGAAATTCACGACCGCGCGTGAGAGTACTAGGAGTACACAATGCCCCAGCCCAATCACCTCCCCGGACCCAATGCCGATATCTGGGATTGGCAGATGCACGGCACGTGCCGTGGAGTCGACTCGTCGATGTTCTTCCATCCTGATGGTGAACGAGGTCGAGCCCGCGCGCAACGCGAAATGAAAGCCAAGGAGATGTGCCGCGCCTGCCCCGTGCTCGCACAATGCCGCAGCCACGCGCTCGCGGTCAGCGAGCCCTACGGAATCTGGGGCGGGATGTCGGAGACCGAACGCGAAGTTCTGGCCCGCCGCAACCGCCGCCGACTCGCCTCCTGATCTCTCCCCAGCGCGACCGACCACCCACACCACCGACAGAGGCCCCACCGGACGATCTCCGGTGGGGCCTCTGTCGTGTGATTCACCGGCCGTCAGGGGCCGGGGGTACAGCGGTCAGTGGCTGTGACCGTGTCCCTGTGCGTCGGCGTCGACCTCTTCGGGCTTGTCGACGACGGTCGACTCGGTCGTCAGGATCATCTTCGCCACGGACGCGGCGTTGACCACGGCGGAGCGAGTGACCTTGACCGGGTCGATGACACCGTCGGCGACGAGGTTGCCGTAGGTGAGCGTCGCGGCATTGAACCCGGTGTCGTCGTCGGCTTCGACGAGCTTGCCCACGACGACGGAACCGTCGACGCCGGCATTGGTGGCGATCCAGAACATCGGCGCGCGGAGTGCGAGGCGCACGGCCTCGACACCGATCGCCTCGTCGCCCGTCAGTCCGAGGTGATCCTTCAGTCCACGGCTGGCGTGCACGAGTGCGGCGCCACCGCCGGAGACGATGCCTTCCTCGACGGCTGCCTTGGCTGCATTGACCGCATCCTCGACACGGAACTTGCGTTCCTTGAGATCGGTCTCGGTAGCAGCACCGACCTTGATGACCGCGACTCCGCCGGCGAGCTTGGCGAGGCGCTCCTCGAGCTTCTCACGGTCCCAGTCGGAGTCCGTCGCCTCGATCTCGCGGCGGAGCTGACCGACGCGATCGGCGATGGCGTCGGCGGTGCCGGCACCCTCGACAATGGTGGTCTCGTCCTTGCTGACAACGACGCGTCGCGCGCTGCCGAGCAGATCGAGGCCTGCGTCCTTGAGCGAGAGTCCGATGTCCGCGTTGATGACCGTGGCGCCGGTGACGATGGCGAGGTCCTCGAGGAACGCCTTGCGGCGGTCACCGAAGAACGGCGCCTTCACGGCGACGGCCTTGACGGTCTTGCGGATCGAGTTGACGACCAGCGTGGAGAGCGCTTCGCCCTCGATGTCCTCGGCGATGATGAGGACGGGCTTGCCCGACTCGGCGATCTTCTCGAGCAGGGGAAGGAAGTCCGGCAGCGAGCTGATCTTGTCGCGGTAGAGCAGGATCTGCGCGTCGTCGAGGACGGCTTCCTGGCTGTCGACGTCCGTGACGAAGTACGGCGAGAGGTAGCCCTTGTCGAACTGGACGCCCTCGGTGATGACGAGCTCGGAGACCAGCGAGCTGGACTCCTCGACCGTGACGACACCGTCGGTGCCGACGCGGGTGAGCGCTTCGCCGACCATCTGGCCGATGACCTCGTCGCGCGAGGACACCGTGGCGACCTGCGCGATGGACTTCTCGCCCTCGACCGGAACGGCAGCGGCGAGCAGTGCCTCGGAGACGTGCTCGACGGCCTTGGTGATGCCGACGCCGAGTGCGATGGGGTTGGCACCGGCCGCGACGTTCTTCAAGCCCTGCTTGACCAGTGCCTGAGCGAGAACGGTCGCGGTGGTCGTGCCGTCACCGGCCACGTCGTTGGTCTTGGTGGCGACGCTCTTCACCAGCTGGGCGCCGAGGTTCTCGAAGGGATCCTCGAGGTCGATCTCACGGGCGATGGAGACGCCGTCGTTCGTGACCGTCGGGCCACCGAACGCCTTCGCCAGCACCACGTGGCGACCGCGGGGTCCCAGGGTGACCTTGACAGCGTCGGCGAGCTTGTCGACGCCTCGTTCGAGGCTGCGTCGTGCGACCTCGTTGAATTCGATTTGCTTGGACATGTGGCTTTCAGGCTCCTAGGAGTACGACGTAACGCATTCCGCCCCGGGTCCTGGGGAACCGGACACCGGGGCGGAGAGCGTGGGGCTTACTTGGAGATGACTGCCAGCACGTCGCGTGCGGACAGGATCAGGTACTCCTCGCCGGCGTACTTGATCTCGGTGCCGCCGTACTTGCTGTAGATGACGGTGTCACCCTCTTTGACGTCGACAGGGATGCGATTTCCCTTGTCGGTCACGCGGCCTTCACCCACGGCAACCACGGTGCCCTCCTGGGGCTTCTCCTTGGCTGTATCGGGGATGACCAGGCCGGAGGCGGTCGTCGTCTCGGCCTCGACGGCCTGGACGAGGATCTTGTCCTCGAGCGGCTTGATGTTCACGCCTGCCACGATGAGCCCTCCACTTTCACGATTGTCGGTCCGAGGCTGGTCCCCGGAACGCCTTGTTGCTGTAGTTCAGGTAGTTCGTGACTCCGGCCGCCGATGCCCCGTCGTCGCGGGTGCCGGGCCATCGATATCCGGTGTCGACTAGCACTCTATACACGCGAGTGCCAGCACTCAACCTTCACGAGTGCACAGTTTTCCGGCGCGGTTCCTCGGCCATCGCCTCGCGGACGATCGGCGCGACCTCGCGGCCCAGAAGTTCGATCGAGAGTTGCGCCTCCTCCACCACTTCCCGTAGGCGGCGGCCGTGCCCACCCACGGTGGCGACACCGCCCTCCGGGTAGGTCTCGGCGAACGTCGTGATGCCGATCTCGAAGGTCGAGGACACGGTGCCACACCCCTTTCCAAGAAATTTCACCTGGCGTTCCCGCACAGGTGACGACGGGTTGTTCACGTTCTCGGTGAGGGGGACCAGAACGCGATGCGCACTATTTCCGGCCAAGTTCGGTAACATTCGCATAACGGCACGTTCACGGAGCACGAGGAGAGGGGGTTCGGCGCATGCACGACAGCACTGTCACGATCGGAGTATCGGCAGGTTCGGAAGTAGTCTGCTGCGCCGTCCTCACCACGGCGGCCGACGGTACCGAGTCCTTCGACTACCGCACCGTGACCGCAGAGGGGTCACGCACCGACACCGGCGACCTGGTCGCCACGTCGATCGAGCTGGCGTCGGAGCACCTCGTCCGCGCCGACGACACGAGGTCGACCAGCCGTCACGGTCGCACCGCGGTCGCCCGTCGCACCGAGAGCACCACGCGATCCATCCTGTCCGCCGCGCGTCGCCGCGACCTCGCGATCACGTCCGACGCGTTGGTCACCGACACCGACGCAGCGCTGTGCTGGCTGCGACACACCGGCGAGGTGGCCAGGTACCGCACCGTGCTGATCGCCGACGTGGGAGCCTCGGGAACGTCGATCAGCGTCGTCGACCAGGTCGACGGCACCGTTCTGGCCTCCGAGCGGACCGACGAGGTCGGAGGTCGCGTATTCGACGACCGTCTGCAGGACGCCGTCGCCGGTCGGCTGCCGTCCGTGTCGCCCACCGACCGCGTCCTTGTCGCTGCACGTCTGCGGACGGCCAAGGAACAGTTGTCCTTCCACGAGTCCGTGACGGTCGATCTCCCGGACGGCGAGACACTCACCGTGACCCGCGCCGAGCTTCTCGACGCCCTCGCCGAGCCGCTGGCCACGTTGCGGGCCGTCGTGACCCGTGTCGTCGAGAGCGCCGTGGATCGACCCGATGCAGTGGCTGTCGTCGGTGGCGGCGCCTTCGTTCCGTCCGTCACCGAAGCCATCACCTCTGCTGCGCAGGTAGCGAACGTCGGAACGTCGGAACCCGACGCGGCGGTGGCCAAGGGTGCCGCACTGCTCGCCCGAGCGTTCGACCACGACATCGCGCCCGCGATGCAGTCGACACCGACATCGCTGTCGTCGAGCCTGCGAACCGTCGGCCTGCTGGCCGCGGCCTGCGCGGCCATGGCGGTAGTGCTGGCATACGGCGTCCAGGCCCTGACCCCGTCCAGTGACACGGATGTCACGACCGTCGCCACGTCCACCGTTCCGACCGATACTGCAGACACGTCGGCCGAACGACCGGACACCGCCTCGGCGGCGCCCCCGGAACTGACCGGAGGGTGGGACGACCCTGCTCCGGAGCCCGAGCGGCAGGCCGTCACACCGTGGCCCACCACGGACTACACCTACACCGCGCCCGCCGTGACCCCGACCCCGGCATATCCGCAGCGTACAGCCGTGACGACCCCGGATCCCGTGGTTCCCGAACAGTCCACGACGCCCCGGACGCCGACGCCACAACCGTCGACGTCCCAGTCCGCGACGCCGACGACCCCGAGTCTGCGACCCGCGCCGGATCTCCCGATCATCGTGCTGCCGGATTTCCCGGACCTGCCGCCGTGGTGGGCGGACCTGCCGGGAGTCGGCCCTGCGCCCTCCGCCCCGACCGAGCCGCCGGTCACGCCGGCGCCTGTCCCCGGCATCACGACGCCGGCTCCGCCGGTCTCGTCGGAACCGGCCGTTCCCGTCTCCTGACGGACCGTCAGCGCACCTGACTGACGGATACCGGGAGTCCCGGGTCGGTCGCCACGGTCAGCGGCGACGGTTCCGCGCCGGCTGCCGCGAGGTGCGCACCCAGTGTCGCGATCATGACTCCGTTGTCGGTGCAGCGCTGCGGAGTCGGCACGCGCAGCGTCACCCCGGCTGCGGCGCAGCGTTCCTCGGCCAACGACCTGATCCGCGAGTTCGCTGTGGCCCCACCGCCGAGAACCAACGTGTCGATGTCCCGATCCTTCAGTGCGCGGATCGCCTTCATCGTCAGGACGTCCGCGACAGCTTCCTGGAAGGACGCCGCCACGTCGGCGACCACGACCGGGCGGCCGGCGCGCTCCGCGGACTCGACGTAACGCGCTACCGCCGTCTTGAGACCGGAGAAGGAGAAGTCGTACCGGGAATCGCGGGGTCCCGTCATCCCTCGGGGGAACGCGACCGCCGCCGGATCGCCCTCGCGCGCGAGCGTGTCGAGCACCGGTCCGCCGGGGTAGCCGAGCCCCAACAACCTGGCCACCTTGTCGAAGGCCTCGCCTGCCGCGTCGTCCACCGTGCTTCCCAGTTCGACGATGGGTTCCGCCAGCGACGACACCTCGAGAAGGTGCGTGTGTCCGCCGGAGACGAGAAGGGCGACGCACTCCGGCATCGGGCCGTGCTCGAGGGTGTCGACGGCAACGTGCCCGCCGAGATGATTGACCGCGTAGAACGGCACGTTCCATGCTGCCGCATAGGCTTTCGCCGCCGCGACACCGACCAGCAGTGCGCCGGCGAGCCCGGGTCCGATGGTGACGGCCACGGCATCGGGGCGACGGATCCCGGCCGCGGACAACGCACGCCGCATGGTCGGGACCATCGCTTCGAGATGGGCGCGCGACGCGATCTCGGGAACCACACCGCCGAAGCGGGCGTGCTGATCGACGCTCGACGCCACCTCGTCGGCAAGCAGCTCGCACGTCCCCGATCCCGACGAGTCTCCGCTGTAGCGGACGATGCCGACACCTGTCTCGTCGCAGGAACTTTCGATGCCCATGACGATCACGGGTGTCCACCTTTCACTTCGTCCGCCGCGGCGGGTCGTGTCATCGTGTAGGCGTCCGCGCCGCTGGGCTGGTAGTACCGGCGCCGCGTGCCGACCACGGCGAAGCCTGCGCGCGTGTACATCTCGATCGCCGGATCGTTGTCCGTGCGTACTTCGAGGAACACCGGGCCACCGTGCCGGTCGGCTTCGGCCAGCATCGCACCGAGCAGAGCCCCACCGATTCCGCGTCGTTGACGGTCCGGATCCACGCCGATCGTGTGCACCTCCGATTCGGCACCGGAACCGTTGCCCAGCAGGGCGATACCGGCATATCCCGCAACGGTTCCGTCCCCGTCCCGCACCACGAAGTACCGCACGTGCGGCGCCCGTAGCTCGTCCACGAACGCCGACGCGGGCCACGGCCCGTCACCGGGAAACAGGATGATCTCGAGCTCGGCGCAGCGCTCGGCGTCCTCTGCCCGCATGGGCTCGACCGCAACGGTCACGGAGTCCCGGCCGGAGTTCGGTCCGCGGTCGCGACCGCGTCGGGACGACGGAGGTATTGCGGGGTCGGCTCGGCGGGCACATCACCGCGGAGCAGGGCCGCGGCCGCGACGGCCACCAACGCCTCCGGGGCCGGAGACTCGACGGGCTCCACCGGGAGGTCGACGATGTCGACGTGCGACGCGGATCCGGCCACCACCTGCGACTCCCCCACCACGATGTCCGACGGACTGCTGACGAACGGTCCGGCGATCCGATCGGCGCCGCGGAAGCGCGCCCAGTACACCTCTTTACGACGCGCATCGGTCACGACCAGCACCTCCCTGTCGCCGGGGACTGCAGCGGCGATGGCGTCGAGGCTGCCGACACCGTGCACCGGGATTCCCAGCGCGTCGGCGAACGCCGCACCGGTAGCCATTCCGACGCGGAGACCGGTGAACGGGCCGGGGCCGGTGCCGACGACGACCGCGTCCAGGTCGTCCGCTCCGATCCCGGCTTCCGCCAGGCATTCGAGGATCTGCGGGGTGAGTACCTCGGCGTGCGCGCGTGCGTTCACGGTGATGCGAGTGGCCAGTGGACGCGGGCCGGCGTCGTCGAGTCGGACGACTCCGGCCGTGACGGCGGGTGTCGAGGTGTCGACGGCAAGTATCAGCACGGATGTCGAGATTACTCCGCGTCAGACTGACGGTGCGCGGACCCATTCCCAGGAGGCGGTACGGACGTCGGATTCGGGTTCGCGGCGCAACCGCACCAGCAGGTGGCGATCGGTCAGGGTCTCCGCGATGCCCTCGCCCCATTCCACGACCACGACGGAGTCGGTCAGCTCGGTGTCCAGGTCGAGCGCGTCCAGCTCGTCCATGGCCGACGCCCCCGTTCCGAGCCCCAGCCGGTAGGCGTCGACATGGACCAGTCCGGGTCCCGTGTCGTGACCCGGTCGGTGGGTACGGGCGATCATGAACGTCGGTGAGCTGACGCGTCCGACGACACCCAGGCCACGCGCGAGGCCCTTGGTCAAGGTGGTCTTGCCGGCACCGAGGGGGCCGTCGAGAACGACGACGTCTCCGGCGACCAGTTCGTGCGCGAGGGCCTCGCCGAGGCGCTCGGTGTCCTCCGCGGTCTCGAGAACGGTGTCAGCCAACGGTTCGCCTCGTCGGCCGCGCCTGGATCTGCCCGTCCGTCGCCCGCTGCACCAGCCGATCGACAGCGTCGTTCACCTCGTCCGGGAATTCCAGCTGCACCAGGTGCCCGGCACGCCGTACCCGCACCATCTCCGCGTGCGGCAGCAGGTCGGCGAGCTCGAGCGACTTGTCGTACGGGATCACCCAGTCGTCGTCCCCGCACAGCACCAGTGCAGCGACATCCGCGATGGCCGGCAGGGCGTCGAGTTCGTCGTGCAGTTCGAGTGCCTTCAGGAAGTTCACCATCGTCACCACCGACGTGTCGTGGGTCATCTGCTCCGCGAAGGCGACCAGCGCCGGGCTGACCTCGGTGCCGAACGACGCGGCCCGCAACACCGGCGCGATGATCGACCGCACCACACCCCGGCCGACCTGCACGGCGCCGGGCGCGGTGCGCACGATGGTGCGGAACGCGTCGACGGCAGGGTTCTGCAGGTTCCGTCCGAGGCCGCTGTGCGCGAGCCCTGCCGCGGTCGTCGACATCAAGCCGACCCCGACGACGCGCTCGGCGATGGACTCCGGGAACTGCCGACACGCGGCGAGGACGGCCATGCCGCCCATCGAGTGCCCCACCAGGACCAGGGGTCCGTTCGGCACGACGGACCGGATGACGTCGGCCAGATCCACGCCGAGACGGCCGATGTCGCATTCGTCGGGCGAGACGTCACCGGAGCGCCCGTGACCGCGCTGGTCGTAGAACACCATCCGGACGTCGTCGCCCCACCGCCGGGCCAGTTCGCGGCGCTGGTAATGCCAGCACTGCATCCGGAGGCAATATCCGTGGACGAAGACGACGGTCACGGGAGCCGTCACCGGCCCTACTTCGCGAACGGCGAGCGGCACACCGTCACCGGTCGCGACCACGCATCCTCGATCGGCGTCCATCGCCTCGAAGTCTTCACGCCGACAGGAATCCGCCGCCACCGGGACGACCCGTCGGCGAACCGCGGCAATTCCCGCCACCGCCGCCACGGCCGCGATACTTGCTGCGCCACCGGCAATTCCGGCTATCTTCGCGGTGATCATCCGACGCCTCCGACGACAGTGCGCTCGACACGGCCGCGGATCCCGGTGATCACCTCGTAGTTGATGGTGCCCAGGGTCTCGGCCCAGTCCTGCGCCGTGGGCTCGCCGTGATCGCCGGGGCCGAAGAAGTAGGCGGTGTCACCCTCGGCGACGTCGGGACGACCGGGCCCCAGATCGACGAGCACCTGGTCCATGCAGACACGTCCCACCGCGGGGCGACGACGCCCGTTGATCGACACCTCGTAGCGATTCTTCAGCGCACGCGTGATGCCGTCCGCGTATCCGACGGGGAGCAGCGCCACCGTCGTGTCCCTCGGCGCGATCCACTCGTGGCCGTAGGACACACCCTCGCCCGCCGCGACCTGCTTCAGCAGAATCACGGTGGCGCGCAACGTCATCGCGGGCCGGAGTCCGAAGTCACCGAGATCAGGCGTCGGCGACAGGCCGAACATCGCGATCCCTGGTCGCACCGCCTCGTAGGCCATGTCGGGGCGCGTCAGCACCGCCGCCGAGTTGGCGATGTGCCGCTGTCGGGGCGCCACACCCGCGCGCGTCATGACCTCGACGGCGGCGTCGAAGCGGCGCTTCTGTCGATCGTTGACGGGATCCCCCGGGACATCCGCGGATACCAGGTGGGAGAACATCCCGTGGACATCCACTGCGCCGCTGCGCGTTTCGCGGACCAGAGCGGCGACGGTCGCGTCCAGCTCGTCCGCACTCACACCGTTGCGGTTCATGCCGGTGTCGACCTTGAGCGACACCACGGCGGCTCTCCCCACCGAGCGGGCGGCGTCGGCAACCTCGAGAACCTGCCGGGGCGACGAGACGCCGATGCCGATGTCCGCCTCGATCGCCGCAGTGAAATCGGTTCCGGGTGCGTGCAGCCAACACAGCACGGGAGCCGTGAGGCCGCCGGCGCGCAGCGCGAGGGCTTCGCGAACGGTGGCGACACCCAGCTCTCGCGCACCCGCTGCCAGCGCCGCGCGCGCGACCGGGACGGCGCCGTGGTTGTACCCGTCGGCCTTCACGATGGCCATGACGGCCGCGTCGCCCGCATGCTCGACGAGAATCCGGGTGTTGTGCGCGATGGCGTCCAGGTCGATCAGCGCTTCGGCCTGGGGTCGACGCGCCGGAGCGGCTGCGCGAGTCGACCCGGCTGCTACCTCCTGCGCGCTGTTCATCGGCGTCATTCTGCCATTGCCGACACGTCGCGACGTGCACTGCCGTCCGTCACACGCTCGCGCGCAGACTCCCCACGGCGTCCCGGAGTGCCCGCAACAGCGGCGACGCGGACACCGGTGCACCCACCCGTCGATCGTCGTCCGTGGCCGCGAGCAGTGCCGCGCGCGAGTGTGCACGGGCTCCCAGTGCTGCAGCTGTGCGGCTCGGCAGTCCGGCCGCGAGCAGGGCGCCGATCATGCCGGACAGAACATCTCCCGAGCCCGCCGTCGACGACCACGAGGAGCCGGCGTCGTCGACCGTGACAGCGCCGTCCGGGTCGGCGATCACCGTGGCTTGCCCCTTCAACAGGACGGTCACCCCGCGGCGCGATGCGAGGTCGCGCACGGATGCGACTCGATCGGGACCCGGCGCCGAGCCCGTCAACCTCTCGAACTCCCCGGCGTGAGGGGTCAGCACGGTCGGCGCCTCTCGGCCAGTCAGCAGATCCGGCCGACGCGCGAGCACCGTCAGGCCGTCCGCATCCACCAGGACGGGCACGTCCGACTGCAGGACGGTCCGGAGCCTGCCCTCCGCGTCGTCGTCGGTGCCGAATCCGGGCCCGACCACCCACGCCTGCACCCGACCGGCGTCGTCGAGGTCGCGGGCAGTCACGACTTCCGGATAGTGGTGCAACACCTCCGCGCCGCCGGTTCCGACGTACCGCACCATGCCCGACGTCGCGGCCACGGCAGCGCCGGTGCACAGCACCCCGGCCCCCGGGTACTTCTCGCTTCCCGCCAGAATCCCGGTGACCCCCTGCGAGTACTTGTCGTCCGTGGGTCCGGGAACCGGCCACAGCCGTCCCACCTCGTCGTCCTCGAAGGATCCGAGAGTCGACTCACCCATGCCCGATCCCGTGTCCGCCGACCAGAGGTCTACGAGATGCAGCCGCCCGCACCACGCGCCGGCCAGCACGTGCACGGGTTTCCAGGCACCGAACGCCACCGTGACGTCGGCACGCACGGCAGGGCCGTCGACCGCGCCGGTGTCCGGGTCGACCCCCGACGGCAGGTCGGCGGCCACCACGGGTGCGTCGATCTGCGAGACGACTCGCGCGGCCTCCGGCCGCAGCGATCCCCGAGCCGACAGGCCGACGATTCCGTCCACGACGAGATCGGGTGTCCCGACCTGCGTGACGACGCGTCCCCCCGCCGCTCGGAAGGCAGCCAGTCCGGCGGCATGAGCGCGATGCGGATCCAGGAGCAGAGCCTGCACCTGCGCGCCCCGACGGCGGAGCTCGGCGCCGGCGAACAAGACGTCGCCGCCGTTGTCACCCGACCCGATCAGAAGAAGCACACGACGTCCGAAGACACCGCCTTCGCGTGACCGCAGCTCGCGGGCGACCACCACGGCCAGCCCATGGGCCGCCTTCCTCATGGCGGCGTACGGCGGCAGCGCGGCGATCAGCGGCGCTTCGGCGGCCCGGACCTCGTCGGCGGTGTGGAAGTACTGCATGCGATCCACGGTAGCGCCGACCGGCCACGATTCCCCGCAGGTCTACCGTGGGATTCATGGCTCGCCTGACAACACTCGCGGCGACGATCGGAGTCACTGCCGCACTGGCACTGTCGCTCACGTCGTGCACCGAGGACGCTCCCACCGCCGAACGACCGACCGGACCGAACGTGGTGACCGTCGCCGCGATGGCCTACTCCCCCGCGAGCGTCACCATCTCTCCCGGCGACACGGTCACGTGGTTCTTCGACGACACCGGCGTCGCGCACAACGTGGTCGGCATCGATGCGGCGTCGCGGTTGCTGCACAGCCCGATGATCTCGTCGGGTCAGTTCAGCCAGACGTTCGACGACCCCGGGACCTATCCGTACTTCTGCTCGGTGCACCCGAACATGACGGGCACCGTCATCGTCAAGTAGTCGTCTACTCGACGGTGACGGACTTCGCCAGGTTGCGAGGCTTGTCGACGTCGTAACCGCGCGCCTGAGCCACCTCCGCAGCGAAGACCTGCAGCGGCACCGTCGACAACAACGGCTGCAGCAGTGACGGCGCCGCCGGGATCTCGATGAGGTGGTCGGCGAACGGACGCACTGTCTCGTCGCCCTCCTCGGCGATCACGACGGTGCGGGCGCCGCGGGCCTGGATCTCGCGGATGTTGCTGAGCATCTTCGAGTGCAGCACCGCTCGGCCCTTCGGAGACGGCATCACGATGATCACCGGAAGACCGTCCTCGATCAGCGCGATCGGACCGTGCTTGAGCTCACCCGCAGCGAAGCCCTCGGCGTGCATGTACGCGAGTTCCTTGAGCTTGAGCGCACCTTCGAGCGCCACCGGGTATCCCACGTGGCGTCCGAGGAACAGCACCGTCGGCGACGACGCCAGTTCGCGGGCGAGCGCACGCACCGGCTCGACCGTCTCGAGAACCTTCTGCACCAATGCGGGCATGGCCTCGAGATCGGCGTACTCACGCGCGACCTCGTCGGGGTACTTGGTCCCGCGCGCCTGAGCGAGAGCCAGACCGACGAGGTAGTTCGCGGTCACCTGCGCGAGGAAGGCCTTCGTCGACGCGACACCGATCTCCGGTCCCGCACGCGTGTAGAGAACTGCGTCGGCCTCACGCGGGATCTGCGATCCGTTGGTGTTGCACACCGCGAGAACGCGGGCCTTCTGCTCCTTCGCGTGCCGCACCGCCTCCAACGTGTCGGCGGTTTCGCCGGACTGCGAGATGGCGACCACCAGCGTCGAGCGATCCAGAACGGGATCGCGGTAGCGGAACTCGCTGGCCAGCTCGACCTCGACGGGCAGACGCGTCCAGTGCTCGATGGCGTACTTGGCCAGGAGTCCGGAGTGGTACGCACTGCCACAGGCGACAACGAACACCTTGTCGACGTCGCGCAGTTCCTGATCGGACAACCGCTGCTCGTCGAGCACGATGCGTCCGTCGGTGAAGTGGCCGAGGAGCGTGTCCGCGACGGCCGCCGGCTGCTCCTGGATCTCCTTGAGCATGAAGTAGTCGTGACCGCCCTTCTCGGCGGCGGCGAGGTCCCAGTCGATCCGGAACGGGCGGCCCTGCGCCGGCGTCCCGTCGAAGTTCATGACGTCGTAGCCGTCGGCGGTGATGACCACCACCTGGTCCTGTCCCAGTTCGACGGCGTCCCGGGTGTGCTCGATGAAGGCTGCGACGTCGGAGCCGACGAACATCTCACCGTCACCGACACCGACGACCAACGGTGTGGAGCGACGCGCGGCGACAATGGTTCCAGGGTGATCGACGTGGGTGAACACCAACGTGAAGGCGCCCTCGAGTCGCTGCAGAACCGACAGTGCGCTCTGCACGAAGTCGCCTGCGGTGGGGCCGGCGTCGTACGCGGCGGCGACGAGATGGACGGCGACCTCGGTGTCGGTGTCCGACTCGAACTCGACGCCGGCGTTCTCGAGCTCGGCCCGCAGCGGTCCGAAGTTCTCGATGATGCCGTTGTGAACCACGGCGACACGGTTCGCGCGGTCGCGATGCGGGTGTGCGTTGCGGTCCGTCGGACGCCCGTGGGTGGCCCACCGCGTGTGGCCGATTCCGCTGGTTCCGACAAAGGTGTCGCGGCCCAGATCGTCCAGTTCGGCCTCGAGATTGGCCAGTTTTCCGGCCTTGCGTTCCACCGTCATGCCACCCGCGCCGTCCAGAACGGCGATGCCCGCGGAGTCGTATCCGCGGTACTCCATCCGGCGCAGCGCCTCCACCACCACCGGCAGCGCTCGACGATGTCCGACGTACCCGACGATTCCGCACATGGGACGACAGCCTACTTCGGGACGGACCGTGCCCCTGCCGCCCGGCCGGTCGACTACGGTCAGTGCTGTGCCGAAGACGCAGAAGCTGGTCGCCGACCTCACCAAGACCGGTCCTCATCGCGTGTTGCGCGGTGATCTCGCACTCGCCGGGCTCCCGGGTGTGATCTACACACCGAGTGAAGGCTCGGGCCTGCCCGCCGTCGCATTCGGCCACGGGTGGATGACCGGCTCGGTGCATTACGAGTCGACACTCAGGCACCTCGCATCGTGGGGCATCGTCGTCGTGGCGCCCGACACGCAGCGCGGACCGGTTCCGTCGCACAGCGCACTGGCTCACGATCTGCTGGTCTCGCTCGACGTGTGCACCGGAATCCGCCTCGGCACCGGCGACATCAGCGTGAACCCGTCGAAGCTCGGATTGGTCGGACACTCCATGGGTGCCGGCGCGGCCGTCATCGCGGCGTCTCGCCGCCCCGACATCGCCGCGCTGGGCGCTCTGTACCCCGCTCCGACCTCGCCGCGCGCCTTGTCGCCGGACATCGCCGGTCGCGTGACGGCCCCCGCGCTCGTCCTCGGCAGCCCCTCCGAGCTGAACTCGCTGACCGCGGAGCCGGTCGCGCTGGCCGACGCCCTGGCCGGACAGACCTTGCTGCGCATCATCGACAAGTCCGAAGGCGACGGCATCGTCGAGGGTCGCAAGCTCCTGAGCTTCCTCGGCGTCGGCAATGCGCAGCCGAAGACGCGAAAATCGGTGCGCGCACTGCTCACCGGGTTCCTGCTGCACCGACTCGAAGGTGACGACACCTACAAGGACTTCTCCGATCCCGATGCCGTGATCAAGGGCACCGAGGTCGTCGACCCCGATGCCCCCACCGCGGATGCCCCCAAGAAGGTCAGCGCGCTACGTCAGCTCAGCCACCTCGCCGGTCGCTGAACCCGGTCGTCGCGCGGGGCGTCGTCGCCGGCAGCGGGTTCCTTCGCCGACCTGAGGAAGGTGCCGGGGCGTCGCCCGTCCGGCGTCGCTGCGACCTCTGCGCGGCGACGCGTCCGCTCGTCGGCCTCCGCCAGTCGTTCGCGGACTCGACGCGTCGCCACTCGGTGATCGGCGACGATCGCCTCGATGATGTCGGCACTGTTGCGCGCGTTCACAGCGGCCCCGCCTCGGCGGCCTCGGGCTGAGCCAGCTCGTCGGCCAGCGCGGCCTCACCACCCGAGGCGGTCGGCGGCTCGGGAAGCGGACCGGCCGACCACGGTTCCAGCTCCGGTGGCGCACAGTCGGCCCCGGCATCCGCGACCGCAGGTGGTTCCGTACTCGGCTCGGCGCTCATCGGCGGCTCCGGTGTCACCGTGTCGGGGGTCGGCCCCTCTCCTGTCTCCGCCGGGGCGTCGACTGGGGCTTCGGGTGTGTCGGTATCGGGTGCGGTGTCCAGCGTTTCGGTCGCGGGCGCGTCGGAACCGGGTGCTTCAGTAACGGGCGCATCGGGGTCGAGGAGGCGGATGTCGAGGGCCCCGTCACCGGTCAGTGCCACCCGTATCCCCTGTCCCTGCCACTCGGCCTCCAGATGTCCGAGTTCACCGGCTGCTGTCGCCGGTGCAGATGGCGGACCGTCCTCAGGACAGCCCGGCGGGACCATGGCCGTCGGAAGTGTCGGCGGCGCCGATGAACTTACCGACGAGTCGTCGCTGGATACGAGCGCCGAGACGACGCCACGCACGAGATCGCCCAACGGATCGGAAGCCGGAGATCCCGTAGCTGCAGGGGCACCGAGCACAGGATCGGCTTCGACGGGCGCGGCGGGTGGCTGGGGCGCGGCAGCCGCAGGGCCGGTCCCTGCCGGCTCTTGCTCGTCGACTGTGTTTGTCGGGCAACCACAGTCGACCGGACCGATGATTCCGGCGCCGGTCGGGTAGGGCTCGGTGTTCACATCACCCAGGGCAGCTGTCAGGGCCGCGTAGATCTCCGTCACGGCGGTGTCGGTGGCCGTACACATCTGGTCGAACGCGGCGATGCGTTCCGTCACCGCGGGCACGAAGACGGTGTCCAGCCACGCCCGGCACTGCGCGGCAACCGGCTCGACGATGCGGCTCTGAACTTCGCCCGGCGAGGTCGCTCCCAGGAGTTCGGCTGACAAGGTGGGAAACAGCGACGAGAGAAGCCCGAGGGTGTCCGTTGCACCCTCGACGTGACCGCCGGCGCCCGCGACGGTCGCCGCGACCAGTGCCGCGTCTCGCCCACCGACCTCCGGGCTCCAGAAATGCGCGGTGGTGATCGATTTGTCCTCGACCACCGATCTCAGCCCTGCCGACGCTGTATCCATCGCCGACGCCACGGCGTCGAGAAGGTCGACGTCGGCTGCGGACCTGGCCGACTGCCGACCCAACAGGTCCAGCGCTGCGTCGGAGGCACTGCCCGACCACGCATGCCCCAGCTGGGTGGCCGCGTCCGTGTGACGGCCGGCCTGGGTACGCGCATCCGCAGCCGCCGCACGCACCAGGTCGGCGTCGGACTGCAACAGGTCCGCGTCGAGACCCCGCTGCTCGTCGTACCGCGCGCACAGGGCTGCGTGGGAGGTGGGCACAGTAGCTCCGCTCGCTACGGCGAGTGGGACGAACACCTCGAAGAACCGCAATCCGACGGCCCCCGCATCGAGGAGCTCCTCCACCGTGAGTGCGGTCGGCGACGGCGCCGTCATCTCACGCCCCGAGGCAGGGAGCCGGCGGTGGAGGTGTCCGTCGATACGGATGCGGCGACTGCCGATCGGATCGACGACGACGTCTCCGTCGTCGCCTGCGACCACGCACGCAGTGCGCCCGACAGGTGCCCCAGGCCTGTCGCGAGGTCGGCCGCCGACGATCGGTAGTTCCGACCGGCCGTATCCGGACCGAATGCGCGGCCGTCCAGGCGATCGGCACACCGTGCCACCTCGTCGGACGAGCGCTCGAGCTCCGATGCGGCCTCCCCTGCGGCCCGCGCGTCCAGTGTTGTGTCCGTACTCATCGCCCACCCCCTCCAGCTGTGCTCCCTCTCTTGGACGCACGGGTCGAGTGGGCAGTTCCCTCCGAACAGCGGCCCTCACCACAGTGGACGCCGACCGGACGGTAACGTCCGATTCCACAGGCGAGTAACACACACCTCTAACCCCAGGGAGACTCATGCGAATCGGGATGCAGCTGAACTATTCGGGCGGCTTCAGCGAAACGGTCGAGGAGGTCGGCGCACTCGAGAATGCAGGAATGGACATCGTCTTCGTTCCGGAGGCGTACTCGTTCGACGCAGTCAGCCAGATCGGCTTCCTCGCAGCCAAGACGTCCACGATCCAGCTGGCGTCGGGCATCTTCCAGATCTACACCCGCACCCCGTCGCTGCTGGCCATGACCGCGGCCGGCCTGGACTACGTGTCGGGTGGCCGGTTCGTGATGGGCATCGGAGCCTCCGGCCCCCAGGTCATCGAGGGATTCCACGGCGTGAAGTACGACGCCCCGCTGGGCCGCACCCGCGAGATCATCGAGATCTGCCGCCAGGTGTGGCGCCGCGAGAAGGTGCAGTTCGAGGGCAAGTACTACCAGATCCCGCTGCCCGCCGATCAGGGCACCGGGCTCGGCAAGCCGCTCAAGCTCATCAATCACCCTGTGCGCGCGGAGATTCCGATCGTCATCGCCTCCCTCGGCCCGAAGAATGTCGCGCTGACCGCTGAACTGGCGCAGGGCTGGGAGCCCATTTTCTTCCACCCGGAGAAGGCCGAGTCCGTGTGGGGCGAGTCCCTCGCCGCCGGCAGGGCGAAGCGCGATCCGTCGCTCGGTGATCTAGACGTCTTCGCAAGCCCGGTCGTGGCGATCGGCGACGACGCCGATCAGTATCTGCCCTTCATCAAGCCTCAGCTCTCGCTGTACATCGGCGGCATGGGCGCCAAGGGCAAGAACTTCTACAACGACCTCGCCGTTCGCTACGGCTACGAGGAAGAGGCGGAGAAGATCCAGGACCTGTACCTGGCGGGCAAGAAGGACGAGGCCACCGCTGCCGTGCCCGACGAGTTGGTGCGCGCGATCTCGCTGATCGGCACCGAGAGCTACGTCAAGGAACGCCTGGCGGCATTCGACGCGGCCGGTGTCACCACCCTGAACATCCACCCCATCGCTGCCGACACCGCGGGTCGCGTGTCGCAGGTCGAGCAGCTCAAGGCTCTGATCGGCTGATGCGTCAGACTGCGCCGACCACGTCCGCGATGTGGTCGGCCAGTCGACGCGCCGTCTCGGCCGTACCGGCTTCCACCATCACCCGCACCAGCTGTTCGGTGCCCGAGGGGCGCAGCAACACGCGGCCGTCCTGCCCCAGTTCGTCCTGTGCGATTCTGACGGCGTCCACGACGGCGCCTGCGGTCGTCGATGCCGACTTGTCGACGACGGGCACGTTGACGAGTACCTGAGGCAACGTGCGCATGACGGACGCCAGCTCCGTCAGAGACCGCCCCGTCTCCGCCATCCGGGCCATGATCTGCAGGCCGGTCAGGACCCCGTCGCCCGTGGTTCCGAAGGCCGGAAGCACGATGTGTCCGGACTGCTCTCCGCCCAGTCCGTACTGACCTGCTCGCAATTCCTCCAGGACGTAGCGATCGCCGACTGCGGTGGTGCGCAGCGTGATTCCTGCCTCGCGCATCGCGATGTGCAGTCCCAGATTGCTCATGACGGTGGCCACGAGTGTGTCAGCGGGCAAGTCACCGGCGTCCTTCATCGCGAGCGCGAGAATCGCCATGATCGCGTCGCCGTCCACGACGGCTCCGGAGGCGTCGACGGCGAGACACCGGTCGGCGTCGCCGTCGTGTGCGAGACCGAGATCGGCGCCGTGCTCGGCGACAGCCTTCTGCAGGACGTCGAGGTGGGTGGACCCGCACCCGTCGTTGATGTTGAGGCCGTTCGGGTCGGCGTTGATGGCGATCACCGTGGCTCCGGCGGCCCGATAGGCATCGGGGGCTGCGGTGGACGCGGCACCGTGCGCGCAGTCGACGACGACGGTGATGCCGTCGAGGCGTCGGGTGACGATCTTGGCGAGGTGGTCCTCGTAGCGGGACAACGCATCGGGGGCGGTACGCACGCGTCCGATGGCGGCCCCGACGGGCCCTCCCGGAGGCGCATCGAGGAGCGCCTCGATGCGGTCTTCCTGGGCGTCGTCCAGCTTGTGGCCGCCGGCGGCGAAGAACTTGATGCCGTTGTCCGGCATGGCGTTGTGGGACGCGGAGATCATGACGCCGAGTGCGGCGTCGTACGCGTCGGTGAGATAGGCCAGGGCGGGAGTGGGCACGACCCCGACGGTCAGGACGTCGACTCCGGCGGAGGACAGTCCCGCGACGATGGCGGCTTCCAGCATCTCGCCGCTGGCGCGTGGATCGCGACCCACGACCGCTACGGGCCTCGTGGGAGTGTCGTCGGCGTTGTCACCGAGAACAGTTGCGGCAGCGCGGCCGAGCCGCAGTGCGAGGTCCGCGGTCACCTCCTCGTTGGCCAGTCCCCGAACCCCGTCGGTTCCGAACAAGCGAGTCATGACGCGTACCTCTTTCGAGCGGTGGTGCAGATGCAGGTGACACGAAGCAGGCGCCCGCGGCGGTCCTCACGACCGGCCGGAGCGCCTGCTTCGGAACAGAAGAGCTGGTATCAGCGCTTCGAGTACTGCGATGCCTTACGGGCCTTCTTCAGGCCGTACTTCTTGCGCTCCACGGCACGCGGGTCACGCGTGAGGAAGCCGGCCTTCTTGAGGGCGGGGCGATCGTCCGGGGTGACCTCGATGAGGGCACGGGCGATGGCCAGACGCAGCGCGCCGGCCTGTCCGGACGGGCCGCCACCGTGCAGGAGGGCGGTGATGTCGAAACCGTCAGCGCGCTCGACGGTGACGAACGGAGACTTGATGAGCTGCTGGTGCACCTTGTTGGGGAAGTAATCCTCGAGGGTGCGTCCGTTGAGCTTGAAGTCACCGGAACCGGGGGTCATGCGGACGCGGACGACGGCTTCCTTACGACGACCGACCGTGGTGACGGGGCGGTCGATGTAGATGGCCGGACGTGCTGCGGCTTCGATGTCGGCAACGACCTCGGGCTCCTCGACGGAGACGAACTCGTCGGCGATCTCGACGGTCTCGGCCGGGACGTTCTCCTCGGCCGTTTCGGTCACGACGTTCTCTTCGGGCGCGGTCACTGGGACACCTGCTTGATCTCGTACGGAACGGGCTGCTGAGCCGTGTGGGGGTGATCGGGGCCTGCGTAGACCTTGAGCTTGCCGGCGATGGCGTTGCCCAGCTTGGTCTTGGGGATCATGCCCTTGATGGCCTTCTCCACGACGCGGTCGGGGTTCTTGTCCAGAACCTCACCGATGCTGCGCGCGCGGAGGCCACCCGGGAAGCCCGAGTGGTGGTAATGGAACTTGTCGGTACGCTTGTTGCCGCTGATCGCGACCTTCTCAGCGTTGATGACGATGACGAAGTCTCCGCCGTCGAGGTTGGGTGAATAGGTGGGCTTGTGCTTGCCGCGCAGCAAAGTTGCTGCCTGGACGGCAAGGCGGCCGAGAACGACGTCGGTGGCGTCGATCACGTGCCAGGTCCGGGTGATATCCCCGGCCTTTTGGCTGTACGTGGACACAGAACTTCCTTGTCTCATCGCTGATGGTGCTGGCCAGGCGCGTGGTCGGCATCCTCGGCGGCCAGTGGAGACCCGAGGTACCGGTATCGGTCGAACGTGACGACTCGATGTACCGAACGCCAACGGTGTACCTTACCGGCCCACGTACTGGCAGGTCAAAACCCCTAGGTCGAACCTCGAACAGTCACCGCCGACGAGAGGTGCAGTCGATGCACCGCCGCGCCGTCGGCAGCGCGTCCAGCCGCGCCTCCGCGATGGCTGCCCCGCACACTTCGCACACCCCGTACGTTCCCCGCTCGACGCGCAGCTCGGCGTCGTCGAGCTCGCGGAGTTCGTCGCGAGCTTCCCGCGACATGGACGCGATGGCGGCGCGCTCGAAGGCGATGGTCGAGCCCTCGGGGTCGTGTTCGTCGTCGTCGGTGGTCCACCGGGATCCCTCGACGATGGTCTGATGCTGACGCGCGAGAGAGACGATGCGCGCCTCGGTCGCGGCGCGTTCGGCTGCGACACGCGAGCGTGCACGTGCCTTGTCGGCGGGCTGGGCGTACGGCGGATCGGTCATGTCGACATCCATCATCCTCCGAACGCAGGACGTAGCGGAGAACCGGACACCCCCCACACCCCGGTTCCCCGCCACGCCCTCCTTCACGTCAGGCGAACATCCCCCGATTGGCCGCCTCACGAGCCTGCATGTCGGCATTGCCCTGGCCGACCGCACGTCCTACCGATTCGAGGACCTGGTTCAGCTCGAGCGCCGCCGAGTCCCACTGCCTCTGCTTGTCCTGATAGGACTCCGACGCCGCACCTTCCCAGTCCGCGACGAGCGGCGAGATCACGTGACGCAACTCGTCCAGCTTGCTGTTCAGCGTGGCCTGCTTCGCGTTGATCTGGCCGGTGACCTGATCGATCGCTCCGAATACGTACCTCATGGTCATAGATCCTTTCCGTCGATCGTGTGGGTCGGTCAGAGGTTGAGTGATCCGCCGGCGGCGGTCACCGAACGCGTGTTGTCGTCGTCCGCCGCGCCGTACGCCGTTCCGCTGGACTTGATGGCGTCTCCGATTGAGCCGAGAGCGAGTTGGAGCTTGTTCGCGCTGGCGTCCCAGCTGTTCATCACACTCTGGAACGCGACTGCGGCAGCTCCCTCCCAACTGCCTCCCACTGATTGGACGTCACCACGCAGTTGATCGAGCAGTGACTTGATCTCGAGCGTGAGCTGGTCGACCTTCCCGGCGGTGACCTGCATCGTCTCGACGGTGGTCTTCATCTGCGACATGTTCTTCGATACCCCCTCGATGTGTGCCGAGCCTGATGTCGGCACTTCCCCTGCACCTACTTCGACGTCACGCGAGACCGAACGGTTCCTCCGAATCTCGACTCGTCACTCGAGGTCGATCGACGTCAGCACCTCCGCGCACAGAGCGCTCATCGCGTCCTCGCTCGATGCGGCCGCCTGACACCCGACGCTCGTCTGCTCACCCGGCGAGACGATCACCGTCCAGTCCACCGTGGAGCCGTCGGATGCGTTCTCCGAATAGACGAGTGCGGGGTGCCGCGACACATCCGGTCCTCGAGTGAGGCCGTCCAACGTGCTGCTCGGGTCCTGTGAGGCCATGCGTGCACTCACCGTGGCCGCGACGTCGTCC
Source organism: Rhodococcus sp. MEB064 (assembly GCF_000834565.1). Classification (NCBI taxonomy): domain Bacteria; kingdom Bacillati; phylum Actinomycetota; class Actinomycetes; order Mycobacteriales; family Nocardiaceae; genus Rhodococcus; species Rhodococcus sp. MEB064. The sequence goes on from NZ_JXQS01000021.1 coordinate 22,665, forward strand.
ACGCCCAGGCCCACCGCGAGTTCCCGCGTGACCAGCACGATCCGCATCCCCGCCGCGACATCGGGCTTCAGCAGCACTCTCTCGGTGCCCGGTTCGACGTGCCACCCGGTCGGCACGGTGAGAGTCAGACCGGCGGAACGAAATTCGCGCCCCGGAGGCGACGCTTCCGTCGATGTGACGGGTGGCCCGGATGTAGCCGAGCCCGCGCGAACGGTGGGCACGGCATCCACCATCTCGGCAACGTTGCTCGTTCGAAAATCGTCGGCACCCCGTGTGGACACCGCCGTCGCCACCGCGATGCAGGCCACCACAGCGAGAGACACCGCGACACCGACAAGGACACGCCTGTCGGTGAATCGTCGCGTCGGTTGCATCGCTGCCGTCCGTTCCGCCAGCCACGCTCCCGAACGCGCGGGTGGAAGCGGGGTCACGACGGACATGTCGTCGACCACCGTGCGAGTGTTCGACACCGGCTGCACGCACGGCACGACGGCAGCGGCAAGATCCCCGTCGTCGAGGGAGATGACCGGCACCGATGTCAGGGACTCGATATCGGAGAGCGATACCACGTCGGATTCTCCGTGGACGATCACGCGACACACACTCGTCACGGCGCAGGCGTCGTCGATCGCGGACCCGATTCCCGTCGACACGGCGATGTCCTCCGTGTCCGGAACCGTCGCGTCCACCAACACACACGCGACGACATCCGGACCCGCCGCCGAGGTGACGACCGTGGACACCGTCGTCCGACGAGGAGCCCTGTCCACGACGACGACGCGGCACTGCGCATCGCACGAACACGGCCGAAGAGACTGTGCGGCATCACATGCGACGATCGCCGACGGCACGAGGAGCACGTCTCGCGCATGCGGCCGCGCGGACACCGAGAGCACGTCCCGGCGGACCGGGCCCCAGTGCGGTGGATGCACCACCACCAGATCGCACTCCCCGCTCGGGACGCCGGCGTGACGGACGGCGTCGTCGACGAGGCCGGAGAGGACATCGACGGTCCGGACGTCGTCGCCACCGGCAAGAGCAATCCGCTCGTCGTCGATGTGCCGGAAGACATCGAGTGTGCCGACTGCGTCCGCTGGATTCAACACCGGGACAGCGGACGCTCCGTGGAGTACGACACCGTCGTGTCGAGCGAGCAGGACAGGTGTCGCCGAGACGACCCCCGACCACGAGCACAGAACGGCATCTCGCGTGATCAGCACTCCCACCGCCGACGTCACGCCGACACCGTCAGGGCGGTCTGCACGAGCGTGGCTGTTCCGCGTCCGGTGAGTACCCCTCTGCCGGTGGGCAGTTCGGTGGGCCGGGCCGTCCCGAGCAACACACCTTCCTCCCTGTTCCCGCTCATGACGATGCCCGGCGACGCCAGGTCGCGCAGACGCGCCAACACTGGCTCGTACATCGCGCGCGCAGCACCGCCGGAGCGTCTGGCGACGATGACGTGCAGTCCGATGTCTCGTGCTCGGGACAGCAGGTCCAGCAGCTCGCTCAGCGGATTGCCGTGGGGCGTCACCACCAGGTCGTAGTCGTCGACGATGACCACGATGTCGGGCCCGGTCCACCAGGACCGCGCCGTCAGCTGTTCGCGTGTGGTGTCGGGACCGGGAAGTCTGAGCCTGAGATACGTACTCAGTTCCGCCACCATCGCGGTGGCCTGTTCGCCGGACGACGCGTGTCCGGCGAGCCGGTCGTCGGGGATGTCACCGAGAAGGGTTCGGCGGTAGTCGATCATCAGGATACGAAGGGATGAGGCGTCGTTCGCGTCGACGAGCCCGGCGCACACGGTTCGAAGCAGTGTCGTCTTCCCGCATCGACCGTCCCCGAGAACGATGAAGTGGGGATTCTCGTCGAGGTTCAGAAGAACGGGAGCCAGATCGTCCTCGTCCACGCCGACAGGCACCGTGGCGGTGAACGACGTCGACGACGCGGGAGGCCATGACGGCATCGCGGCGAGGAGATCACCCCGCGCCAGTAGGCGCGGAAGCAACTGCACAGTCGGTGCCGGCGACACGTGCGCCCAGTGACGCGCCACGTCGGCGATCGCGGAGCCGGTTCCGCCGGCGCTGTCCCCCACCCGGTCGATCCGCGGCAACGCCACGAGAAGATGCAGACCCTCACGAGTCATTCCCCGACCGGGCCGACCTTCGGGGACACCGGCGGCTCGTGCGCGTCCGATGTCGGAGTCCGACGGGTCACCCATGCGGAGTTCCACTCGAGTGGTCACCGCATCCTTGATCGCGGGGCGTATCTCGGCCCATCTGCTCGCCGCGATCACCACGTGGACTCCGTACGACAATCCCGTGGAGACGATCGTCTGCAACGCCGGCTCGAGCGATTCGAACTCCGCACGGATGGTCTGCCACCCGTCGATCACCAGAATCAGGTCCGGAACGTCCGGCATCGCCGGAGCCGTCACGTCGGCGCTGGAGGTTGCTCTTCCTCGCCGCACCTCGGCCATCGACCCGATAGCGCGCTCCCGGAACAACGTCTCGCGCCGACGCAGGGTCGCGGCGACGTCGGCGACGATTCTGCGGACGGTGTCGGTGTCCGATCTGGTCGCGACGGATCCCACATGGGGAAGCTCACGCAGACGACCGACCGATCCCCCGCCGAAGTCGAGGCAGTGGATCTGCACGTCGGACGGCGAGTAGCGAAGGGCCAGGGACAGAACGAGTGTGCAGACCGCAGTCGATTTCCCGGAGTGCGGTCCGCCGACGATCGCGACGTGGCCGGCAGCGCCGGTCAGATCGAGCGCGAGGGTGTCTCGACGCTGATCGTAGGGGCGATCGACGACCGCGAAGGGAACGCAAAGCGACGTCGGCGACACCGGCTCGAACGGCACGACGACGCTGCCCAGCGCGATCGGATCGTCCAGAGGCGGGAGCCACACCTGATGGGCAGCCGTACCGTGTCCGACCATCCCCGCGACAACGGCCGACAGCACGGTCGGCGCCTCGTGACCGGAACGCTGCTCGGGCACCTCGAGAAGCACAGCCGGGGCAATATCGTCGTGCGCCACCGGAACTGCCGTGAACAGACGAATCCCGGCGGCCGCGCTCGCGCCGGACGTGGACACTGCCGCACCACGGGAATCACCCAGCGGACCACCGTGTGCACACGGTCCGGACACGTAGGACGCGGTGAACCGCACCAGATCGCTGGAGTCCGTCTTGAGATACCCCGCACCCGGACCACCCGTCAGGTGGTGCGCGTCGGGTACGCCCAGCACCGAACGGGACTCGGCGGCGGAGAACGTCTTCAGTCCGATCCGGTAGGAAAGGTGGCTGTCGAGTCCCCTCAGGCGCCCCTCGTCGAGGCGTTGACTGGCCAAGAGGAGGTGAATGTGCAACGACCGTCCGAGCCGCCCGATCGCGACGAAGAGATCCGCGAATTCCGGGAAACGACTGAGTAGTTCGGAGAACTCGTCGACCACCACGAAGAGTGCGGGCAGCGGAGCCAGCGGTGCGCCGGAGAGGCGGGCTCTGGTGTAGTCGGACACGTTCGCGAAGTTCCCGGCCGATCGCAGCAACTCCTGCCGGCGGTTCATCTCGCCCGCAAGGGCGTCCCGCATCCTCTCGACCATTCCTGCTTCCTCGGACAGGTTGGTGATCACCGCGGCGACATGCGGCGCCGAGTCGAGTCCGAGAAACGTTGCCCCACCTTTGAAGTCGACGAGGACGACGTTGAGCTCACTGGGTGAATGGGTCGCGAGGAGCCCCAGCACGACAGTTCTGAGCAGCTCGGACTTTCCTGACCCAGTGGCGCCGATGCACAGACCATGGGGGCCCATTCCGCCTTCGGCGGACTCCTTCAGGTCGAGTTCCACGACGCGTCCGTGCTCGTCGGTGCCGAAAGGAACGCGCAGGCGCGCCCTTCCGGAATGCTCGGCCCACGACGTCGCCGGATCGAAGGATCCCGGTTCCGACATGCCGGGAAGTCGCTCCCACCTGTCGTACACCGGTGCCGCCGCATCCGTCCGACCGTTGTCCGACGACGTGCGGTATCGAGCGAGAGTGCGGGCGACCGTCGCGGCGGTTATCGGATCCACGCCGTCGGCGAGTCCGAACATCTCGACACCGGCGCGGCCGTGAGCTCCCAGAGCACCGTCCTGAAGCACGAGGACCAGCGTTCTCTCGTCCGACGTCGGAGGGACGAACCCGCCGAGATCGAACACCGTAGTCGACTCCGCGCGACGAATCGATGTCAGCTCGGCCGCATCGGGCACCGTGCCGTCGACGACCACCAGCACATGACCGTGCAGGAGAGCGTCCACGTCGACCGACGCATCGGCCACCGTCCGGTACGTCGATCGGCGGGCACCTGCACCGTCGTCCCCGGCCGGGTTCCGGTGATGGGGAAGCCATTTGACCCAGTCCCACTCGGTGATCGCGTCCGGACCGACGATCACGACCACAGCTACGTCGTCCGGTCCATGAAAGAGACACGCCTGCAGCATCATCGACCGCAGGAGCGCACGTGAAGACTCGTCGTCGCCCTCGAACCGGACACAGGAGAACGCACGCAGCGATACCGCGGTGGGCAGGTTCCGGACGATCGAGTGGTTGCGGACGAACGATCTCAGCGAGGACGCCGAGACGGGCTCGAGCCCGTCCTGTGGACCGGTGTCGGGCGAGACGAGTCTCGTCGCCAGTCGCTGGTCACCCACTCCGACGCGGACGTGTACGAAGTCGTCGTCGGCAGCGCGGCGCTCCCACATCCGCGTCGTACCCACGAGAGTCCACAAGGTGGACGGATCGGGGTGTGTCCACGCCAACGAGGCACTCTGGGCCTGGCCTGTCGCCCGCACCTTGCGCCGGAGCTCGGACAGATACGTCAGGTAGTCCTTGCGCGACTCGTCGAGCTCTGCTGCCCGGGGACCGCCGCCGCGTCCACCGCCGGCGAACATCCCGAGCATCGACACCACCATCATGGCGGGGAACAGCAACATCATCGGATTGGCGGCCGCACCGGACGTGACCAGCAATGCCACCATTCCGACCATGGCCACGACCATCACGAGCGGAAGCATCTTGAGCAGCGGATCTCCCGGAACCACACGAGGAATCTCGGGAGGTGCCTCGATCTCCACGACTCCGGACGGCACGCGTGGTGCATCCGATCTCTGCACCCGCCGGTGAACCGTACGGACATCGACGACTGCGCCGTCCCTGCTCGTCTCGACAACCACGTCACTCCCCCCACGGCCCGCCGCCCCGTTCGGCGAGTCGTGTCAGACCGTAACCGCGACTGCCGACATCGGACAGGGAGTGGACCGGAGGCTGTGGATGAACCGTTCACCGACGTCGTGGCCCGGGGCGCTGTCACGGGTCTGACCTATAGTGCTCGGACGAGCCGCGGCGGAAGCTGCGGTTGTGGGTTCGGAGGGTTCGGGGGGACTTTCGATGACGACAGTGACAGCAGGCGTGCCCGGGGGCGGACACGATTCGGCGACAGGCGACGTCGGAGTACGACGCATCGGGGCAGGGATGCTGCGCGTGACCGTGGTGTCCGACGACGTCGAGGTGGACGTGAGCGTGCCGGCGGGACTGGCGCTGGTGGCACTGCTTCCGGCACTGTCCGCGCTGATCGGCGGCGCACGGGGCGAGACCCTGACGGGTGATGACATCGTCTTCTTCACCGTCCTCGGTGAGCCGCTCGAGATGAGATCGTCGTTGCTGGACAACGAGATCCACGACGGTGATTCGCTGGTTCTCTGTACCCGCACGACCGTGTCGGCTCCGGTCTTCGACGATGTCGGCGACGCGGTCGCGGCGTTGGGCGCCACCCGTTCGTGGTCGCCGTCCGACTCGACCACGGCGGCTGCCCTGGTGGTCGCGGGGGCCTTGGCGGTGGCGTCCTGGACGGTGTTCGGTGCGGCCGGTGCGGGGGCGGGCCTGTCGGCCGTGGTGCTCGCGGCCGTGACTGCCGTCATCGCAGGCGTCTGTTCGAGCGCCACCTCGGTATCGCCGGCGATCGTCACCGGTTTGCGACTGGGCGCGTGGGTCACTGCTGCCGGCGCGGGCGCGGCACTCGTGCCGGGTGACGATCCGATAGCCGACTCGGTGCTGGCATTCGCGCTCGCCGCCGGTGTCTCGGTCATGACGTCGATGTTCGCCGGCGAGAGCGGTCGCGCACTCTTCACGGCGATCACGACGGTGACGATGCTGGGGTGCGTCACTGCCGCCGTTGCCGCACTGAGCGACATCCACCCTGTCTCCATAGCGGCTGTCACCTGCACTGTCTGCCTTCTCGCTGTGCACTGGACCCCTCGCGTGTCCGCGGCCCGCGCAGGTATCCGACTGACTCCGGTCCCCCTCGGCGACGCCCGGCCCGGCATCGATGCCGTCGGCCGCAGGTCGTCTCCTACCCGGCCGTCGCCCGCGGTTCGTGCCGCCGAACTCGACTCGGCGGCCACGGATGTGCCGGTGGTCGCGGCACGTGCGCGGACGGCGCAGCAGTACCTGACGGGTTACACCAGCGGCGTGACGGCGGTCGCCGCAGTTGGAGCCGTCGTCGTCGCCACGCAGGATCTCACCGACTCCGTGGACGGAGCGCGTCTGGCCTTCGCGGTCGTCGTCGCGTCGGTGCTGTGCTGTCGCGGACGGTCGCAACCCGACAGGGCGCGGAGCGCGGTCGCCCTTGCATCCGGCGTCACGGTTCTGCTGGTGATCGCCGCGATCGGGTCGATCCTGCGGCCGGACCTCTGGCCGTGGTGGTCGACGACCATGACTGTGCTTCCGATTGCCGCGGTGCTCATGGGAGTAGTCGTTCCGACTCGCCGCTTCTCACCGGTCGTCCGTCGAACGGCAGAGTTCGCGGAACTCGCCGCGGTCGCTTCGGTGGTTCCCCTGGCCTGCCTGATCGTCGGAGCCTTCTCGGCGGTTCGAGGATTGTGACCGGCCGCGTACGACTGTCGATCGTCGTGGCCGTCCTCGCATTTCTCGTCCTCCGCGCATCGTCCGTCACGATGTCGGCGGCGGACCCCGAGGAACCGACGGAACAGCGAACCGACTGTGCCGCGGTGTCGGTCGTCGCGCCGAGCACGGTCGTATCCCCGGCAGAACAGTCGCTGAGATTCTCCGACGTCTGGGGCCTGACACGGGGCGCCGGTCAGACCGTTGCCGTCATCGACACCGGCGTCGCCCGACATCCGTTGCTTCCCGGCGCGATAGCGGGTGGCGACTTCGTCTCGGACGGTGACGGTTCGACCGACTGCGACGCGCACGGCACCGTCGTGGCCGGACTCATCGCAGCGCGACCGTCGCCGGGATCCGGGTTCGTCGGCGGCGCGCCCGACGCCGACATCCTGACCATCCGACAGTCGAGCAGTGCTTTTTCGGCCGTCTCCGCAGAGCGTGAGACCCGCGACGACGGGTCGACGTCATCCGGCTACGGGGACGTCGATTCGATGGCGCTGGCGGTGAGAGCAGCGGTGGACGCGGGGGCGGGTGTCGTCAACATCTCGGAGGTGGCGTGCGCTCCGGTGGGCACGCCGCTCGGTGACGACGCCCTGGCCGACGCCATCGAGTACGCGGCCGTGGTCAAGGACGCCGTGATCGTCGTCGCGGCAGGCAATTTGGACGGCAGTCGGTGTCGCGATCAGAACGACACGATGCGCGGACAGGCCGGCCGGGACTCCCCCGCAACGAGAACCACCGCATCGCCGGCCCGATTCGACGACTACGTCCTCACGGTCGGCTCACTCGATGCGGACGGCACACCCTCGGCCTTCAGCCTCGCCGGGCCATGGGTGGACATCGCTGCACCGGGCACCGACGTCACCTCCCTCAGCCCGACCGGTGAGGGCTTGGCCGACGGCACCCTGGATGAGGAAGGGCGCTTCAGTCCCTTCACCGGAACCAGCTTCGCGACGCCGTTCGTATCGGCCACGGCGGCCCTCGTTCGATCTCGCTACCCGGACATGTCCGCCCGAGAGGTCATCGCACGTATCGTTCGCACCGCCCACGCGCCGGCGGGTGGGTGGGATTCGGCTGTCGGTTTCGGCAGCCTCGACCCGGTCGCCGCCGTCACCGGCACCGCGGAGGACGAACCGGAGAACAGACCGGCGACGCGATTGGACGCACGCGTGACGACACCGCCCGAGGACCGCAGCAACGCGACGGTCGCCCTCGTCGGTTCCGCGGGTGTGATCCTCGCACTTGCGTCACTGTGTTTCTGCGCAGCGCTTTTCGACGTCAAGAACCGTCGTGAGTAGTTCGCGCATCACTGCGTGCCAGAGCGGGTCCGGCCGGGAGAAGTTCCAGGATCGGCCACGGGGCGGTCACCGGCTCACCCAGTCCCAACGCCGCCGCGTCGTCGTCGTCGGGAACACCGAACCGCACACCGGTGTCGGCCACGTAGAACCGGAAATCTCGCCGCACGTCGTCGACTGCCATCCCGGTACTCACGGCGTACACCCCCGTCCCGGGAGCGACTGTCACCGTGTCCAGTCCGTCGCCGGCGCCGTCGGCGGTCCCGAGCATCACTGCCGTCGTCCTGTCTGTCGGCTCCCCCGTGGTCAGAACAACGGTTGCACCGGAATCCGAGCCCACTCCGGCGGCGCTCGATTCGACGCACGTGGAGGATGTCGCGTCGATCAATCTCGGCGGGCGGTCCGGAAATGTACCGATGGCCAGAGGCGTCGCGCTCCTCGGAGCGCGCGCGATCACATCCGGCGGAACCGCGTCGACGCCCACCCGACCGGCGGAGTCGGCGAATCTGAGCAGTTGGGCACTCGCCGGCCCGATTGCCTGGATCCCGTCCGAGAGAATGACGTAGTGCTGGCTACGGTCACCGAGGTCGACCGTCACCACCGACCCGACGGGCCGGCCCCCGGTGGGATACGGCGCCGTACTTCCCGCGTCGGTGATGACCGGGGCTGTGATCCGAGGGACCTCCGGAACTGCATCGAACAGCCCGGCACCGACTCGGACGGGTATCGCATCGTCCAGGCCCAGCGCGCGAGTGACCGCCGTGTCGCGCAGGTCCACCTGTGCCCGGACACCGTCGTACACGAGATAGTCGACCCCGTCGCGTGCCCACAGCACAGCGTCGTCGGACTCGAAGGCTCGGCGGCCGGGTTCCCCCGACGAACCGAGGGGAACTATGGACACGTCCGTGGTTCCACCGCTGCCATCGGTGCTTCGGAACTCGCACACCGACCACACCAACAGCTCGGATCCGACGGGCAGGGTCTGAGGTGCTCCCCCTATTCCGATCGCCGGTCCCCGTGCCTTGGAGGCGATCTCGCGCGCGTCGACGGCTACCGGATCGTCGGCTGCACCGACGAAGAGCCGGGCGGACGCGAGATTGAAAGCAGGATGCAGGACGTCGTCCTCGACGACGAACAATGCACCGTCGTCCTTGCTCATGACGATGGACGCGTCACCGATCTTCGTGGCCGGCCTGATGAACGCCAGAATTCCGCAGCCGGCCAGGATCAACACCGCGACAACGATTCCCACCATGGATGCCCGAGACGACGACCGCATCGGGTCGTGCCGCATCGAGGTGTCGCCGAGAACCAGAGCGTGGTCGAGCCGTCGAACGGAGAAGCGGTGTGCGCCGATCTGCCATCGTGTCGTCGGTGTCGCTGCCATCGATCCCCCTGCCCACAGAGCACGTGTGACCGTGCCCCGGCCCCCCGGCCGGCATGCGGAACCCATCGGAGACGGGCCGCGTCAAGGCACAGTACATCGAGCAGGAGATCGGAGTCATGATGCGATTCGGCTACCCGGGGATGAACTCGGCGCGGACAGTGCTGGCGATCCAGGCGATCGCTGTCGTGGTCGGCGGGCTCGTCGCCCTCGCGGGCTCCGCGGTCGCGGCGATCGCATCCGCCCTGTTCGTCGCTGCAGTTCTCTCCGTCTCGCGCGACGGCCGCACCGTGGCCGCATACCTGTCGGCCGCGGCTCGGTACCTCCTGCGGCGGCGCGGCAGGTCGCCGCTCGACGCGCGCACCCTGGTGACTGTCGAGCAGCGCGGACTCCCGACGGGCGTCGTGTGGAACGGGTCCGAACTGTCCGTCGTCGCCGAGCTGGGTGTCACCGGCATCGGCGGCTGGACCACTGTGGGCGGGGAAGGAATCGTCTCGGACGTCTCGGTCCCGTTCCGTGTTCTGTCGGACAGTGTGAGCCGAACGAAGGCGCCGATAGTCCTGGGGGTGACGACTGTGGGATCACGTCCGGTTCGAGGCCGTCGCGCGTCCGACGCGTATTCGTCGATGGCGGGAACACTGGCATCGGTGTCACATCGCCGAACGTGGTTGTCGCTCTCGATGGATGTCCACGACGGCGCGTCCGGGATAAGTCGACGCGGAGGCGGAGTGAGCGGTGGCGCAACGGTGTTGACGCGTCACATGTCCCGCCTGCAGCACATCCTCGGCACGCTGGGGATCGAGGCCACGCTTCTGACGGCCGACGCCATCGCCGATGCGGACCTGTTCGTCTCCTCGGGCACACCTCGTCGCCATGTGCGCACCACGTGGCGGGCGGCCACGCTCGGCGGGACGGCATGGACCTCCCGGCGATTGCGCCCGAATCTGTGGACCAGCTCCATCGTCGACGATGTCTTCGATCGCGATGCATCCGTCACCGCCATGTCGGTCACGACGCGCGCCGACGGCGACGCAGTGTCGGTAGTCGGCTCGTACGGTCAGTGCGCCGCGGTCCCTGTCGAACGGGACGTCACAGGGTCGGCGACGCTGGACGGGGAGCAGCATCGAGGCTTCGACGCAATCCTTCCGTCGACGGCGTGCATCGCTCTCCCGACGAGCAGTGTCGATCCGAATGCCCTGGACCCGCTGGTGTTTCCTGTCGCGGGTTGCGGCCAGATCCTCGGTGTCGACGGACACGGATCAGCGGTCGCCATGCGCGTCTACGGGCCTGCGATTCGGTCGATCAGGGTGCGGGCCGAGTTGTACCTGGTGCATCAGATCGTCTTTCGAGCGGTGGCCATCGGTGCGACCGTCGTCGTCGTCACCGATCGTCACCACGCGTGGCGTCATCTTGCTGCGTCCCTGGCGGACTCCGGAACGCTGAGCGTGGTCGCGGTCGAATCCTCGCAGGGTCACGACGCGGACCTCATGGTCGCGGACCATCCCTCCGTTCGGCCCGTTCCCACCGGTGGAACTGTCCTCCACGTCGATACCGACCGACGATCCGGCGACGCGGACATCGAGATCGACCAGGCGGATTCGAGCGGTGATCACGTCGTCGTCACCGTCGGGCACCGGAGTATCGCTCTACGCCTGGTGACCACTGCCGCGGAAACGGAAGCCATCGGCCGTCCGCGAACGACTATCCGTCAGCGAAGTCTCGCACCCGGATAGGTCGACGCGTCGCCCCGACGCCACCACCACAGTTGGTCGATCATGCGAGCGGCGGCGTCCATGGCGGCTCCGTCAGTCGTGTCGCCGTTCTCGTCGAAGGCCTTCTTCACGCGCGCGAACAGCGGTGCGTCTCGCACGGACGCCATGTGCAGTTCGGCGACGACCTGTCGCAACTGTTCCACAGCTCTCGCTCCCCCGGCCGAACCGCCGTAGGACACGAAACCCACAGGCTTGCCGCGCCATTCGTACTTCACCGAGTCGAGGGCACCCTTCAGCGCCGCGGAGTACCCGTGGTTGTACTCGGGCGTCACCAGAACGAACGCGTCGCTCTCCCCGACCCACCGTGTGAAACCGCCGTCGTCGTCCCGTAGATCTTGGACCCTCACCTCGAACCGGCCGTCGGCGACGGCCTGCCGGACGAACCACGCCGCGACGGTCGGACCGATTCGCCCTTCGCGGACACTGCCGATGATCACGCCGAGAACTGGTGCCATACCGCCGAGATTAACCGCAGCAGCCGCCGGGCATCGACCGCGTCGCTCGCGTCGTCGCGTTCCGTTCGGCCAGCCGATCCTCCGCCGGGTAGTCGACGCGTACCAGAGACAATCCGTGAGCAGGGGCCACGGTGATCGAGCTGGACCTGGCATCGCTGGACAGCAGGCCGCGTACCCAGGCGACGTCACGCCGTCCCTCACCCACCGCCAGCATCGCCCCGACCAGAGACCGCACCATCGACCAGCAGAACGCATCGGCGCTGACGAAGGCGGTGAGATCGTCACCGTTCCGGACCCACTCGAACCGCTGCAGCTCGCGCACGGTGGTGGCGCCGTCACGGCGTTTGCAGAACGCCACGAAGTCGTGCAGCCCCAGTAGGACGGCGGACGACTCCTGCATCGCGGCCACGTCGAGTGCGCGGGTCCACGGCACCACGGATCCCGCGCGGAGCGGCGACACCCCGAAAGGGGCCGTGGACAACCGGTACTCGTAATGGCGCCGCAGCGCGGAGAAGCGAGCGTCGAAGTGTGTGGACGCCTCGGACACCGCCATGACGCGCACGTCCGCCGGCAGGAACCGCGCCAACCGCCGTACCAGCAGGGACAGGTCCGGCGCACGGTCCGGATTACGAGGATCTATGCGTCGCAACGCTTCTCGCGGGACGTCGACGTGGGCGACCTGACCCTCGGCGTGCACGCCGGCGTCGGTCCGTCCGGCGACCGTGAGTTCGATAGGCACCCCGAAGATCGCGGTCAGCCGCTCCTCGAGCACCCCGCACACGGTCCGCTGGTCGCGTTGTCGCGCCCATCCGGCGAAGTTCGTTCCGTCGTAGGCGATGTCGAGACGCAAACGAACGAGCCCGCCACCGGTGAGGGTGGCGGGCTCGTCCAGGGAGTCCGTAGTGGACACTCTTACTTCTTGTCTGCCTCATCGGCGTTGGCCGCGTGAGCGTCCTCTGCCTCGACACCCTCGATGACGGCGTCTGCATTCGCGACCTGAGCGTCGGTTGCCTCGGCCTCGACGGCCTCGACGACGTTCTGATCGGATGCAGCCTCGTCAGCGGCGGTCTCGTCGTTCGTGGCGGCAGGCGCGGCCTGCGATGCCTGGACACGACGAGCACGGTCCGCCTCGTTGGACACCGTCTGCTCGCGAACGAGCTCGATGATGGCCTGAGGAGCGTTGTCACCCTTGCGGGGGACGGTCTTGATGATGCGGGTATAGCCGCCTGCGCGCTCGGCGAAGTGCGGGCCGATCTCTGCGAACAGAGTGTGAACGACGTCCTTGTTGCGGATGTCCTTCATGACCTCACGACGGTGAGCCAGCGAGCCGGCCTTCGCGTGCGTGATGATCTTCTCGGCGTAGGGGCGAAGGCGCTTGGCCTTCGACTCCGTGGTGGTGATCCGTCCGTGCTCGAACAGCGCCGTGGCCAGGTTGGCGAGAATCGCCTTCTGGTGCGACGCCGATCCGCCGAGACGGCGACCCTTGGTGGGCTTGGGCATGTCAATATCTCCTGATCAAGAGCTCGCGACGCGTGTGCGTCAGAGCTGTTCGGTCTCGGCGTAGTCCTGCTCGGCGCCGTCGGCATCGCTCACGGCGTTGTCGGTGTCGCTCCAGGTACCGGTAGCGGCGTCATATCCGGCAACAGTGCTCGGATCGAACGTCGCGGGGCTGTCCTTGAGCGAGAGGCCGAGCGAATGCAGCTTGACCTTGACCTCGTCGATGGACTTCTGTCCGAAGTTACGGATGTCCAGCAGATCCGACTCGGTGCGGCCGACCAACTCGCCGACGGTGTGAACACCCTCGCGCTTGAGGCAGTTGTAGGACCGGACGGTGAGGTCCAGATCCTCGATCGGCAGACCGAAGGAAGCGATGTGATCGGCCTCGGCGGGCGAGGGTCCGATCTCGATGCCTTCTGCTTCGACGTTGAGCTCACGGGCAAGCCCGAACAGCTCGACCAGGGTCTTGCCCGCCGAAGCGAGCGCGTCCCGCGCGGTGATGGAGTTCTTGGTCTCTACATCGAGAACGAGCCGATCGAAGTCGGTGCGCTGCTCGACACGGGTGGCTTCCACCTTGTACGTCACCTTGAGGACGGGCGAGTAGATCGAGTCGACCGGGATACGGCCGATCTCTGCGCCCGACGCCTTGTTCTGCACTGCCGGGACGTATCCGCGGCCACGCTCGACGACGAGCTCGATCTCGAGCTTGCCCTTGTCGTTCAGGGTCGCGATGTGCAGATCCGGGTTGTTCACGGTGACGCCGGCCGGGGGAACGATGTCGCCCGCGGTGACAGTGCCGGGGCCCTGCTTGCGGACGTACATGGTGACCGGCTCGTCCTCTTCCGAGGACACGACGAGACCCTTGAGGTTCAGGATGATGTCGGTGACATCTTCCTTGACGCCGGGGACCGTGGTGAATTCGTGCAGAACGCCGTCGATACGGATGCTGGTGACAGCAGCGCCGGGGATCGACGAGAGAAGCGTACGGCGAAGCGAGTTGCCGAGGGTGTACCCGAAGCCAGGCTCGAGGGGCTCGATGACGAACTTCGAGCGGTTGTCAGCGATGACCTCTTCGGTCAGCGTGGGTCGCTGAGAAATGAGCATTGATGTCCTCCTGGGAAGAGCGTCCGCTATTTGACGCTCGTGGTGGGGCGGTCAACGCCCCGTGCGCCTCGCGTGTTCCCGCGAGGGGATGACACGTGAGGCGCACGGGCCGGAGGCCTACTTCGAGTAGTACTCGACGATGAGCTGTTCGGTCAGCGCGATGTCGATCTGCGAACGCTCCGGCTCCTGGTGGACCAGGATGCGGAGACGGTTCGGAACGACCTGCAGCCAACCGGCCACCGGGCGATCGCCGTAGGTTTCACGGGCGATCTGGAACGGGAGCGTGCTCAGCGACTTCTCGCGAACGTCGATGATGTCGTACTGCGAGACGCGGTAGCTGGGGATGTCGACCTTCTTGTTGTTGACCAAGAAGTGGCCGTGCGTGACCAGCTGACGTGCCTGACGACGCGTGCGAGCGAGGCCCGCACGGTAGACGACGTTGTCGAGACGCGTCTCGAGGATGCGCAACAGGTTCTCACCGGTCTTGCCCTTGAGGCGGTTCGCTTCCTTGTAGTACAGGGAGAACTGCTTCTCCATGACGCCGTAGGTGAAGCGTGCCTTCTGCTTCTCCTGCAGCTGGAGCAGGTACTCGCTCTCCTTGATACGCGCGCGGCCGTGCTGGCCGGGCGGGTACGGGCGACGCTCGAAAGCCTGGTCGCCTCCGACGAGGTCGACGCGAAGTCGACGCGACTTGCGGGTGATGGGTCCGGTATAACGTGCCATGTTCTGTTACTTCCTTCCCGCTAGACGCGACGGCGCTTGGGCGGACGGCAGCCGTTGTGCGGCTGGGGGGTGACATCGGAGATGGTGCCGACCTCGAGGCCTGCCGCCTGGAGCGAACGGATCGCGGTCTCGCGGCCGGAGCCGGGACCCTTCACGAAGACGTCGACCTTCTTGACGCCGTGCTCCTGCGCCTTGCGGGCAGCGGACTCGGCGGCGAGCTGTGCAGCGAACGGAGTCGACTTGCGCGAGCCCTTGAAGCCGACATGGCCCGAGGACGCCCACGAGATGACGTTTCCGGCCGGGTCGGTGATCGACACGATCGTGTTGTTGAACGTGCTCTTGATGTGCGCGCTGCCGTGCGGGACGTTCTTCTTGTCCCTGCGGCGCGTCTTCTGGGTCTTCTTCGGACCGGAGGTGCGTGTCTTCGGGGGCATTACTTCGCCTTCTTCTTGCCGGCAATGGTGCGCTTCGGTCCCTTACGGGTGCGCGCATTGGTCTTCGTGCGCTGTCCACGAACGGGCAGACCACGACGGTGGCGAAGGCCCTGGTAGCAGCCGATCTCGATCTTGCGACGGATGTCGGCCTGCACCTCGCGGCGCAGGTCGCCCTCGACCTTGAGCGACTCCTCGATGTACTCGCGAAGCTTGGTGAGGTCCTCGTCGGAGAGGTCCTTGCTGCGCAGATCGGGGCTGACGCCCGTGGCAGCGAGGATCTCGTGCGAACGGGTACGGCCGATGCCGTAGATGTACGTGAGTGCGATCTCCATGCGCTTCTCGCGCGGAAGATCCACACCGGCTAGACGTGCCATGTGGCGGTTTCCTTCATTCGTGCGGAGGTCTGCTCCCAGTCCGTCCCCATACATGTGGTGCTCGGGGCCCCGGCCTCCGCGGCCGAGGGTGTACTGCCCGCGTGTGGGCAGCTGGTGCTGGGAGGTCTTCTTCTTGCATGTGGTGCCAAGTGGATCTTCGAGAGGGGGTTGATCAGCCCTGACGCTGCTTGTGACGCAGGTTTTCGCAGATCACCATGACCCGGCCGTTACGGCGGATCACTTTGCACTTCTCGCAGATCGGCTTGACGCTCGGCTTGACCTTCACGTCTGTTCGATCTCCTGGTCGCGTCCGAGAATCACCGCGCGTGCGCGCCGAACCTCGGACATGGTTGATCCCCGGCTCGCGAGGAACCGGGGACTCTTGACTACTTGTAGCGGTAGACGATCCGCCCGCGTGTCAGGTCGTAGGGAGACAGCTCGACTACGACGCGATCCTCGGGGAGGATGCGGATGTAGTGCTGCCGCATCTTGCCGCTGATGTGAGCGAGCACCTTGTGACCGTTTTCCAGCTCGATGCGAAACATCGCATTGGGCAGGGGTTCGACTACTCGGCCCTCGACCTCGATTGCGCCGTCCTTCTTTGCCATATCCTCCGCGATCCTGGTTTGCACACCTGATTGACGACTCGTAACCACACTTCATGCAGGCACGAGTAAACGCACCGACGTTCCATGTTAGCGGGTCGCGACGACCAGGCCAAACCAGCGCCGACCGAGTCAGCCGCCGTGGCCACGGTAGGTGCCGAAGGACCAGTGCACACCCTCGGGATCGAGGCAGGTGAAACCCTGGCCGCCGTAGTCCTCGTCCCGCAGCGGTTCCACGATACGGGCGCCGGCCTCGCGCGCACGATCGTGCAGTCGCGTCAGCTCGTCCTGTCCCACGGCGACGTAGACGGCGCCCACTCCGGGCGGTAAGCCCGTGATGGTGCTGTCCTCGCGCGCCGAACCCAGCATCACGGCCCCACCCGAGGCTCGGGCCAGTTCGGCGTGATCGACACGCTTTCCCTCGCCGTACACGGCGGCCTCGGTGAAGCCGAGTACGTCGACGAGGAAGGCGATGGCCGCCCGTGCATCGCGATAACGCAGGGCCGGAAAGAGGAGCGACGGCGTCGAGTCGGTGCTCTGTGTATTCGTCATACCGTCGATCCTGTCGCCGACGCGGTGCTGTCGTCTTGTACGGATGCGAACACTTCGTTCGCGCGCCACACCGAGGGCGCCGACCCCGCGAGAGAACGCCAGTCGCGCGCCATGTGCGCCTGATCGAAGTACCCGCACGCCGATGCGACCTCCGCGAACCGCGGCGGCTCCGGCGCGCGCAGCATCGCATGGGCACGGGTGAACCGGCCGAGTCGGATCGCATCCCGCGGAGTGACCGAGAACTCCGATGCGAATCGAGTCTCGAGGCGACGCCGACTCCACTCTGCATCCGCTGCGACCTGCCCGACGGTGACCGATGCCGGACCGGTCAGCTGTATCCACGCGCGGTCGAGACGAGCATCCGGGAGCGTCGCCCGGCCCAGGCGACCGACCAGTATCCGGTCCACCACCGTGAACGCCGCCGCCCATCCGGATGCTGCGTGAACACCGTCGAGAAGTCGGGGCGCGTCGTCACCGAGAAGGTCGTCGAGCGAGACGATGTACTGGCGGAGCGCCGCCGGCGGGACGTGCAGCAACGCCCGACATCCGGCGGGCGTGAGCGAGATCTGGATCCCGTGCTGGTAGCCGTCGTGCTCGATGACCACCGGTTCGACGCCGAGACCCGAGGCGAGCGCGCCGAACTCTCCGGGGCTCTGATCGATCATCGCCGTACGAGAGATCGTCAACGGTGCCCCGATGGGCAGAATGATCGTCAGATCGACCGACGGCATTCCCACGTGGGAACCCGCCGGGAAGCCCGACAGGCGGTAGCCCTCGTATCGACGCACGAACGGGCGCAGCGACCGCGCCGGCAGCGCGACCGATCCGTCCGACACGCCTGTCATAGGCACACGGTAGAACGGTACGTGCGAGGTCGCACGGCAATCGGGCGCACGCGACGACGAGGAGGACCAGTCGATGGCCGACGATCCAGGACGACTCGAGAAGGCGCTCGTGTCGATACTCGACAACGGCAGTCGCCTCCAGGGTCCCGCTGTCGAGAAGTACGTCTGGCGCATCCGGCGTGCGCACCCCGAGGATTCCCCCGCGCAGATCGTCGAGCGGATGGAGAAAACGTTTCTGACGGCCGTCACCGGTAGCGGAGGCGCCGCCGGTGCCACCGCCGCGGTGCCGGGCGTCGGAACCGTGGCATCGGTGGCCGCGGTAGGCGCCGAGACGGCGTTCTTCGTCGAGGCGTCGGCTCTTCTCACACTGTCCATCGCTGCTGTGCACGGCATCGCGGTTCACGATCACGAGCAGCGACGGGCTCTCGTCCTGGCCGTCGCGCTCGGTGAGTCCGGGCGCGAGATCGTGGGGAAGACACTCGGCCGCGGCAACATCGGCAAGGTCCTCACCTCGCGCATTCCCGGCGCGAACCTCGGTGGTCTGAACAAGAAGTTGATCCAGAAGTTCGTCACCAAGTACGCGGCCAAGCGTGGCGCGGTCATGCTCGGCACCATGTTGCCCGCGGGCATCGGTGCGGTGGTCGGAGGGGCCGGCAACCGCGTGCTCGGCAAGGGCGTCGTCAAGAACGCACGCGAGGCCTTCGGACCTCCGCCGCTGCGGTGGCAGGACGCTCCCGGCGTAGTCGATGCGGACTGACGGCCGGGTGGATATCTCCGGGACGATCGAGCCTGCGCTGCAAGCACGGTCGTTGACCAAGAGTTTCGGTGGTGTCCGCGCGGTGTCGCAGGTCGGCTTCTCGGTCCCCCGTGGATCCGTGACGGGTTTCCTGGGACCGAACGGTTCCGGCAAGTCGACCACGCTGCGGATGATGCTGGGGCTGGTCCGACCGGACAGTGGCGATGCGTCGGTGGACGGTGTCCCCTACGGACGTCTCACCGACCCCGGACGCGTGGTCGGCGCGGTGCTCGACGGCGCCGGCGCCCATCCCCGCCGCACCGCCAGGAGACACCTCCGCACCTACACACCCGTCCTGGGAGTGCCTGATTCCCGTGTGGACGAGGTTCTCGCCCTCGTCGGACTGCACGACGTCGCGGATCGCCGCGTCGGCGACTTCTCGTTGGGAATGCGGCAACGCCTCGCGTTGGCCGGCGCAGTGCTCGGTGATCCGCACATCCTCGTGCTGGACGAACCGGCCAACGGTCTCGACCCGGAAGGCATTGCCTGGCTGAGGGAATTCCTTCGTGGATTCGCTCGGTCGGGGCGAACCGTCCTCGTGTCGAGCCACCTCGTGGGAGAGATCGAGCAGATCGTCGACCACGTCGTGATCCTCAGCGCCGGAACCGTGGTGTTCGACGGCAGCCTGGCGGATCTTCGCAGCACGCACCCGGTGCGAGTGCTGGTGTCCTGCTCGAACCCCGCCGCACTCGCACTCGGACTGGCAGCGGCGTCCTTCACCGACGCCACGCTCGGGTACGACGGACGACTCGTGGTCACCGGTGCGAGCGATGACATCGTTCGTGGAGTCGCGGACTCGAGGGGCGTCGCAGTCTTCGGCACCGAGCAGTCCGCCGTCTCCCTCGAGCAGATCTTCCTGTCGATGACTCGGCCGCAATACCCCTCGTCGCCGGCTCTTCCGGGCGTCGTCCCGTCGCACCCGGGAGCGCGAGTATGAGCGTCACGGCCTCGGGCCTTCTCCGATCGGAGATACGCGCGGTCACCTCGCTGCGTACGTGGTGGGCACTGGGACTGGCGCCCGTCGTGATCGGCGCGTTCGCCAGTGCCGTGTACGCGGGCATCGCGTCGTCGGACGCTCTGTCCGACGTCGAGGACGTCGATCGCTTCGCCGCTCTGATCGGCCTGTACGTCACCGTCGGATCCACGGTGCTGTTCGCCGCCGTGTTCGGGGCGGTGCACTCCGCGTCGGATCTACGGCACGGAACCGCGACGACGACGTACCTGGCCGCTCCGCGACGCGGACAGGTCGTGGCCGCGAAGATCCTGGTCAGCGCCGCGGTCGGAGCGGCCTACGCTGTTGTCGCCGTCCTGGTCAGCCTCGCGTCGCTCGCCGTCTTTGGCCGCGGAGCCCTGCCCGTCGACGACGGCCTCGTCGTCGCGATCTGTCTACTCGGTGTCGTCGTGGCCGCTCTGTGGGGTGTCCTCGGATGTGGCCTCGGACTGCTGATGGGATCACCGACATGGGCCGCCGTCGCCATCGTGGCGTGGGTTCCCGTCGGCGAGTTGATCGTCGTCGCCGTCCTCGGCGGAGTTGGTGGTGAAAGCGCTGCATCCGTGCTTCCCGGCGCAGCCACCGTAGGCGTACTGGCCGCGGACCGAGCGGGCGAGAGCGCGTCCGTCCTCCCGTTCTCGGCCGCGGTGATCGTGCTGTTGCTGTGGGCGGCTGCGTTCGCCGCGGCGGGGTGGCTCCGGACCCTGCGCCGAGACCTGACGTGAGCGAGACGCAGCCTCGCGGCTGGATCTCCCGACTGGCCTCCGACTGTTTCGCACATCGCCGTACCGCGGTGGGCGCACTCGCGGTCACCTTCGTGGCGGCGGCGATCGACATCTCGTTCCCGCTGCTGACGCGCGCTGCCGTGGACGATGCGTCCCGCAGCCGGACCGATGCCATCGTCGCCATCGTCGTCGCCATCGCCGGGCTGGCCGTCGTCCGCTTCGCGTGCCAGTTCGGACGTCGACTCCTGGCCGGGGCGCTGTCGATCGACGTGCAGCACGATCTCCGCCAGCGACTGCTCGCGTCACTGCATCGACTCGACGGCACCCGCCAGGACGAGATCAAGGTGGGGCAGGTGGTGTCCCGATCGATCACCGACCTGCAGTTGCTGCAGGGCCTGCTGGCAATGGTCCCGCTGTCCGCGGGCGCGCTGCTCCAGTTCCTGCTTGCACTCGGCGTGATGGCCTACCTGTCGCCGCTCCTGACGGTGGTCGCGCTGGCTGTCGTCCCTGCCATAGCCGTTCTCGTGGTCCGCCGACGGCCGATGCTCTACGCCGCGACATGGTCGGCTCAGCAGCGCGCCGCGGAACTCGCGGGACACGTCGAGGAAACCGTCACGGGCGTCCGCGTGGTCAAGGGATTCGGGCAGGAGACGCGCGCCGTCGACACTCTCGAAACCATCGGTCGACGCCTCTACGCCGAACGCCTGCGGGCAGCGGTGGTGAACTCCCGGTTCGCGCCGGGCATGGCCGCCCTCCCCCAGCTGGGACTGGTCGGCATCGTCGCGCTGGGCGGATGGCTCGCGTTGAACGGGTCCATCACCATCGGCACGTTCCTCGCCTTCGCCAGTTACGTAGCCACCATGGCGGCGGTCGCCCGCACCCTCACCTCCGTGGTGGTCATGGCCCAGTTGTCCCGCGCAGCCGTGGAACGCGTCTACGGCGTCATCGACACCACGCCCGTCCACGACGAGCCCGCGCACCCGGTCGCCGTTCCCGACGGTCCCCTGGGTCTGCGCCTGCAGGGAGTGCGCTTCGGCTTCGACCCCGATCAGCCGGTGCTGGACGGGCTGGATCTGACGGTGGAGCCGGGTGAGACCGTCGCCCTCGTCGGGCCGTCGGGCAGCGGTAAGTCGACTCTGTCGATGCTGCTCCCCCGCTTCTACCGCCCCTCCGACGGCAGCATCGAGCTGGTCTCGGCGCACGGGAGCGTCGACATCGCCGATGTGTCCGCCGACGACCTCCGCGCCGCGGTCGGCGTCGCCTTCGACGAGCCGTTCCTGTTCTCGAGCAGCGTCGCCGACAACATCGCACTGGGCGCGCAAGGTGCCACGGACGACGCCGTCCGGGACGCGGCCGTCCGCGCCCACGCCGACGAGTTCGTCTCGCAGTTGTCCGACGGCTACGCCACCACCGTCGGTGAGCGCGGCCTGACGCTGTCGGGTGGTCAACGCCAGCGCATCGCTCTCGCGCGGGTGCTGCTGGCGTCACCGCGCATCCTGGTTCTCGACGACGCCACCTCCGCCGTGGACGCTCGCACCGAGGCATCCATCTTCGACCAGCTCCGATCGGGCCCCCGCGTCACGACAGTGATCCTGGCGCACCGCCGCTCGACCCTGTCGTTGGCAGATCGCGTCGCCGTGCTGGACGCGGGCCGCATCGTCGACATCGGCACCGAGGCGGAGCTCGATCAGCGGTGCGCGCTGTTCCGCGAGTTGATGTCCGGTGCCGCCACCGAGGCGGCTGCCCCGGACCGTTCCCCGGAGCTGTCGGTGTGGCCGGACGACGGTGAGAACACCACCTTCGACTCGACCCCGGCCAGAAGCTCCGAGGTGGACGGTGCGGGCGGCGGCGGTCCGCCCGGGGCGGGCGGCCACATGGCGTCGTCGCTCGGTGGTTCGACACCGACCGAGGCCATGTACGACATGCTCGATCGGCTCGACCCCGCCGACGAGGATCCCGGAGTGGACACCGCAGCGTCACGACGCGACGAGTCCACGTTCACCTTGCGACGCACGCTCGCGCCCGTCGCGGGACTTCTCGCTGCCGTGATGGTGTGTCTGGCGTTCGATTCACTGGTCACCATCGCGTTCCCGTCGATCGTGCGGTTCGCCGTCGACCACGGCGTGGCCGAGCGCTCGACCGCGGTGCTCGCCCTGGTCTCCGGTGTCGCACTCGCCCTCGTGATCGCGGACTGGATCGTCGTCAAGGTGATGACGGTCATCACCGCGCGAGCCGGCGAGCGCGTCCTCTTCGGACTTCGTGTCCGCAGCTACGCACACCTGCAGCGGCTTGGCCTCGACTACTACGAGCGGGAGCTGTCCGGCCGCATCATGACGCGAATGACGACGGACGTGGACGCCCTGTCCGCATTCATGCAGACCGGACTGTCGACGGCGGTGGTGAGCCTGCTGACCATCGTCGGCGTCTCGCTGGCGTTGATCCTGACCGACAGCGTCCTCGCGGCCGTCGCGCTGTCCGTCGTGCCGGTGCTCGTCGTCGCCACGCTGGTGTTTCGTCGGATCTCCTCCCGCGCCTACTCGCAGTCGCGTGAACGCATCTCCGCGGTGAACGCCGACTTCCAGGAGAACGTCACCGGGCTCCGGGTATCGCAGGCGTACCGCCACGAGGCCGTGGCCGCGGAGGCATTCCTGGTGAAGTCGAACGCCTATCGACGCAGTCGCATGCGATCCCAGCGCGCCATCTCGGTGTTCTTCCCGTTCATCGCGTTCCTGTCGGATCTGGCCCTCGCCGCCGTGGTCTTCGTGGGTGCCTACCGTGTCGCGGACGGGCAGACGTCCGCAGGTGCGCTGGTCGCGTTCGTGCTGTACCTGGGATTGCTGTTCGGACCGATCCAGCAGTTGTCGCAGGTGTTCGACGGTTACCAGCAGGCATCGGTGGGACTCACGCGTATCGGTGATCTGCTCGCCACCCGCAGTTCGATCGAGAACGGCGAGAGCGACGCACAGGTCGCGGTGCCCGCGAGACTGCGGGGCGACATCCAACTCGACGATGTGACGTTCCGGTATTCCGGAGCGGGGCGTGACGCACTGACCTCGGTCGACCTGCACGTACCGGCAGGCACGACCCTGGCACTCGTCGGTCGTACCGGGGCCGGGAAGTCCACCATCGTCAAACTCATCGCGCGTTTCTACGATCCGACCACCGGCGACGTCCGGGTCGACGACGCGTCGCTGCGGTCCTACCCGCTGGGCGACTACCGACGCCGGCTCGGCGTCGTTCCGCAGGAAGCGCACCTGTTCAGCGGGACGATCGCGTCGAACATCGCCTTCGGTCGACCCGATGCGACGCGTGCGGACATCGAGAACGCGGCACGAGCTGTCGGCGCACTCCCCGCGATCGCTGCACTACCGCGCGGCATGGCGACGCCGGTCGGCGAGCGCGGCCGCGGTCTGTCCGCCGGCACCCGACAACTCATCGCGTTGGCCCGAGCCGAGCTCGTCGATCCCGACATCCTGTTGCTGGACGAGGCGACGGCGACGCTCGACCCGGCCACCGAACGGGCCGTCCTCGACGCCGGTCGCACCGTGACCGGGGGACGGACGTCGGTGATCGTGGCTCACCGTCTGGCCACCGCGGCGCGCGCGGATTCGGTCGTCGTGGTCGACGGCGGACGCATCGTCGAGAGAGGAACCCACGAGCAGTTGGTGACATCCGACGGTTTCTATGCCGAACTATGGGCATCCACCGAAGGACGCACCAGCAGTACACCGAGTGATGTGGCTCACCCGAGCCCCGATGGTTCGAGTTCGCCACGTCGCGGTGAGGCCAGTCACAAGGGCGACGCGGCCACGCGGCCGCCCGGCGGAAGGTCTAACCTTGACGGTGCCGTGCGCTGAGCGAGAAACAAGAAGGAAACGAGGCGAACACCTGCCGTGAGCAGCAGCTCTACAACACAGTTCGGACAAAATCAGTGGTTGGTCGACGAAATGTACCAGCGCTTCAAGACCGACCCGTCGTCGGTCGACGAGAGCTGGCACGAGTTCCTCGCTGACTACACCCCCGAACAGAACGGTGGCGGCGATCCCGCGACCGACAGTGAGTCCACCTCTGCCACACCGCAAGCCGAGCCTGCACCCAAGGCCGACAAGCCGGCGAGCAAGCCCGCCCCGAAGGCAGAGAACACGCCGAAGGCGGAACCCGCCCCCGCTCCCAAGGCAGAGAGCAAGCCCGTGACGAAGCCCGCTCCGAAGGTCGCCCCTGCGAAATCGACGGCAGCCGCCGGCCCTGCGGACAAGAAGTCCGCGGCAGTGCCGCCGCCGAAGCCGGAGTCGGACGGCCCCGAGGAAGACACGTCGAAGGTGCTCCGTGGAGCTGCTGCGGCCGTCGCCAAGAACATGGCCGCGTCGTTGCAGATCCCGACGGCCACCAGTGTTCGCGCGATCCCCGCCAAACTGATGATCGACAACCGTCTGGTCATCAACAACCACCTGGCGCGCACACGCGGCGGCAAGATCTCCTTCACCCACCTGCTCGGGTACGCCATCGTCCAGGCCGTGAAGTCGTTCCCCAACATGAACCGGCACTTCGCGGAGATCGACGGCAAACCCAACGCGATCACCCCGGCGCACACCAACCTCGGCCTCGCCATCGACTTGCCGGGCAAGGACGGGTCACGCTCGCTCGTCGTCGCCGCGATCAAGGGCTGCGAGAACTTCACGTTCAACCAGTTCCACACCGCGTACGAGGACGTCGTGCGCCGTGCCCGCGACGGCAAGCTCACGGCAGCCGACTTCAGCGGCGTCACCATCTCGCTCACCAACCCCGGCACCATCGGCACCGTGCACTCGGTTCCCCGCCTGATGAACGGGCAGGGCACCATCATCGGCGCCGGCGCCATGGAGTACCCGGCCGAGTTCCAGGGCTCGAGCGAAGAGCGCATCGCCGAGATGGGCGTCGGCAAGCTCATGACGCTGACCTCGACGTACGACCACCGCCTCATCCAGGGTGCGGAGTCGGGCGATTTCCTGCGCACGATCCACAATCTGCTGATCAGCGACGAGTTCTACGACCAGATCTTCCATGGTCTGGCCATCCCGTACGAGCCCATCCGCTGGCGTCGGGACCTGCCGACCGGAACCGTCGACAAGAACACGCGAGTGCTCGAGCTCATCGCGGCGTACCGCAACCGCGGCCACCTCATGGCCGACACCGATCCGTTGATGTTCACCAAGGACAAGTTCCGGATGCACCCGGACCTCGACGTGATCAGCCACGATCTGACCCTGTGGGACCTCGACCGCGAGTTCAAGGTCGGCGGCTTCCACGGCGAAGACAAGATGAAGCTGCGCGACGTGCTGAGCGTGCTGCGCGACTCGTACTGCCGGCACGCGGCCATCGAGTACACGCACATCCTCGAGACCGACCAGGTGGCGTGGCTCCAGGAGCGCGTCGAGGCCAAGCACGTCAAGCCGACGGTCGCTCAGCAGAAGTACATCCTGAGCAAGCTGAACGCTGCCGAGGCCTTCGAGACGTTCCTGCAGACGAAGTACGTCGGACAGAAGCGTTTCTCGCTCGAGGGTGCGGAGTCGGTCATCCCGATGATGGACTCGGTCATCGACCAGTCCGCCGAGCACGCCCTCGACGAGGTCGTCATCGGCATGCCGCACCGCGGCCGCCTGAATGTGCTCGCCAACATCGTCGGCAAGCCGTACTCGAAGATCTTCACCGAGTTCGAGGGCAACATGAACCCGGCCGCGGCACACGGGTCGGGCGACGTGAAGTACCACCTCGGCGCCGAGGGCAACTACATCCAGATGTTCGGCGAGAACGACATCAAGGTCTCGCTCACGGCCAACCCCTCGCACCTCGAGGCGGTGGACCCGGTCCTCGAGGGTCTGGTCCGCGCCAAGCAGGACATGCTGAACAAGGGCGATTCGTCCGACGGCTTCTCCGTCCTGCCGCTGATGCTGCACGGCGACGCAGCCTTCGCGGGACAGGGTGTGGTGGCGGAAACGCTCAACCTCGCGCTGCTGCGCGGCTACCGCACCGGCGGCACCGTGCACATCGTCGTCAACAACCAGGTCGGCTTCACCACGGCGCCGGAGCACTCGCGGTCCAGCGAGTACTGCACCGACGTCGCGAAGATGATCGGCGCGCCGATCTTCCACGTGAACGGTGACGACCCGGAGGCGTGCGCCTGGGTGGCTCGACTGGCGGTCGACTTCCGTCAGAAGTTCCACAAGGACGTCGTCATCGACATGATCTGCTACCGCCGTCGCGGCCACAACGAGGGTGACGATCCCTCGATGACGCAGCCGGCCATGTACGACGTGATCGACACCAAGCGCAGCGTCCGCAAGAGCTACACCGAGTCGCTCATCGGTCGTGGCGACATCAGCCTCAAGGAGGCGGAGGACGCTCTCCGCGACTACCAGGGTCAGCTCGAACGCGTCTTCAACGAGGTGCGCGAACTCGAGAAGTACACCCCGGAGCCCAGCGAGTCGGTCGAGCTCGACCAGCAGTTGCCGACCAAGCTCACCACCGCGGTGGACAAGTCGGTCCTGCACCGCATCGGCGACGCGTTCGTCAACGTCCCGGACGGGTTCACCGTGCACCCGCGCGTGCAGCCGGTCCTGGACAAGCGTCGCGAGATGGCCTACGAGGGCAAGGTCGACTGGGCGTTCGGCGAGCTGCTGGCTCTCGGCACGCTCATCGACGAGGGCAAGCTCGTGCGCATGTCGGGTCAGGACACCCGCCGCGGCACGTTCACGCAGCGCCACTCGGTCATCATCGACCGCAAGACCGGCGAGGAGTACACGCCGCTGCACAACCTGGGCAGCGACGATCCGGGCAAGTTCCTGGTGTACGACTCCGCGCTGAGCGAGTACGCGGCGGTCGGCTTCGAGTACGGCTACTCCGTGGGCAACCCGGACGCGCTCGTGCTGTGGGAAGCGCAGTTCGGTGACTTCGTCAACGGCGCGCAGTCGATCATCGACGAGTTCATCTCGTCCGGTGAGGCCAAGTGGGGCCAGCTGTCCGACGTCGTGCTGCTGCTGCCGCACGGCCACGAGGGCCAGGGTCCGGACCACACGTCCGGTCGCATCGAGCGGTTCCTCCAGCTGTGCGCCGAGGGCTCGATGACGGTTGCCGTGCCGTCGACTCCCGCGAACTACTTCCACCTGCTGCGCCGTCACGCCCGTGACGGCATCCAGCGGCCCCTGGTCGTGTTCACGCCGAAGTCGATGCTGCGCAACAAGGCTGCGGTCAGCAACATCGAGGACTTCACCGACGGCAAGTTCCACTCGGTGTTCGACGAGCCGACCTACGACACCGGTGACGGCGATCGCAAGAAGGTCGAGCGGGTGCTGATGGTGAGCGGCAAGCTCTACTACGAGCTTCTCGCCTACAAGCAGAAGAACTCGCGCGACGACGTCGCCATCGTGCGCGTAGAGCAGCTCTACCCGATCCCGAACCGTCGGATCGCGGAGACGCTGGACGGCTACCCCAATGCCACCGAGTACCGGTGGGTCCAGGAGGAGCCGGCCAACCAGGGTGCGTGGCCGACGTTCGGCCTCGCGTTCCCCGAGCTCCTTCCCGAGCGTCTGTCCGGCATCAAGCGCGTGTCACGACGCCCGATGTCCGCACCGTCCTCGGGTTCGAGCAAGGTCCACGCGGTCGAGCAGGCGGAGATCATCGACACCGCCTTCAACGGCAAGTAGACACACCGAACACGAACCGGGCCGCACCTCGAAGGAGGTGCGGCCCGGTTGTCGTTGTGCCGCCTGATGTTTCAGGCCGAGGCTGTCAGGCGCTCGGCGCCTCCGGCAACGTGACGACCTGTCCGGCGAAGGACAGACCCGCACCGAATCCGAGCAACAGGGCGGTGTCGCCCTTCTTCGCCTTGCCGGTGCGGAGGACTTCCTCCACCGCGAGCGGGATCGACGCGGCGGAGGTGTTGCCCGCCTCGGCGATGTCGTGAGCCACCGGGATGTCCTCGGCGAGTTCGAGGCTCTTCGCCAGGAGGTCCGTGATGCGCGAATTGGCCTGGTGCGGAACGAAGACGTCCAGTTCCGATGCCTTCACGCCGGCCTTGTCCAGCGCTTCACGGGCGACCTTCGCCATCTCGAACGCAGCCCAGCGGAACACCGCGATGCCTGTCATGGCGATCCACGGACGGTCGGCGTTGGGGTCTTCCTTCAGATCGGCGAAGTACTGCAGCCAATCCTTGTCCTGCTTGATGGCGTCGGACTGCGATCCGTCCGATCCCCACACGACAGGTCCGATGCCGGGCTCGTCCGTGAGGCCGACAACCATGGCGCCCGCGCCGTCGCCGAAGATCATGCGGGTTCCGCGATCGTCCGGGCGTGTCGTGACGGAGAGGTGCTCGGTTCCGATGACCAGCACCTTGTCCGACGTCCCCGCCCGGACCATGTCGGAGGCGAGCGCGAGGCCGTAGCAGAATCCGGCGCAGCCCGCTCCCAGGTCGAAGGCGCCGGGACCGCCGGTACCCAACGCGTCGGCGATGATCGACGCCGCGGGGGGCGTCAGCAGAAGGTGGGTCGACGTCGCGATGATGACGCACCCGATCTCCTCGGCACTGATGCCCGAGTTCTCCAGAGCGCGCCGACCTGCCTCGATGGACATCGAGACGACGTTCTCGTTCTCCCCTGCGAAGCGACGCGACTCGATGCCGGTGCGGGTACGGATCCACTCGTCACTCGAGTCGATCGTCTTGCAGATCTCCTCGTTGGTCACCACTCGCTCGGGCCGGTACGCGCCGATCCCCAGGATTCCTGAGTGCCGCGTCTCGGTCGGAATAGTGATCTGCGCGCCCATCGAAGGCCGTCCTCTCATGCCGCTGTCCGCGCGAAGCGCGGGTGTCGTGGCCTACGTTACTGCGCTGGAACGGGCCGCGGACAACTCCGTCGCCCCGTCGGGACCGAGGGCTACGGCGGGCAGCGCGTGAACCAGGAGCTCGATCAGCTCGTCCCGATCGAGGTCCTCTCGGCTCAACCAGGTGATGGTGACCTCCTCGCAGAACGCCACCCACCCGCGGATGGCAAGCTCGATCCGAGGAGTCGTCTCGATGCCCAGGAGCGGGAGTTGACCCACGGTTCGTTCGACCATGACGTCGCGGGTGCGCTCGAACACCGCCCTCATGTCCGGGTCCCCACTGGCGGTGCCGCGGAGCAGTGACACGTAGGTCGATCGGTGTGCGGTGACGTAGTCGACGTACGACGTGAGCGCGACCGCCAGCGTCGTGAGCGGGTCCAAACCCTCCGGCGGCTCGGTCGACGCGAGCATCTCTCTACTGGTGTGATCGACGATCGCGACGTGGAAGTCGTGCTTGGAGGTGAAGTAGTGGAAGAGCAGACCGCGGGAGACGCCGGCCTGGTCGGCGATGTCCTCGACCGAGATGGCGTCGAGTGTGCGCTCGGAGAGCATCTCCACACCCAGCTCGATGAGCTGGGCCCGCCGTTGCTCGGGGTTGAGCCGCGTTCGCTTCACGCTGTCCATTCACTCATCTTACTGAACAACGGTCAACAACTGTTGACTCACACTCAGTAAGCCCTTATTCTCATTTCATGAGTCTTCCAGTAACAGACACCGGGACTGCTACACGGTACGTCGACACGATCATCATCGGCAGTGGTTTCGCCGGGCTGGGCGCGGCGATCAAGCTGACGCAGCAAGGCAGCACCGACTTCCTCGTTCTCGAGCGCGGCAGCGATGTCGGCGGCACATGGCGCGACAACACCTATCCCGGCGCGGCATGCGACGTGCCGTCGCACCTGTACTCGTACTCGTTCGCCCTGAACCCCGACTGGACCCGGTCCTTCTCGCGGCAGGCCGAGATTCAGAAGTACATCGAGGGTGTCGCACGGCAGTACCGCGTGTACGACCGTCACGTCTTCGACTGCCATGTCGAGTCCGCCCGCTGGAACACCACCACCTCGCAGTGGGACATCGCGACCACCAAGGGCAACTTCACGGCCAAGAAGGTCGTGTCCGCCGTCGGCGCACTGTGCGAGCCCAACCTGCCCGACATCGCCGGCATCGGCGACTTCCAGGGCGAGATCTTCCACTCCGCCCGCTGGAACCACGACGCGAGTCTCGCGGGCAAGCGCGTCGCCGTCATCGGCACGGGCGCCTCCGCGATCCAGATCGTCCCGGCCATCGCGTCGACGGTGAAGCATCTCGATGTCTATCAGCGCACCGCCCCGTGGGTCCTGCCGCGATTCGACCGCGAGTACACCCGGCTCGAGAAATTCGCGTTCAAGCACGTTCCGGGGTACCAGAAGCTCTCCCGCACCGGCATCTACGCGGCCCGTGAGACGCAGGTCGTCGGCCTGACCAGGGTGCCCAAGCTCATGAAGGCCTTCGAGTTCATCGCACGCCGGCAGATCGCCAAGGGCATTCGCAATCCCGAGCTGCGCAAGAAGGTCACGCCGAATTTCCGGATCGGCTGCAAGCGCATGCTGATTTCGAACAACTACTACCCGGCACTCGACCGCCCGAACGTCGACCTGGTGACCGACGGAATCCGGGAGATCCGCGCGAACTCGATCGTGACCGTCGACGGTACGGAGCGCCCCATCGACGCGCTCGTGGTCGCCACCGGCTTCCATGTCACCGACTCCCCCACGTTCGCCGGCATCATCGGCAAGGACGGGCGCTCTTTGGCCGACGTCTTCGACGAGCGCGGTCAGCAGGGATACAAGGGCGCGACCGTGGCCGGCTTCCCCAACCTGTTCTTCCTCGTCGGCCCCAACACCGGGCTCGGACACACCTCCATGGTGTTCATGATCGAGTCGCAGCTCAATTACGTGATCGACGCGCTCAACACGATCGACAAGCACGATCTCGGTGTCGTGGAGGTGCGCCGCGACGTCCAGGACCGGTTCAACGCCGACCTCCAGGCCAAGTTGGGCAAGACGGTGTGGCTCAACGGTGGCTGCGCCAGCTGGTACCTCGACAAGCACGGCAACAACACCACCCTGTGGCCGGACTTCACCTTCGAGTTCCGCCGGATCACCCGCAACTTCGATCTCGACGCCTACGATTCCGTGTCGGCAGGGTCCACGTCCCGCCCGGTGGCGGCCGTGGACGGCTCCCCGACCGCGGGCACGACCGACAACGACGACGAGAAAGTGATCTCACGATGAGCGAATTCCGAGGCCGCGTCGCCGTGGTGACCGGAGCCGGGTCCGGTATCGGCCGCGCGTTGGCCCTCGAGCTCGCCGCACGGGGAGCGCGTCTGGCCCTGTCCGACGTCGACTCGGTCGGCCTCGCCGCCACCGTCGCCGCGGTGACCGAGCGGGGGGCGGACGTCCGCAGCGACCACCTCGACGTCAGTGAGCGTGGCAGCGTCATGGACTACGCGGACACCGTTCGTCAGCACTTCGGTGCGGTGAACCAGGTCTACAACAACGCGGGCATCGCGTTTCACGGTGATGTGGAGAAGTCCGAGTTCAAGGACTTCGAACGTGTCATCGACGTCGACTTCTGGGGAGTCGTCAACGGCACGAAGGCCTTCCTGCCGCACCTGATCGAGTCCGGTGACGGCCACGTCGTCAACGTGTCCAGCCTCTTCGGCCTGCTGTCCATTCCGTCCCAGTCCGCCTACAACGCAGCCAAGTTCGCGGTGCGTGGGTTCACCGAGGCGCTCCGCCAGGAGATGCTGATCGCGCGGCACCCGGTGCGCGTGACGTGCGTGCACCCCGGCGGCATCAAGACCGCGATCGCCCGGAACGCGACGGTCGCGGAGGGTCAGGACCAGAAGTCGGTGGCGGAGTTCTTCGACCGCCGCCTGGCCAAGACGACGCCCGAGCAGGCCGCACTGGTCATCCTCAAGGGCGTCGAGAAGAACAAGGCGCGCGTGCTGATCGGAAACGACGCGCGTGCACTCGACGCTCTCGCACGCATCACGGGATCGCGCTACCAGGACATCATCGTCAAACTGTCCTCGCGCGTCCTGCCTCGGCCGGCAGCGTAGGAACAGGCCGGTATGCGTCCCAAGGTTCTCCCCCTCGGTGTGGTGTCACGGGCGTTGAAGCCCGTCTTCCGCATCGCGCTCCACCCGCGCGTGCCTGTCCCCGCGCAACGGTTCCTGCTCGAAGCGTCCGCGCGATCGCTCCCCCTCTGGGAGGGGACGGTCGTGCGGAGCGAGCAGATGGCCGGTGTGCCGGTGGAACGAGTCACCGTGGGGGCCACCGAGAGACCCACCGCCGTCCTGTACCTGCACGGCGGTGCGTACACGGTGGGCTCACCGCTGACTCACCGCGTCGTCACGTCGTCCATCGCCCGCGACTCGGGTGCGGTCGTCGTCGCGCCGCATTATCGGTTGGCGCCAGAGCACCCGTGTCCCGCGGCACTCGACGACGCTCTCGCCGTCTTCGACGCCCTGGTCGCCGATCACGGATTCACTCCGGATCGCATTGCGGTGGTTGGTGATTCGGCCGGCGGCGGCCTGGCTGCGGCGGCGACACAGGCGCTGGTGGACCGTGGCACTCCCCCGTCGTCCCTCGCCATGATCTCCCCGTGGGCGGATCCGAACGACCAGGACTTCCCCGCGCCACGGGACTTCCTCCTCGATGCCCGGTGGTTGCGGAACTCGGCCCGCCAGTACCTCGGCGACGGAGACCCGGCCGATCCCCGCTACGCGCCGATGCGAGGAACCCTGACCGGTTTCCCGGCCACTCTCGTCCAGGTGTCGGCCGGAGAGATACTGCGTCCTCAGATCCTGCGGTTCGTGGACGCGCTGACCACCGCCGGCGTCGACGTTAGGTGCACGGAGTTGCAGGATCTGTGGCACGTGGCCCACCTGCAGGCGACTCTGTTGGCGGAAGCCGATGCCGCGGTGCGAGAGATCGGAACGTTCGTCCGCGAACGCTTCCCGGCCTGATCCGACGCGGGAAATCTCAGAAGGACTGCTCGCCCAGCCAGTTCCGCGCGATCGCCGACGGATCCTCGCCCGCGCGTACACGTTCCACCATCCGGGCGAGGTCCGCCGTGGTCAGCTCCCCGGCGATCACCTGCAGCCGACGTGCGGACTCGTCGTCGACGGAGCCCTTGCGGAACAACGGCACCACCTCCTCCGCGACGAAACCGTCGCGGTCGTCGGCCAGCACCACATCGGTCGACTCCGGATCAGACGATCGATCGGTCGCATCGAGCACGGTGACGGCGGGAACACCGCCTGGTGCCGCGAGCAGACAGTCGTAGACCTCGTCCAACACCGCGCGGACGGCGGCGTCGTCCGCGGCGGGTTCGACGTCCGCGGAGAGGGTCTCGCACTGCGGCGCCAGCGCGGAGACGGTCGCTTCCTCGAGCGTCGAGCCGACGGTGGACGGAACGGACACGGTCGGCCCGTTCTCGGCCAGCCCCTGGTCGCTGACGGACAACCATTCCGGCAGAGCCCGAGCCAGAGCACCGTAGACGTCGTCGGCATCACGGGCGTCGGACGACGGATCCAGTTGCCGGAGCAGAGATCCCGTGAAACCCGGCAGCATCGAGACCGACGCGTCGTCGAGTCCGGTCAGTGCCGCGGCCGTGTCGTCCACCGGCATCACCGACGCGGCCATGCCGTCACGGGTCAACGCTCCGGCATAGATGTGGGCCAGGACGCTCTGGACCGGCGTTCCCGTGTCCGCGACCGCGAGGGCGCCGACTGTGGTCGTCGGCTCGTCCACCGCTGCCGACGAGCAACCGGCCGACAGCACCAGCGGCAGCAGCACCGCGGCGATCTTCGATCCACGCACGTCCGGAGCCCGGCCTTTCTCGTCGTCGCCCGTACCGAAAACGGGCCGGTGTCGGCACCTATCGTTACACTCGAGCAGTGAACACGACACGTCGCACCACCTCACGTTCCGTGCGCGTCGCCGCCACCGCTCTGGTGGCCGCTGCAGCACTCACCCTGTCCGCCTGTGGCGGCGACTCGGATCCCTTGAGCAGCGGCGGTGAGGGTGGCAGCGGGGGCGACCCCAACACCATCGTCGTCGGTTCCGCGAACTTCACCGAGTCCGAGATCATCGCCAACATCTACGCCGACGCCTTGAAGGCCAACGGTTTCGATGCCAGCACACGCCTGTCGATCGGCAGCCGAGAGGCCTACATCCCCGCCGTCCGCGACGGTTCCATCGACCTCATCCCGGACTACACCGGGAACCTGTTGTTGTACTTGGACCCCGCTGCCACCGCCACGGCCCCGGAGGACGTGAACACCGCGTTGACCTCCGCGCTCAGCGACGACCTGCTGGCGTCCACGCCGGCTCCCGGCGAGGACAAGGACGCCGTCGTCGTCACCCGCGACACCGCGACCAAGTGGAACCTCACCAACATCGCCGACCTCGCTCCCTACGCGGGCCAGGTCAAGTTCGGCGGACCGCCCGAGTTCGCGGAGCGTCCGGTCGGCCTGCCCGGCCTGCGGGACAAGTACGGCGTCGACATCCCGGCAGCCAACTTCGTTCCCATCTCCGACGGTGGCGGTCCGGCGACGGTGGCAGCACTGGCGGCCGGAGACATCGATGCGGCCAATCTGTTCACCACCACGCCCGCGATCGTGGAGAACGACTTCGTCGCTCTGGGCGACCCGGACAACAACTTCCCGGCCCAGAACGTCGTTCCGGTCTACAACTCGTCCAAGAAGTCGGACAAGCTCACCGCCGTGCTCGACGCCGTGTCGGCGAAGCTCACCACGGTGGAACTGCTGGCACTGAACCAGGAAGTGTCGGGCACCGCGAAGACAGAGCCCGCCGCAGCAGCGAGCGCATGGGTCGTCGAACAGGGTCTGGACAAGCCGGTCTCGTGATCTCGTTCGAGGGCGTCACCAAGCGCTACCCCGACGGAACCACTGCGGTCGACTCGCTGGATCTCGTCATCGAGGACCGCTCGTTCACCGTGTTCGTCGGACCGTCGGGATGCGGCAAGACGACCTCGATGAGGATGATCAATCGCATGATCGATCCCACGTCGGGAACGATCACCGTCGACGGCCGGGACATCTCGGCCGTCGACGCGGTCAAGCTCAGACTCGGCATCGGATACGTCATTCAGAGTGCCGGTCTGCTCCCCCATCGCACCGTCGTCGACAACGTCGCCACCGTGCCCGTGCTCATGGGCCGCTCCCGAAAGGACGCCCGTCGCGAAGCGATGGACGTCCTGGAGCGGGTGGGCCTCGATCTGTCCATGGCCACGCGCTATCCGGCGCAGCTGTCGGGTGGTCAGCAGCAGCGTGTCGGCGTCGCCCGCGCACTGGCCGCGGATCCGCCGATCCTGCTGATGGACGAGCCCTTCAGTGCCGTGGACCCGGTGGTGCGCGAGGATCTGCAGAACGAGATGCTGCGTCTGCAGGCAGATCTGAAGAAGACGATTGTCTTCGTCACCCACGACATCGACGAGGCCATCAAGCTCGGTGACCGCATCGCGGTGTTCGGCACGGGCGGAAGACTCCAGCAGTACGACACCCCCGAGTTGGTTCTGTCCTCGCCCGCGACCGACTTCGTCGCGTCGTTCGTCGGTCGGGACAGGGGATACCGCGGACTGTCCTTCCGCGATGCAGACAAGGTGGATCTGCACCCCATCACCACGTCGTCCTCCGAGGACGCGTCGTCCGTGAGACTCGATGCCGGGCAATGGGTTCTGATCGTCACCGGAGACGGTCGACCCCGCGGATGGATGGACGTCACCGGTCTCGAAGCGTTGCGCGCCGGGCAGGACCTCGACCGGTGCACATCCGCCGGTGGGTCGTTGTTCCCGCCGTCCGGTGACCTTCGGCAGGCTCTCGATGCCGCCATCTCGTCCCCGTCGGGAGTCGGTGTCGCCGTCGATGCCGACGGCGCCGTCGTGGGCGGGATCGACGCGACCGAAGTGGTTGCGCTCCTGGCCGAGCAGCGGCAGTCGGAGGATCGCGAGCGCGGTCGACGCTACTTCGAGAAACCCTGATGCGCTGGCTCGTCGACAACGTCGACATCGTTCTGGGACTGACCCGCACGCACCTGTACCTGTCGCTGGTTCCCCTGCTGATCGGTCTCGTGATCGCGGTGCCGCTCGGCGCCGCCGTGCGCACGGTGAGCTGGCTGCGCCGGCTCACTCTGGTGGTCGCCAGTGTCGCGTTCACCATTCCCTCGCTGGCACTGTTCGTCACCATCCCGCTCATCGCGGGCCTTCGGGTGCTCGATCCGCTGAACGTGGTGATCGCGCTGACCGTGTACTCGACGGCGCTTCTGGTGCGCGCAGTGCCCGAGGCACTGGACTCCGTCTCCCCCGCGGTGGTCGACGCGTCCACCGCGATGGGATTCGGCCGGATCCGCCGCGCCGCCACGGTCGAACTGCCCCTGGCACTGCCCGTCCTCGTCGCCAACATCCGCGTCGTCGCGGTCACCAACATCTCGATGGTCTCGGTCGGGTCGGTCATCGGAATCGGCGGGCTGGGCCAGCTGTTCACCCAGGGCTACCAGCGTGACTACCCCGACCAGATCCTGGCCGGCATCATCGCGATCGTGGCCCTCGCCCTGGTGTTCGACGCCATGCTGTTCCTGATCGGCCGCGCCCTGACCCCGTGGACTCGCGCCGGATCGACCACTCGCCGAGCGAAAGGTGTGCGCGCATGAGCATCTTCTCCGATGCCGTCGCGTACATCCTCGACGGCGCGAACTGGTCGGGCGGGACCGGCATCGCTACCCGTCTGGGTGAGCACGCGTACTACAGCCTGCTGGCCGTTCTGTTCTCCGCGGTGGTCGCGGTGCCACTCGGTCTGATCATCGGGCACCTCCGACGCGGCGAGGTCGCGCTCGTGGGACTGGTCAACAGCCTCCGATCGCTGCCGACGCTGGGTGTGCTCACGTTTCTCGTCCTGCTGCTGGGACTCGGACTGGTCCCCCCGCTGGTCGCGCTGGTGCTGCTGGGCATTCCGCCGATCCTGGCCGGAACCTACGCCGGCGTCGCCAATGTCGATGCCACCGTCGTGGACGCCGCCCGCGCCATGGGCATGACAGAACGC
This sequence comes from Rhodococcus sp. MEB064, assembly GCF_000834565.1. Taxonomy (NCBI): domain Bacteria; kingdom Bacillati; phylum Actinomycetota; class Actinomycetes; order Mycobacteriales; family Nocardiaceae; genus Rhodococcus; species Rhodococcus sp. MEB064. The sequence goes on from NZ_JXQS01000021.1 coordinate 60,112, forward strand.
CAGGTGCTGTTCCGAGTCGAGATCCCCAACTCGTTGCCTCTCCTGCTCGGCGGCATCCGGAACGCCACTCTGCAGGTCATCGCCACGGCCACGGTCGCGGCATTCGTCAACCTCGGAGGCTTCGGCCGGTACATCTTCGACGGTCTGGCGCTCTACAGCTACGACCGCGTCGTGGTGGGGGCCATCCTCGTGGCAGTGCTGGCGCTCGTCGTCGACGGCTTGCTGGCGCTGGCGGTCTGGGCGTCGACTCCCGGCACGGGGCGCCTGCGTCGCGCGCCCCGCGTCGAGAAATCCTCGGTCTGACTCAGGCGACACCGTCGGCGCGGGCTGCGGCGGCGACCGCCGCGGCCACCGCCGGTGCCACCCGCGGATCCAGCGGGCTCGGAACGATCATGTCGGCACTCAGATCGTCCCCCACCACCGACAGGATCGCTTCCGCCGCAGCGAGCTTCATGTTCTCGGTGATGCGGCGGGCGCCCGCGTCGAGGGCTCCGCGGAAGACGCCGGGGAACGCCAGGACGTTGTTGATCTGATTGGCGAAGTCACTGCGACCCGTGGCGACGATCGCGGCGTACTTCTTCGCATCCTCCGGGTGGATCTCCGGGTCCGGGTTGGACAGCGCGAACACGATGGACCCCTCCGCCATCGACGCGACCAGGTCGTGCGCGATCTTGCCTGCGGAGACCCCGAGGAAGACGTCGGCACCGTGGAGCGCCTCCGCGGCGCCACCACTGAGGGAGCGCGGATTGGTGCGGGCAGCCAGTTCGACCTTGACAGGATTGAGGTCGCCACGATCCGCGCTGACGATGCCCTTGGAATCCAGCACCACCACGTCGGAGATTCCCGCCGCGAGGAGGATGTTGGCGCACGCCACTCCCGCTGCACCCGCACCGGAGATGACGATCTTGAGACCCTCGAGGTCGCGCTTCTGCACGCGCACAGCACCTTTGAGTGCCGCGAGGACCACGATGGCCGTGCCGTGCTGGTCATCGTGCATGACCGGGCAGTCGAGCGCCTCGATCACACGCTTCTCGATCTCGAAGCACCGCGGAGCCGAGATGTCCTCGAGGTTCACGGCCCCGAAACTCGGGCGCAGCCGGATCAACGTCTCGACGATCTCGTCGACATCGTTGGTGTCCAGAACGAGCGGGATGGAATTGAGGCCGGCGAACTTCTTGAACAGCGCCGCCTTCCCCTCCATCACGGGGAGCGACGCGCGGGGACCGATGTCGCCCAGTCCGAGAACGGCCGAGCCGTCACTGACGACGACGACGAGGCGCTCTGTCCAGGTGTACTTGTTCACCAGCTCCTGGTCCTCGGCGATGGCCCTGCTCACCAGGGCGACGCCCGGTGTGTAGGCGATCGAGAGATCCCGCTTGGTCTCGAGCGGAGCGGTGAGCTCCACGCTCAGCTTGCCCCCGACGTGGCTGAGGAAGATCTCCTCGTCGGTGATGGAGGCAATGGCCTCGGCGGTGTTGCCGACGTCGGGCGTGTCGGGTCGGTCGGTTGCGGCAGTCACGGCGGCGCTCCTTCTCGGTCCGCGCTCGGCGCGGGGAGGGACATGCTGGGATACGAGTGTAAGACCCTGCGCGCGGCGGGTGAGCCGGCAAACGCGGCACCGGCGAAGCGGTAGCCGAAGTCGATCACGGCGCGGTAGCGGTGATCGAAGAGTGAAATCAGTCTGCCATATCGGTGCGGGAGCCGATCAGCCCCACCACTGGGTCCACAGCAGAGCGCCCGCCACGACGAGGACTCCGACGGACCCGAGGAACGAGACTCCGCGCGCCCGGTGGTCGGCGACCCGTTGCAGGACCAGAGCCGCGACGCAGGCGACCACATGCCATGCGATCGATGCGGTTCCGGGGCCCGGAAAACCGCGGTCGCCACCAATGACGGCGGCGGCCACCACCAGCGCGGTCAGGACGATCAGGCCCGCTGCCACGGATCCGCTGAGCGCCCTCATCGGCGACCGTCCGGGTGGATCGGGGGAACACCGGCGGCCTTGGCCACCAGCTTCTCGAACTGGTCGACCGCCGTGGTGCGGGCGCCGATCGGCGTGGTCTTGTTCGTCCCGTGATAGTCCGACGACCCGGTGACGACGAGTCCGTACCGCTCCGCAATGGCCCGCAGCGCGTCGGCGTCCTCGGGACTGTGGTCGGGGTGATCGACCTCGAGTCCGCCGAGCTGTCCTCCCCTGGCCAGCTCGAGAATGTGATCGGTGTGCAGCAGGCGGCCACGCGTGCGGGCGCGGGCGTGGGCGATGACGGGCACGCCCCCGGCCTCGGCCACCATTGCCACGGCGACGTCGAGAGGGGTGTCCGCCTTCTCGACGTAATACTTGCCGCCGGTCTTCAGGAGGTCCGCGAACGCGTCGTTCACCGTCTCGACGACACCGGCCGCCACCAGGGCCCGAGCAAGGTGTGGTCGTCCGGCGGACGGGCCCGCCGCGGCGAGGATCGTGTCCGCGTCGACGTCGTACCCGTCGGCGGCCATGAGGTCGATCATCCTGCGCAGCCGCACCTCGCGCTCCGCACGCAGACGGCTGCGCTCCTGCGCGAAGGCGGTGTGGGTCGGGTCGAACAGGTACGCCAGCAGATGCACGGTGACCGGATCGCCGTCCTCACCGCGGCCCTGACACGACATCTCCATACCCCGCACGAGGATCGGGCCGCCGGGTGTGGACTCCACCGCGGCCTGCGCCTCGTCCCACCCGTGCGTCGTGTCGTGATCGGTCAGCGCGACGACGTCGAGACCGGCCGCCGTCGCCGCGGCGATCAACTCGGCCGGCGTATCGGTTCCGTCGGAGGACGTGGAATGGGTGTGGAGATCGATCAGCACGGGTGACACTCTTTCAGGTCGGTGGACGGTGTCAGGTCGGCGGACGCAGCGACGCGGCCGACCGCCGAGGATCGGTGACGTCGATCCCCGCCTCGGTCCACGCCTCGCGCAGTGCTTCCGCACCGCGCAGACGCACCCACGCCGCCTCGGTGCCGGTCACCGGGACAGCGGCCAGGAAGGTCACGGGGTCGTACGGCTCCGGAAGTACCAGGTCGGGAACCCCCGAGTCGACGCTCAGAAGAACTGCCGTGAACGGAGCTCCGGGCCACAGCGGCTCCCCCGCATCTAGTAGCGCATCGGGCACCAGCACGATGCCCTCGACCGCCGGGGACGCGGCGAACGTCGCGAGCGTGCGCCAGACGTCGCGGACAGCCTCGTCCATGCGCCGCAGCGACAGCACCAGTTCGGCGCGGGGGCCGCGCTGGGAATCGGTGACCATGTCGGACGGGTCGGCCATGGGATGACGCGAACACCCGACCGTCGCGAGGTGAGCGACCCCGTCGGAGCCGGGCGCGAACAGAAGGACGTCCAGCGACTCCAGACCCAGGAACGTGATCGACGCACTGGGCGGGCTGTCCTGCTGCCACGTCCGATGGAGGTGCGACCGCACCTGCTGGATCACGTCACTCGCACTCACGGGATCCATACAACCACTGCGGTCCCCGTGCACGCCCGGGCCGGTACGGTCTTCTGTGTGACGGAACTGCCGTGGTGACCGTGCTCACCGTGTCCGACGAGGTGGTCGAGAGCCTCTGGAACGCACGCAGGCTGCCGTTCGCAGTGGACCTCGTCCTCGGTGCCGGCGATCTGCCGTTCGACTACCTCGAGCACGTGGCGGAGATCGCGAACGCTCCCTGCGTGTTCGTCCCCGGCAACCACGACGCGGACCTGAGCGGCTACTCGGCCGGGCGCGCCGGATGGATGCGGGCAGGACTGCCGTCGAGCTGGCCGGGCCCGGACGGGGCGATCAATGCCGATCGCCGCATCGTCGCCGCCGCGGGCCTGCGGATCGCCGGACTCGGTGGTTCGATCCGCTACCGCGACGGCCCCAACCAGTGGACCGAGCGCCAACAGCGGCGCCGAGCGTCGACGCTGATCCGCACCCATACGTGGCATCCGCTGTTCCAGCGTGGCTCCCGCGGCGTGGACGTCCTGCTGACGCACAGTCCGCCGTTCGGGCTGGGCGACGGAGACGACGCGCCGCACCGCGGGTTCCGGTGCCTGGACCCGTTGACGGACAAGCTGCGGCCGCAGATGCTGATACACGGCCACATCCATCCCCACGGCGTCACTCCCGTCGACCGACACCTGCATGGCGCCACCGTGCTCAACACCGTCGGGTACGCACTGATCGACATCACTCCGGGTGGCGATACCCCGCCCGTCATCGAGAGGCGACGACATGGCTCGTGACACAGGATTTCCCGCAGCCGACGCCGAGAACGACTTCTCGCGGCAACGTCGGCGCGCCGACGTCGCGCGCCTCGTCGGGTGGTTGCGTCGGCAACCCGACGACATCACGACCATCCTGCCGTTCGACGAGGTCGTCGCCGCGCTGGGGAAGGTCCGCGAACGCAGGATCGGACTCGAGGTGATCCGGGTCGACTCGATCGTCGGAAGTGTGGACCGCACACGCGATTTCGATCGCTACTTCCGGCCGACGTCGACACGCACCCGGGAACGGTGGCAGCGCCTGGCCACCGCGTGGCGACGCGGTGAGTCGATGCCGCCGATCGAGGTGTACCGCGTGGGCGGCATGCACTTCGTCATCGACGGGCACCACCGCGTGTCCATCGCGTGCGCGATGCACATGACTCTCATCGAGGCGTACGTCACCGAGATCGTCACGCGCATCTCGCCGGACGGCATCTCGAGCCGCGGCGACCTGGTGGTCAAGGACCATCGGCGCATCTTCCTCAGTCGTGTTCCGTTGACCGGCAAGTCGCGCGAGGCCATCGAGTTCTCCGACCCGTGGCAGTACGCGGAACTCAGTGATGCGGTGGAGGCCTGGGGTTTCCGGTTGATGCAGGAACTGGGCGAGTTCGTCGACCGTCGCACGGTAGCCCGTCGATGGTTCGGTGAGGAGTTCCTGCCCGTCGTGCGCATGGTCAGGTCGGTCGGTGGCATGTTGACCAGGCACACCGACGCCGAGGCGTACATGTGGGTGGCACGCGAGCGATACCGCCTGGTGCGCAGCCACATCTGGAACGACGAGATCATCGCTCAACTGAAAGAGGCGGCGCCCCGCTGAGAGCTCGGGGTGCCGCCTCGTATCGAGCGGCGTGTCAGAGCGTCAGGTTCGCTCCGGATTCGGCGTCGAAGATCTGCACGCGCTTCGGGTCGAACCACAGGTCGATCGACTGCCCCATGCGGGCGTTCGATTCGGCCGACAGCCGCGCCACCAACTGACCACCGTCGGTACCCGAGTCGGCCGCGAGCTCGTCGAGCTCGCGTGAACTGACCTTGGGTCCCTCGGCGGTGAAGTAGATGTACTTGTCGGATCCCATGGACTCGAGGACGTCGACTCGCGCGGAGAACGTGCTGCCGTTGATGCGCTGGTAGGACTCGATCAGCGCAGCATCCTCGAGGTGCTCGGGGCGGACGCCGACGACGACGTCGCCCTTGACGTTCTTCTGCGAGATCTTCTGTCGCGCTTCGTTGTCCAGCGTGATCTCACCGAGCGAGGTGGTGACACCCGAGTCGGTCAGACGGCCGGCGACGAAGTTCATCGACGGCGATCCGATGAAGCCGGCGACGAAGAGGTTGCGCGGGCGGTCGTAGAGCTCCTGCGGGGATCCGATCTGCTGCACCAGTCCGCCGCGCAGGACGACGACGCGATCGCCGAGGGTCATGGCCTCGGTCTGGTCGTGCGTGACGTAGACGGTGGTGGTCTCGAGGCGCTTCTGCAACTGGGCGATCTCGGTGCGCATCTGCACGCGCAGCTTCGCATCGAGATTCGACAGCGGCTCGTCCATGAGGAACGCCTTGGGGCTGCGCACGATCGCGCGTCCCATCGCGACACGCTGGCGCTGTCCACCGGAGAGGTTGGACGGCTTGCGGTCGAGGTGCTGGCCGAGGTCGAGGATCCGCGCCGCGTCGTCGACCTTCTTCGCGATGTCCTCCTTGCTCATCTTGGCGAGCGTCAGGGGGAACGCGATGTTGTCGCGCACCGTCATGTGCGGGTACAGCGCGTAGGACTGGAACACCATCGCGATGTCACGGTCCTTCGGTGCGCGTTCGTTGACACGCTCACCGGCGATCCGCAGTTCACCGCTCGAGATGTCCTCGAGGCCGGCGATCATGTTGAGAGTGGTCGACTTACCGCAACCCGACGGACCGACGAGAATGATGAATTCCCCATCGGCGATCGTGATGTCGACGTCGCTCACTGCCGCGGCGCCGTCCGGGTACAGCTTGGTCACTTTGTCCAGAACGATTTCGGCCATTGACTTATCCCTTCACTGCGCCGGACGTCAGGCCCGCCACGATACGACGTTGGAAGAACAGGACGAAGATGATGATCGGGATGGTGATGACCACGGCCGCGGCCGCGATCGATCCCGTCGGTTCCTCGAACTGCGAACTACCGGTGAACTGAGAGATCGCTGCGGGCACGGTGACCGAACGTTCGGTGGCCGTCAGCGAGATCGCGAGGAGCAGGTCGTTCCACGCGAAGATGAAGACGAGGATCGCGGCGGTCACGATGCCGGGTGCCGCGAGCGGTGCGATGACCTTGCGGAACGCCTGTCCGGGGGTCGCGCCGTCCATCTTCGCCGCCTTCTCCAGCTCCCACGGGATCTCCCGGAAGAATGCGGAGAGCGTGTAGATGGCGAGCGGCAACGCGAAGGTGATGTACGGGATGATCAGGCCCGGCCAGGTATCGAACAAGCCGAGGGCGCGCTCGATGTCGAACAGCGGTGTCACCAGCGAGATCTGGGGGAACATCGCGATGAGCAACGCGGCGCCGACGAGCAACTTCTTGCCGGGGAAGTCCAACCGCGCCACGGCGTACGCCGCCATGGTGCCGATCACGACGGCGATGAGCGTGGTGATCAGACCGATGCCGATCGAGTTGATCAGCGCACTGGTGAACTGCGACGTCTGGAAGATCCCCTTGTAGTTGTCGAACGTCCACGTGGTGGGGATGAACTTGCCGTCGGCGATGTTCGCCACCGGCTTGAACGAGAGACTGATGATCCAGACCAGCGGGATCAACGCGTACAGAAGGACGAGGAGGTTGACGATCGACCAGCCGGCCTTCGTCTTCGTGGTGGCTGCCATGGGTCAGCGTCCTTCCGCGTCGGAGCCGGGTGCGGACGCCCCGAACAGTTTGATGAAGACGAAGGCGATGATGGCCACGCAGAAGAAGATCAGCACACTGATGGCCGAGCCGATTCCGAGGTTGAAAGCCCCGAAGAGGTTGTCGTAACCCAGAATCGACAGTGAGCCGGTGCTGTTGCTTCCCTTCGTCAGAACGTAGATGTTGTCGAAGATGCGGAAAGCATCGAGCGTGCGGAACAGCAGCGCCACCAGGATGGCCGGCTTCATCAGCGGAATGATGATGCGGACCAGGCGGGTCCAGGCACCGGCGCCGTCCACCTGGGCGGCCTTGGTGAGGTCGTCAGGAACCAACGCGAGACCGGCGAGCAGAAGCAGCGCCATGAACGGCGTCGTCTTCCACACCTCGGCGAGGACCACGATGGCCAGCGACGGAATCTGCTGTGTCAGCGGCGCACTGCCGTCGGGGAGGAGATTGGCCAGGTAGCCCGTCTCCGGTGTCCACGCGTAGTACCAGCTGTATGCCGCCGCGACGGTGACGATGCCGTACGGGATGAGGACCACGGTGCGCACCAGCCCGCGCCCGAAGATGGTGCGGTGCATGACCAGAGCGACGGCGAGTCCGAGGACGAACTCGATGGCGACCGAGATGACGGTGATCGCCACCGTCACGGCGAACGCCGTCCACCAGTACCCGTCGGTGAGGACGGAGACGTAGTTGGAGAGACCGACGAATTCCTTGTCGTCCGGGAATGCCAGGTTGTACTTCTGCAGGCTCAACCAGAACGCGTAGATGATGGGATACGCGGTGACGGCGAGCATCAGGATCGCGGCGGGAGCGATCAGCAGCAAGCCGAGCTTGCGCTCCGCCTTCTTCCCCTCGGACAGCGCTTCGGCCGCTTTCGCGTGCTTCTGCGTGCGCCGGGGCTCTTCGGTGACGGTCATGGGATCAGCCCTTCGGAGTTCACGGCCTGGCGCACCAGGTCGGCGAGCTTGTCGACGTCGCCGACCGGATCGATGTCCTGCGGCGGGTTCAGTGCGTCGGTGAGGAGAATCGAGATGGACTGGTACGCAGGCGAGACGGGCCGTACTGCCGCACTCTCGATCGATCCGAGAACGCCTTCCCACGCCGGGTACGCCGCCTGGAACTCCGGGTCGTCGTACAACGACCGGATCACCGGGGGCACACCGCCGTCGACGGCGTTGTTGCGCTGGTTCTGCTCGTCGGTCAGGCAGGCCACCGCGGCCCACGCCTCGTCGGGATGCTCGGTCGTCTTGGCGACGCCGATGTTGAAGCCGCCGATGGTGACCTTCGCGGGCTCACCGGGTGTGACGGACGGGTAGGGGGCGCTGCGGAACACCTCGTTCACCGCCGCATCCTGCTGCTCGGCGGGAACGCTCGAGAGGTCGAGGAAGGAGACTCCGCCGGCAGCGGCGTTCTCCTTGAGTCCGGGAAGCACGAAGGGGTAGTTCACCTCGGCGAACATGCTGCCCGCCTCGACGCCCAGACGTGCTGTGCCCTCGTCGCTCTGGGACACGGAGGGATCCGCGCCGGGCGCGGTCGCGACACTCTTGATGATCGAGAGTGCCTTCTCCGTCGCCGCGCGATGCTCGGGAGTGTCGTTGAGCGTCACGGTGGTGCCGTCCTCGCCGACGACGGATCCCCCGGCGCTCTCGAGCAACGTGTTGAACCAGACCATGAAGCCCTCGTACTGCTTGGCCTGCACGCCGATCGCGGCGGGCTTGCCGGACGCCGCGTTCTCACCGGCAGTGGCGATCAGGTCGTCCCACGTGGCGGGGGGCTGACCGTTCGGCACCATGTCCGGTCGGTACCAGAGCAACTGGGTGTTCGAGTTGAGGGGGACCGCGTAGAGCTGGTCCTTCTTCTCCGTCTCGGGGTCGAGCCACTCCGCGGTGGCGAGCGGGCCCTCGAGCACCGATCCGTCCCGCAGCTTCGCCGACAGGTCGTCCGGAACCGGAAGTGCCCAACCGGCTTCGGCGAACTCGGCGGTCCAGACGACATCCAGCGTCATCAGGTCCAGAGTCCGGTCGTTGCCTGCCAGGCGGCGGGCCAGCTGCAGCCGCTGGTCGTTGGCGCTCTTCGGCAGTGTGCGTTGCTCGACGCGGTACTTACCGCCGGATTGATCGGTGCACGCCTGCGCGGCGGCTGCGTACTGCTCGGCGCCGTCGGCTGCGGTGTAGAAGCTCAGCACGATCCCGCTGTCGGATGATCCACACCCCGCCAACAGACTGCCTGCCACCACCGCGGCGGCTCCTGTAGCTGCGAGTTTCCTCGCCCTGTACCTCTTCGGCACGACCGCCTCCTCTGCCGCAGGAGAAGGTACCGAGGTTCGGACCCGACTCCGCAGCGTGTGCTTCGTTGGACACGCATTCCCTGCGAAGTGGAACCTAGTCGAAAGCTGAGAGGATTTAGTGCGCTTGGTACAACACCGTGACAAATCCGGTACATCGTGAGCGCTGCCGGTACGCGGCAGTGCTCAGATCGCGAGGCGTGCCAGGAGATCGCGTGCTTTCTCCGCGGACTTCGGTTCGCACAGCACGTCGTACCGACCGGCGACCAGCTGCATGGTGGACGCGAAATCGCGCTGGCCCTTGGTGGCCGCGTACGGGATGCTCGCGGAGATCAGCCCGAAGACGATGCCGCCCAGCACACCGACGACGAGCGCGGACAGGTAGTTGGTGTCGGTGATGATGCTCAGCACCAGGCCGAGGAACACACCGAGCCAGGCACCCGAGATGACGCCGCCGCCAATGACTTTGGCCCAGGTGAGACGACCGATGACGCGCTCGACCTGCATGAGGTCGACGCCGACGATGGTGACGTCCTGGACGGAGAATTCCTGATCGGAGAGGTAGTCCACCGCGCGCTGCGCCTCGGCGTACGTGGGGTAGGACCCGATGGGCCATCCCGACGGCGGAGTGGGCAGGCCTTGTCCGGGGCGGCCGGGCTGCGACATGGGGTTGGTCATGACTCCATTGTGCCTGGCGAGCCGGTCCGGCCGCTGGGGAGGACACCCGACGCACGTCCGGCCTCGAGGATCACGCGCGCCATCCGGTGCCCGGCCTCGTCGACCATCTCTCCGTCCACCACGACCGCACCGCGAGCTCCCCCGTCGGCCGACAGGTGTCCCCGGTACGTCTCGACGATGGCGTGCGCTCGGTCCACGTCGGCCTGACGCGGTGAGAACGCCTCGTTGGCCGCGTCGATCTGCGTCGGATGCAGAACCCACTTGCCGTCGTATCCCAACGCGGCGGAATGCCTCGCGGCCGCGACGAACCCGTCGAGGTCGCGCACCTGGACGTACGGACCGTCGATCGCCTGCAGCCCGTGGGCGCGAGCGGAGAGCAGGATCGTCATCAGCACGTGGTGGTAGGCATCGCCCCTGTCGTATCCGTCGGGCTGCTCCCCTACCGTCAGGGTTCGCATTCCCACGTCGGCCATGAAGTCGCCGGGGCCGAACACCAGGGTCTGCACACGGGGAGACGCCGTCGCGATCGCATCGATGTGCAGCAGCCCCACCGAGTCCTCGATCTGCGGCTCGATCCCGATGCGTCCGACCGGGAGTCCCTGCTCCCGCTCGATCTGCGTCACCAGCAGATCCAGCGCCTGCACCTCGCCGGCCGTCCTGACCTTCGGCAGCACGATCGCGTCCAGATGTCGCCCCGCTCGACCGGTTACCTCGAGCACGTCGCGGAACGTCGCGTCCGTCGTCCAGTCGTTGACTCGCACCAGACGTAGTTGTGGTCCCCAGCTGTCGCTGCCGAGCGCGTCGGCCACCGCTGCGCGCGCCTGGTCCTTGGCGGCCGGTGCGACAGCGTCCTCGAGATCGAGGAACACCGCATCCGCGGGCAGGGACAGCGCTTTGTGCATCATCTTCGGACTGCTGCCGGGCACGGCGAGCACGGAACGTCGCAAGCGTGGGGTCACCAGCGCACACTATCGGGCGCGACCGGTCGAAGGCCCGGCGTCTAGTGTTGCGGCCATGGCAGCAGTGAACAAGGTGTTCGCCGCCAGGCTCGCGGGCCTCGTGGTGCTCGGACCCGACGGCGAGAGCATCGGTCGTGTGCGCGACATCGTCGTGACGGTTCGCGTCGGCCGCCAGCAACCGCGCGTGCTCGGGCTCGTCGTCGACCTGGCCACGCGCCGCAAGATCTTCGTCCCGATGCTGCGTGTCACCGCCATCGAGCCGACGTCGGTGACGTTGACCACCGGGAACGTCAGTATGCGCCGTTTCGTCCAGCGCCCGGGCGAGGTGTTGGCTCTCGCACAGGTGCTCGATTCCCGTGTGCGCACCGACGATCCGGACGCCGAGGATCTCCACGACGTCGATTCGGTGGTCGTCGATCTCGGTATCGAGCAGACTCGCACGCGGGACTGGGTCATCTCCCGCGTCGCCGTCCGTCCCCACCGCACTCGGTTGGGTCGACGCGGCAGCATGCACGTCATCGACTGGCAGAACGTGCAGGGGCTGACGCAGTCGGATCTGTCGCGGCCGGGCCAGGGAGTCTCGCAGCTGTTGGAGCAGTTCGAGGGACTCCGTCCGGCCGACGTCGCCGACGCCATCCGCGACCTTCCGGAGAAGCGACGTCTCGAAGTGGCCTTCGCCCTGGATGATCAGCGTCTCGCCGACGTCATCCAGGAGATGCCCGACGACGACCAGATCGACCTGGTGCAGGCACTCGCCCCGGCCCGCGCCGCGGACGTGCTCGAGGCCATGGATCCCGACGACGCGGCCGACCTTCTCGGAGAACTACCGGAGACGGAAGCGGAATCCCTTCTGCGACTGATGGACCCGCAGGACTCCGAACCGGTGCGCCGACTGCTCGAGCATTCACCGGACACGGCCGGCGGCCTCATGACTCCGGAACCCGTCGTGCTCAGCGCGTCGGCGACGGTCGCCGAGGCACTGGCCCGCGCCCGCAACCCGGATCTGACCCCGGCGCTCGCGTCGTTGGTGTTCGTCGTCCGGCCGCCCACCGCGACGCCCACCGGCCGGTACCTCGGCTGCGTGCATCTGCAACAGCTGCTCCGAGAACCCCCGGCGAGTCTGGTGGGAGGTGTCATCGACACGACGCTGTCGACGCTCTCCCCGGACGACAACCTGGCGGCGGTCACCCGATACTTCGCCGCCTACAACCTGGTGTGCGGTCCGGTGGTCGACGCCGAGGAGCATCTCATCGGCGCGGTCACCGTGGACGACGTCCTCGATCATCTACTTCCCGACGACTGGCGCGAACAGGAGCACGTGGGACATGAGTGAGAAGTCGACGGCGACAGCCCGTCAGCGGCTCGACACCCCGCGCGGCTCGCGACGATTCAAGATCGACTTCGATGTCGATTCCGTCGGCCGTACGGGCGAGAACGTCGCGCGGTTCCTCGGCACCGGCCGCTATCTGGCCATCCAGACCGGGATCGTGATCGTCTGGATCCTGCTGAACGTCTTCGCGGTCAGCCTGCAGTGGGATCCGTACCCCTTCATCCTCCTGAACCTGGCGTTCTCGACCCAGGCCGCCTACGCCGCACCGCTGATCCTGCTCGCGCAGAACCGGCAGGACGACCGTGACCGCGTGTCGCTCGAAGAGGATCGCTCACGCGCCGCGCAGACCAAGGCGGACACCGAGTTCCTGGCACGGGAACTGGCCGCGCTCCGCATCGCCGTGGGCGAGGTGGCCACCAGGGACTACCTCCGACGCGAATTGGACGACCTCCGGGCCGCATTGCTGGACCCGGCGTCGGCCGCGGCGGAGGAACAGAAGGCGCGCAAGAAGACTCGCAAGAAGCCCGTGGACGACCAAACAACTCGTTTCGACCACAGCGAAGACACGCGACGGTAACCTCGGTCACACTGCACGTCGGGTCTCGGTGAGTGTGCAGACGAGTTGTCGTGGGGGTTTGTCCATATGCGCGTCGGTGGAATCGTCGGAGCATCCATCCTGGTTCTGAGCGCGGTGACGGTGGCCGCGGGATCGGCCACCCCGAGTTCCGCACACGCTCCTGTCGCGATGACGGCATCGGAGAGTGTGCGCACAGTTCCCTCGCGGGACACGTCCGTCGGGCTCGTCGAGCCGGCAGACCGAACTCCTGTGGTCTTCCGTTCGCCCAGACCGGCCGCCGCGCCTGCCGGAGCCCCGGCGGCACCCGCGGCGCCGCTGGCGTCGATCCTGGTCGGTGCACTCGGAATTCCCGAGCTGGTGCTGCAGGCCTACCGGTCCGCCGAGACACAGATGGCGACGACGACACCGGGATGCCACCTGCCGTGGCATCTGTTGGCCGCGATCGGCCGTATCGAGTCCGGTCATGCCGGCGGCGGACGTACCGATGCCGGCGGCACCACGATCACGTCGGTGCTCGGACCGGTTCTCGACGGTCGGTCCGCCGCGGACGCCGTCATCACCGACACGGACGGTGGCGCGCTGGACGGCGATCCGGGCCACGATCGAGCCGTCGGGCCGATGCAGTTCATCCCGGCGACCTGGGCCGGCTACGCCTCGGACGGGAACGGCGACGGCAAGAGCGATCCGAACAACGTCTTCGACGCGGCACTGGGGGCCGGCAAGTACCTGTGCTCCGGTGGCCTCGACATGACGAATCCGGCGCAGGCCACCACCGCCGTCATGCGCTACAACAATTCGGCGGCCTACACGGCCAACGTGCTGGCGTGGTCGGCCGCGTACTCCGGCGGCGGCACCCCCGTCGTCGGCCGTATCGGCGAGGCTGCGCCTTCTCCGGCCGATGCTCTCGCCGTGGCTGCGGCGGCCTCGACCACCGCGTCCGTCACGGATCCGAGCACGACGGCGGCACCGACGACGGAAGCCCTTCCCGCGGCGCCGTTGACGCCCGTGGAGCAGCCACCGGCCTTCGGCATCCCCGGGTTGCCTCCGCTGCCGGTGATCGAGCTGCCGACCATTCCCTGCCTGCTGTGCCCGCCGGCGCCGCCGGCCCCTCCCGAGCAGGCAACACCCGTCACCACTCCGTGACGGAGGTCTCGCTCATCACGGTGAGGTAACGGAACGGCAACGGATCAGGTACCCTCGCTCCCGGCAAGCAAATGTCGGAGAGTCCCGAATCGGGACGGAGAAGTCGTCGCGGATCACAAGTCTCGCGAGGGCGAGGAGGTTGTGTATCCGTGGGTCGGCACCGCAAGAGATCGTCTTCCACAGTGCGACGGAACACGGTCATCGCGTTGACCGGCCTGATTCCGGCAGGGGCCATCACGGTCGCCAGCGGATACGGGGCCAGCGCCGACATCCCGTTCCTGCAGACCCGTGCCGCCGCGAACGAGTCCGTGCTCGAACCCTCGGTCGTCGCGCCGGCCGTGGCCGTGGCACCCGCCCCCGCTCCGGCCCCCGAGCCCGCGCCCGCCTCGCCTCCCCCTCCCGCAGCGCCCGCCCTGCCGGAAAGTCTCGCCGCCGGACCCCTCGGAGTGCCCGGAATCAACGTCGCCGCGTACCGGAGCGCCGAGCAGTTGCTCGCACAGAGCACCCCCGGGTGCTCGATGAACTGGGCGCTGCTCGCCGGCATCGGTCGAGTCGAGTCCACCCACGCCAACGACGGAGCAGCCGGAGCCGACGGCACCCTCTTCGAACCCATCCTCGGTCCCGTTCTGGACGGATCGTTGGCCGGTAACAACGTGATCATGGACACCGACGGCGGCGAGCTGGACGGCAATGCCACCTACGACCGCGCGGTCGGGCCGATGCAGTTCCTCCCGGAAACCTGGAAGCACTACGCGACCGACGGCAACGGCGACGGCAAGGCCGACCCCCAGAACCTCTTCGACAGCGCCGCGACCACCGGAAAGTACCTCTGCGACGGAGGCCTGAACATGGCCGACCCGCTGCAGGCGACGCGCGCCATCCTCCGCTACAACAACTCGATGGCCTATGTCGCGAACGTCGTCGCCTGGTCCGTGGCGTACTCCACCGGCATCGCCCCCGCCGAAGCGGACCTGCCCCGAATTCACTGAGCCGGTAACGCCTACCATCGGGGCATGCCCGTAGCCACCGAATCGGACGTTCGTAGCGCACTCGCGCGCGTGAACGACCCCGAGATTCGCAAGCCCATCACCGAACTCGGCATGGTCAAGAGCGTCGCTCTGAGCGAGGACGGGTCCGTCGACATCGGAATCTTCCTCACCACCGCCGGGTGCCCCATGAAGACCGAGATCTCCGACCGCGTCACCAAGGCCGTCGCCGACGTCGCGGGAGTCGGCGCCATCCGGGTCGAACTCGACGTCATGAACGACGAGCAGCGCACGGAACTTCGCAAGTCGTTGCGCGGTGATTCTGCCGAACCCGTCATCCCGTTCGCCCAGCCCGGATCGCTGACGCGCGTCTACGCCGTCGCCTCGGGCAAGGGTGGCGTCGGGAAGTCGAGTGTCACGGTCAACCTCGCAGCGGCCATGGCGGCCAAGGGCCTGTCGGTCGGTGTCCTCGACGCCGACATCTACGGGCACTCCGTCCCCCGCATGCTCGGCACCGATGCGCGGCCCACGCAGGTGGAGCGGATGATCATGCCGCCCGTCGCGCACGACGTGAAGATGATCTCGATCGCCCAGTTCACCCAGGGCAACACTCCCGTCGTCTGGCGTGGACCCATGCTGCACCGTGCGCTGCAGCAGTTCCTGGCCGACGTGTTCTGGGGCGACCTGGACATCCTGCTGCTCGATCTGCCGCCCGGCACCGGCGACGTCGCCATCTCGGTCGCCCAGCTGATTCCCGGCGCGGAGATCCTGGTCGTGACCACCCCGCAGCAGGCGGCGGCCGAGGTGGCCGAACGTGCCGGCGCCATCGCGCTGCAGACCCGTCAGCGGGTCGTGGGCGTCGTGGAGAACATGTCCTGGCTCGAACTCCCGGACGGCACTCGCATGGACGTGTTCGGCACCGGCGGCGGACAGGCCGTCGCGGAGCGCCTCACCGTCGCCGTGGGCGCGAAAGTGCCACTGCTGGGCCAGATTCCCCTGGACACCGCGGTGCGCGAAGGCGGCGACTCCGGTATCCCCATCGTGCTGAGCGCACCGGAGACACCGGCGGCGAAAGCGATGATCGAGGTGGCCGAGAAACTGTCCGTGCGCAGCCGCGGACTGGCCGGAATGAGCCTGGGCATCGACACCACCCGGCACCTCTGACGAGTTAGGTCGCGTCCGGATCGATCGGCGGCCGCTCCCCGGTGGGGAGCGGTGCGCCGGGCGACTTGCTCATGTTCGGCGTGGAACCGCCGGCCGGAGTTTGCGGCTTCTCGTCGAACTTGCCGGTGAAGATCGAATCGTCGCCGTCGAGAAGGTGCTTGGTGATCACCGCGCGCGGGCTCATGCCGCGCAGCTGGTTCAGATCGGCGAGCGGCTTGCGCAGGTCGTCGAAGTCCGTGCCCAGCTCGTCCTTGAGTTGCTGACTCGCGCCGCTGGCGTAGTCACGGACCTGACGCAGCGATTTCGTCGTCCACGTGATGGCGCCGGGAAGTCGTTCCGGGCCCAGGACGACGAGTGCGACGACGAGCAGCACCATCATCTCGCCCCAGCCGATGTTCGAGAACACCCCTACAGCCTACGCATCCGAGACCGGGGTGACGGACACGTCCACAGTGCGTCCCGACCGAACCAGCTGAACCTGTACTGCTTGTCCGATCTGCTGTTCCTGCACGGCGACCGTGAGCTCGTCGGCGCCGCTGACCGTGCGGTCTCCGACGCGGACGATCACGTCGCCCTCGGCGATCCCGGCCTGCTGCGCCGGACCACCGGCGGTCACGTTGGCCACCTCGGCACCGGTCAGCGCGTCGTTGACCACCGAGCGGACACTGACTCCGATGTCCGGGTGGGTCATGGTTCCGGTGCGGATCAGCGACTGCGCGACCTCGGTGACGTCGTCGATAGGGATGGCGAAACCGAGCCCGACCGATCCCCCGCTCTCACTGCGGATGGCCGAGTTGATGCCGATGACGCGACCTTCCGCATCGATCAGCGGACCACCCGAGTTGCCCGGGTTGATGGCGGCGTCGGTCTGCACGGCATCGATCACCGCGTCGGTATCCGTGCCCTCTCCCGACAGACGGACGGGACGATCGAGTGCACTGACGATGCCACGCGTGACCGTCTTGCTCAGACCGAGCGGCGATCCGACGGCGACGACGTCGTCGCCCACCGCGACGTCCGAGGACTTACCGAGCTGCGCCACCGTCAGATCGGCGACATCCGTCTTGAGTACGGCGAGGTCGGTCTTGGTGTCGCGCCCGACGATCTGCGCGGGCACCTTGGTGCCGTCGGAGAACGTGACATTCAGTGTCGCACCGGGATTGGTGGCCGCCATCGAGATGACGTGGTTGTTGGTGACGATGTAGCCGCTGCCGTCGATGACCACTCCGGAGCCCGTGCCGGCGTTGCCGCCGAACGTCTCCTGGACCGAGACGACCGAGGGGAGAACCGCCTCGGCGACACGCGCCACCTGACCCTGCGGCAACTCGCTCCCGCCCTGCTCGAGGGTGACGCGGGAACTGGTGAGCGAACCTCCGAGATCGGCGGCGATGCTGCCGACGATGCCGCCCAGCAGACCGATGACGAGAGCCACCCCGGCGAGCAACACCAGCGCGCCCGTGGAGACTCGGCGTCCGAACAGCACCTCGCGCGCGCCGATCCTGGTGCCGGGTGCGAGAGGGGCGGGCTCCGGTTCGTCCACGGCGGGCGACACCGACATCACGCGGGACGACGGGATACGCCAGGGATTTTCGGGAGCCGGTTCCGACGCCGGCTCGGGCGCCTCCGGCTCACGCACCAGCGACTCGGCGACACCGGGGGGCCGACCGAAGGCCTCGGTCAACACAGGGTCGGGCGCACCGACACGGATGGACGGGGATTCACGGCGACGAGTCCGGTCGTCGCCGAAGGAGTCACGGATACCGTGCGGCCGACCGAACGCACGGACGACGTGCGAGTCGATGGTCGGACGGTAGAGCGGACGAGGAGGGAGTCGCGGTGTGTCCGCGTCGTCCTTGCTGTCGCCGGTGGGGCGGTACTCGTCGGCTGGAGTCACCTGTGCACGCTACCGCCGACGGAAGCGCGAGCCGACGACCGACCCCAGGCCGTGGCGGAGACCGGAACCGAAGGACGGCTCGGGACGCGTCGTGTCGTGCGGGGTGCACTGCGGAATCTGGCTCAGCAGGCCGAGAAGGGACGACGGCATCGACATATGGGGCGAGGCCTGCAGAGCGATTCGCGCCTGCTGCTGGGCGTCGACCTCGGCGGCGCACGCCGGGCACTCGGAGACGTGGTGCGCGGCCCGCAGATACGGATTCATGCGGAGTTCGCCGTCGACGTAGGCGGCGATCGCCTCGCTCGCGAGGTGATCGGTGGGGCTGAACTGTCGCGGTTCGCGTGCCCGTGTCATTCCTACCTCCACTTCACGCACGTCCGGATGTGGTCACGTACTCGAACACTAACGACGGATACCGCGCGGAAGTTCCCGGCAAGGCACCGACGTCACCGTCACGACGGTACTACTGCGGCGTCACTCCGACGGTGTGAGCGATGCCCGCATCTCGCGGCTCGTGGCGAGATGGTCGCGGAGAGCCTGTCGGCCTCGGTGGATGCGGCTCCGGACGGTTCCGAGCTTCACGCCCAGGGTCGCGCCGATCTCCTCGTAGGAAAGGCCCTCGATGTCGCACAGCACGATAGCGGCGCGGAACTCGGGTGCCAGCGAATCGAGAGCTGCCTGCAGGTCCGGATCGAGACGTGCGTCGTGGTAGATCTGCTCGGGGTCGGGTGTGTCCGACGGGACGCGGTCGTAGTCCTCGGGCAGCGCCTCCATGCGGATGCGGTTTCGACGGCGGACCATGTCGAGGAAGAGGTTGGTGGTGATGCGGTGCAGCCAACCCTCGAACGTTCCCGGCTGATAGTTCTGCAGGGACCGGAACACCCGGATGAACGTGTCCTGGGTCAGGTCCTCGGCGTCCTGCGCGTTGCCGGACAGGCGGTAGGCCAACCGGTACACCCGGTCGCCGTGCTCGCGTACGAGTTCGTCCCAGGACGGCATGGAGGTGGCATCGCCGGTGGCATCGAAGACAGCAGTTCCGGACAGCTCTTCGGTCTCGACCGGTGTCGTCAGGTCGGCGTGTTCGCGCGGGTCGGTCATCATGTCTATCGGTGAACTCCTGTTCGGTCCGAGTTGTTCCGGTACCCGTTCTGCACGCGACCGAAGCTGTGGCGAACTCTCGTGAGGTCAACTCTCTCGCGGACATGTGTGCGACCCGTGTGAAGAGGCTGAGTGTCGGCTGAGAGTTCACAGGCCGACACGTGAGTGGTCACGACGCGTTAGGGTTTTCGCGTGACTGTCGACGCCGCGAAGATGCTGCACTACGCCGAGGAATCCGTCGTCGAGGACGAGGTCCTGCTGGCCGCCCGTGAGAGGGCCGTCGATCTGGGCGCCGCCCCCGTCCCCGCCTCGGTCGGCGCGGTGCTGAGCATGGTGGCCCAGTTGTCCGGTGCGCGAACCGTCGTGGAGGTCGGCACGGGCGCCGGCGTCAGCGGGCTGTGGCTGCTGGACGGCATGCGGTCGGACGGTGTTCTCACCACCATCGACACGGAGCCCGAGCATCAGCGGGCCGCGAAGGAAGCGTTCCGATCCGGCGGTATCGCCGCGTCCCGCACCCGGTTGATCAACGGCCGCGCACTGGACGTCCTCCCCCGCCTGGCGGATGCGTCCTACGACCTGGTGTTCATCGACGCCACCCCACGTGACCACGTCGGGTTCGTCGCCGAGGGTGTGCGGATGCTGCGCCCCGGCGGAGCCTTGATCCTGCACAACGCGCTGCTCGGTGGGCGGGTGGCCGACGCGTCGTCACGCGACGAGGCGACGGTGGCGGTTCGTGCCGCGGCACGTGCCATCGCGGAGAACGACAGCCTCACGGCCGTCGTGTTCCCGCTCGGCGACGGGTTGCTGTGCGCCTCGCGCGTGCCGGAGTGACCTAGATCCAGACACCCTTGCCGACGGCGACGACGCCGTTGGCGCTGACGTTGAACCGCTCCGCATCGCGGTCGCGATCGACGCCGATGATCTCGCCGTCGCCGACGACGACGTTCTTGTCCAGGATGGCGTTGCGCACGACGGCGTTCTTCCCGATGCGCACGCCCGGCATGATGACGCTTCCCTCGACCGTCGCGCCCGCGTCGATGATGACCGACGAGCTCAGCACCGAGTTGCGCACGGTCGCACCGGACAGGATGGATCCCGCGCCGACGATGGATTCCTGCGCCAGGCCGCCCTGGACGAACTTGGCGGGCGGGAGGTTGTCCGCGGATCCGCGGATCGGCCAGCGCTTGTTGTAGAGGTTGAAGATCGGGTGCACGGACACCAGGTCCATGTGGGCGTCGTAGAACGCGTCGAGTGTTCCGACGTCGCGCCAGTAACCCTTGTCCCGCTCGGTGGCGCCGGGAACGACGTTGTCCTTGAAGTCGTAGACCGACGCCATCCCTGCCGCGACGAGAGCGGGAATGATGTTGCCGCCCATGTCGTGATCGGAGTCGGTGTCCTCGGCGTCGGCGCGGATGGCGTCCACGAGCACCTTGGTGGTGAACACGTAGTTGCCCATCGACGCGAACGTCATGGTCGGGTCGTCGGGGGTACCCGGCGGGTCCTTCGGCTTCTCGAGGAACTCGGTGATGTTGCCCGACGCGTCGCTGTCGATGCAGCCGAAAGCCGTTGCCTCACTGCGAGGTACACGAATGCCCGCGACGGTCACGCCCGCACCCGAGTCGATGTGTTGCTGCACCATCTGCTCGGGGTCCATGCGGTAGACGTGATCGGCGCCGAACACGACGATGTACTCGGGATCCTCGTCGGTGATCAGGTTCATCGACTGGAAGATCGCGTCCGCGCTGCCGGTGTACCAGCGCGGTCCGAGACGCTGCTGGGCCGGGACCGGAGTGATGTACTCACCCGCGAAGCCCGAGAGTCGCCACGTCTGAGAGATGTGGCGGTCCAACGAGTGCGACTTGTACTGAGTCAGAACACAGAGTCGCAGATACCCCGCGTTCACCAGGTTGCTGAGCACGAAGTCGATGAGGCGGTAGGCGCCACCGAAAGGGACGGCGGGTTTCGCTCGATCAGCGGTCATCGGATACAGGCGTTTGCCCTCGCCGCCGGCGAGCACGATCCCGAGTACATGCGGCTGGGTCCTCACAACAGTCAACCTATCCGGTTGTGACGAGCAATCGCTACGTATAGGCCGAATGCACCCCGACGCGTTACGTTCGTCTCATGCGAGTGGCGATGATGACGAAGGAATATCCACCTGAGATCTACGGCGGCGCCGGCGTCCACGTGACGCAGTTGGTCGAGCGACTCCGCGCCCTGTGCGAGGTCGACGTGCACTGCATCGGCGCACCGCGCGACACGGCAACCGTGCACTCCCCCGACCCCGAACTGGCCGACGCGAATCCGGCGCTCACGACGCTGTCGACCGGCTTGCGGATGGCGAATGCTGCCGGCGACGCCGACATCGCGCACTCCCACACCTGGTACACCGGACTGGCCGGTCATCTCGCAGCCGAGCTCTACGGCATCCCCCACGTCCTCACCGCGCATTCCCTCGAGCCTCGTCGGCCGTGGAAGGCGGAACAGTTGGGCGGCGGATACCGCGTCTCGTCGTGGTCCGAGCGCAACGCGATGGAGAACGCCGACGCCGTCATCGCCGTCAGTGACGGGATGAAGGCCGATGTCCTGGACTGCTACCCGGGTATCGACCCGGCGCGGGTTCACGTCGTCCGCAACGGAATCGATACCGACGTCTGGCATGCGGGTGGCGCAGCCGACGGCGAGCCGTCCGCCCTCGACGCCGTCGGTGTGCGGTCGGATGCCCCCATCGTCGCCTTCGTCGGCCGCATCACCCGGCAGAAGGGCGTGGGGCACCTCGTCGCTGCCGCGCACGCATTCGACCCGTCGATCCAGTTGGTGCTGTGTGCCGGCGCTCCCGACACCCCCGAGATCGCCGCCGAGACCGAGCAGGCAGTCGACGCGCTGATCGAGAGCCGCGGCAACGTGTTCTGGGTCCGCGAGATGCTTCCCACCGAGCAGATCCGTCAGATCCTCTCGGCAGCAACGGTCTTCGTGTGTCCGTCCGTGTACGAGCCGCTGGGCATCGTCAATCTCGAGGCGATGGCGTGCGAGACGGCCGTCGTCGCGTCCGACGTCGGAGGCATCCCCGAGGTGGTCGTCGACGGCGCCACCGGAACGCTGGTGCACTACGACGCCGCGGACACGGCCGCCTTCGAGGCCGACCTGGCTGCCGCGGTGAATGCTCTCGTCGCCGACGGATCGCGGGCTGCGCAGTACGGAGTCGCCGGGCGTGAACGCGCGGTCGCGGAGTTCTCCTGGGAGTCCATCGCCCAGCAGACGATGGAGGTCTACTCGGCTGCCGTCGACGTCGCGGCAGCGCGGGCGTAGACCCCGACGGTCACCGACACGGTGACCTCGCGGGGAGTCGGCATCGCCTCGACACGTGTTCGCAGATCGTCGGCGGACACGTGCCGGGCGGAGGGGCCCATTCCCACCACGGCCGCGACCTCGTCGTGGCCCAGGGAGATCGGGTACGTGACCGCGGTGCGCTGCTCCCGCTCGAACCGTCCGGCGAGGGTGTCGCCGAGTCGTCGTGTCTTGTTCTCGTCGACCCGGACGAGACCGAGATCGTCCACCAACTCCACGAGGTGACGATCGGTCGGCGTGAGCACGACCAGGCGCCCCCCGGGAGTGAGCACGCGGTGGATCTCGGCAGCGTTGCGGGGGGAGAACACCGACAGAACGACGTCGACACTCTCCGTTCGGACCGGTACGTGGTTCCAGACGTCGGCGACGACCGAGGTGATGCGGGGGTGTGCGCGTGCTGCACGCCGTGCGGCCGCCTTGGACACGTCGAGTCCGATGCCCACCGAGGTCGCTCCGGCACGATCGAGGGCGCGGGCAAGGTAGTGGCCCGTCCCGGCGCCGATATCGAGCACCGTCCGAGTGTCAACGCACGCGTCGGCCACAGCGTCCATCAGGCGGTCGTAGTACCCGCCGTCGAGGAACTGCTCGCGAGCGGCCACCATCTCGGTCGAGTCACCGACGATCTTCCCTCCCGAGCCGGACAGCAGGCTCACGTAACCCTGCCGCGCCACGTCGAAGGTGTGCCCGCGATCGCACAGCACCTGCGTACCGTCCGACTCGAGGTCCGCTCCGCAGTGCGGACACATCAGGAGAGCAACCGCGTCGTCGTTCATCCGATGCCCTCCTTGCCTCGCGCGGTAGGAAAAAGGAACGACCCCACCGGTCGGTGGGGCCGTTCGCAGGGAGTGCCGGTGTTCAGCTGGTGACGCCCTTGAGCTCGTCGCCCAGGGCTGCCGCCTCGTCGGGAGTCAGTTCGACGACCAAGCGTCCTCCGCCTTCGAGTGGAACCCTCATGACGATTCCTCGTCCCTCTTTGGTCGCCTCGAGCGGACCGTCCCCGGTCCGGGGCTTCATGGCCGCCATTCTCTGCTCCCTCCAGATCTGCGCTGACCTGCATTGCGCGCTGCATCAATTCGGTCGCGCCTCGGCGGGGTCCGACGAGGCTCGTGAACTTATTGTTCCCTATCCTCCGGATCCGCGGGTAACGGACACCCTCGAACAGCGGTGGAGCGGGTGTGTACTAGCGCGCCGGAACCCAGCAGTCGGCGACATGGTCGTCGACCATTCCGGTCGCCTGCATCAGTGCGTAGGCGGTCGTCGGTCCGACGAACGACAGCCCGGCCTTCTTCAGAGTCCGAGCGAGCGCGGTCGATTCCGCCGTGACCGCCGGGACATCCGTCAGCGTCGACGGCCGCGGTCGTGCCGGTGGCGCGAAGGACCAGAGCACCGCGTCCAGATCGATGTCCTGATCCACGACGGCCCGCGCATTGCGCACTGTCGCAGTAATTTTCGCTCGGTTGCGCACGATCGCACTGTCGGACATCAGACGCTCGACGTCGTCCTCGCCGAACTGTGCGACCAGCGCGGGATCGAACCCGCGGAAGGCGGCCCGGAACGCTTCCCGCTTACGCAGAATGGTGATCCACGACAGGCCGGACTGGAACGCTTCCAGGGTGATCCGCTCGAAGAGCGCGGAGCGTCCGTGGACGGGAACACCCCACTCGTCGTCGTGATACGCCGCATAGAGCGGGTCCAGCGACGGGTCCCCCGCCCACGCGCAGCGGATGCGGCCGTCGGAGCCCGGCATCGTCACCGAGGTGGCTCCTCGGTGACCTCCGCCGGTTCCGCACCCGAGTCGACGGGCGCCGCCGGTTCCTGCTCCTTCAGGCGCAACCGCAGACTGTCCAACTCGACAGCCAGACGATCGAGCGCCCAATCGACCTCACGGGCGTCGTAACCGCGCAGCGTGATCGAGAACCGCAGAGCCCGCACGTCTCGTCCCGCGATACCGCGTGCGGGCAGAGCAGTTGCCGTGGTGCCTTCGGGCAGCGGTTCCATCTCTTCTCCACGCCCGAAGACGACGGACGCGAGAAGGAACAGAGCCACCGCCACGACGGCGATCACGACGACGTACAGCAGGATCGTCACCATGAGGCGATCCTGCCACGCCTCAACCCCTCGTCTTGTCCACCCAGGTCTTGTCCACCCACGGCCGTACGGTTCGCATCGGCGGCCGGTCGGCGAGCGAGACATCGGTGACCGAGGGAACGAACGTCTCCCCGTCCAGAACGAACTGCGTCAGACCGGCGCCCGAATCCGGGATTCCTGCCCTGGCGAGCATCGTCCCGACGATCTGGCGACTCATCGCGCCCAGTTCGACGAGCGGACGATTGCGGTGGCGGCGGACTCCGAGGTTCACCTGACCGATGGCGTCCATCCCGAGACGGTCGTAGGTGTCCATCAGCAGGCCGATCTCGACTCCGTAGCCCGGCGCGAACGGCACCGAGGACAGGAGTTCCCGAGTACCCGCGTATTCGCCGCCCAGAGGCTGGATGACGCGACCCAGCTCGGGTCGCAACGCGGCCAGCAGCGGTCGGGCGACGAGTTCGGTGACCCGGCCTCCGCCGTGAGCCTCCGCCGATCCTGCCAACGGTCGTCGGTAGTAACCCTTGACCAGGTGGATACCGTCCGTCGTGAGAAGCGGGCCCAGGAGCTTGGGAACGAACTGGGGATCCGGATCGATGAGGTCCGAGTCCACGAAGGCGATCAGATCACCCGTCGTGGCGGCGATCGCACGCCAGAGCACCTCGCCCTTCCCCGGCGCGGGTACCAGTTCCGGAACGGCCTCCTCACGCGAGACGACGGTGGCGCCTGCCGCCGTCGCCCGGATCGCGGTCCGGTCGGTGGAGCCGGAGTCGAGGACGACCAACTCGTCGACGATGCGTCCGAGCAGCGGACTGATCGTGTCGATGACGCCGGCGACGGTCTCTTCCTCGTTGAGCGCGGGAAGGACGACGGACACGGTGCGGTCGCCCTTCGCGGCCTCGAGTTCCTCGAGGGTCCAGGACGGGCTGTCCCAACTGTTCATGCGGTCCCAGTCGGTCGCCGGGGTGATCATGCCTGCCAGTGTCATGCCAAACCTCGCACTGTTCGCGCGGGTGCCCTGGTGCCGGCTATCGCTGCCACCATGTCGACGACCCGTCTCGTTGCTGCCACCTCGTGCACTCGGAACATCCGAGCGCCCTGTGATGCCGTCAAAGCTGTCGCGGCCAACGTTCCCTCCAAGCGTTCGGCAAGTCCTACACCCAGAGTCTCCCCGATGAAGTCCTTGTTGCTCAGCGCCATCAGCACAGGCCATCCGGTGTTTACAAGACTGTCGATCCGACGCAACAGTTCGAGCCCGTGATAGCTGTTCTTCCCGAAATCGTGGGTCGGATCGACGATGATTCCGTCGAGTCGGACCCCCGCGGCACGCGCATTCTCCGCGGAACGGGTCACCTCGGCGACCACGTCGGCCACCACGTCGGCGTAGCGGACGCGGTGCGGACGGGTGCGCGGGACGGCGCCGCCGGTGTGCGAGCAGACGATGCCGGCACCCACCTCGGCGGCGACGTGCACCAGCTCGGGATCCGCACCGGCCCAGGTGTCGTTGATCAGATCCGCGCCCTCGGCGCAGGCGAGACGCGCGACGTCGGCTCGCCAGGTGTCGACGCTGATGACCAGATCCGGGTACGCGGCGCGGATCGCGGCGACGAACGGCACCACCCGCCGCGTCTCTTCCTCGGCGTCCACGGTGGCGCCGGGTCCGGCCTTGACTCCCCCGATATCCACGAGGTCGGCGCCCTCGTCCACCGCGCGGCGTACGGCGTCCATGGCCGCGTCGTCGCCGAACGTGGCGCCCTGGTCGTAGAAGCTGTCGGGTGTGCGGTTCACGATGGCCATGACGAGCGCCCGGTCCGTAGCCACCGGCTTGCCGCACAATGTCGAGTTCGGGATGACGGTCGCGCCGGGTTCGCTCACGTCACCATGATGCCCGGTCACCCGTTCAGGGCTCGAAGATGTCGTCGATGCGCAGCGAGAACGTCGCGGCGAGCCGAAAAGCCAACGGCAGCGACGGGTCGAACTTGCCCGTTTCGATGGACACGATGGTGCGACGGGACACTCCGACCTCGTCGGCCAGACGCTGCTGCGACCACTGCCTGGCGCGTCGAAGCTCCGGGAGAGAGTTCTTCACCGGGTGGATCGTCGCGCGGCGATGCCGTAGCGGATACCGAAGCTGACTGCCGCCGCGACGACCACACTCGCCATCACCAGCGAGCCGTCCACACTGTCTCCGACCGCAGTGAGGACCACAGCTCCGAGACCGGCGAATGCGACGACGTCGGTGAAAGACCCTGCCGCTGCTCGGCCGTACCACGAGGACTCGACCGACTCCTCCTCGTGCACCACAGCGCCGCGAACCGACGCGCGGTCGACAACCGACACCCACACGACACCGACGCACGGCGCAGCGAGGCAGAACGAGAACACCAGGAAACCGACAAGGGCGTCCGAGCCGGCCATGCCGACCGAGACCGCGAGAGCGCCCATGACAGCGGCGAGGACGATGCCGGACGGGACGGAAACCGCCATGGCCGAGACGTCCCGCGAGCCTAGTCTCGTGCGTCCCCACCGGCTTCGACTCTCGGCAGTGTTCATGGAGACCTCGTTCCGGTCGACAGCGTGAAGTACCCTTCACATGAGAAGGGTACTTCACACATGTCCCGACCGCTAAGGGTTCAGCCCTTGGGCAGCTTTCCGGCGCCGACCTCGTCGACGTAGCCGTCGTAGCTCTCGACGTATCCGCCGGACTTGCCCTTCAGGACGTACAGGTCGCCGTCACCGTCGCCGTAGCCGATCTTGCGGAGCTCGACCTTCTTGCTCTTGAACGTCGAGGTGGCCTCGAGGGACTCGACGACGCGGATGAACAGCGGAACCGCGTATCCGGGGAGGTTCTTGTAGGCGTGCTGTGCGAACGAGTTGCCGTCGAAGGACTTGCCCCCGCGCAGCGTCACCGCGGCCATTCCTGCCTTACCGTCCGTCTTGTCGATGTCGACGCCGAAGACCACGGCCTGGTCGACGTCCGGATGCGAATTCAACGCACCCTCGACCTGGGTGGTGGCGACGTTCTCGCCCTTCCACCGGAAGGTGTCACCCAGTCGGTCGACGAAGGCCACGTGCCGGAAACCCTGCTGGCGCACCAGGTCCCCGGTGTCGAACCAGCAGTCGCCGTCCTTGAAGCCGTCCTTGAGGAGCTTCTTGTTCGTCGCCTCCTCGTCGGAGTACCCGTCGAAGGGCGCGCGATCGGTGATCTTCGACAGCAGCAGACCGACGCCGCCGGCACCGACCTTCGACAGGCGACCCGAGTCGTCGCGCTTGGCCTTGCCCGTCTCGTCGTCGTACTCCACGACGGCGTACGGCAACGGGCAGAAGCCTGCGGTGCGGTCGATGTTGAAGGCGTTGATGAAGGCGATGTTGCACTCGCTGGCGCCGTAGAACTCCGCCACGCGCGAGATGCCGAAGCGCGTGGTGAACTCTTCCCAGATCTCCGGGCGCAGTCCGTTGCCCACGATCAGTCTGATCGTGTTGTCGGAGTCCTGCGGAGTCTCGTCCTGCGTCAGCAGGTAGCGGCACAGCTCACCGATGTAGGTGAACGCGGTGGCCTCGTTCTCGCGGACGTCCTTCCAGAAGTTGGACACCGAGAACTGCTTGCCGATGGCGAGGGTGGCGCCGGACGCCAGCACCGACGACAGCGACACCGTCAGAGCGTTGTTGTGATAGAGCGGGAGGCAGCAGTAGAGGACGTCGTTCTTGTCCAGTCGCACGCCCATGCTGCCGAGGCCGGACATGGACTTCATCCACCGGAAGTGGCTCATCAGGCTGGCCTTGGGCATACCCGTGGTGCCGGAGGTGAAGATGTAGAACGCCTTCTCCTTCGCCTGGATCTCGGTGGTGGC
>NZ_JXQS01000022.1:0-86508 GCF_000834565.1 Rhodococcus sp. MEB064
TCGATGGGAACCTGAGGTCCCACAGGCGCGCGGAGCCAATCCATGATGCGCGCATTCAAGTCCTTGACGACGGCGCGGACCTGCTCTTCGGAGCGCACGTCCCGCAGCGTCTCGGGGAGGCGTTCGACTTCCTTGCGCAGTCGCAGCGGAGTGGGAAGCAACGCGTCGCCGGGAAGATTCTCCCGCTCGAGGTACCCACGCACCCACGACAGTTCGTCGGTCGAGGACGGGGGGATCGGCTTGCCCAGGCCGGGCAGATCGTCGAACGCGCCCTTCTCCTGTGCCTCGCGGATCTGTCGGTCCACCCAGGTCTGGACGCTGATGTCCCACGGTTTGCGCTGCGTCATTCTCGCCGCCCCTAGGTCTCCGTCGCGGTGTCCGAGTCGTTGTCCAGGTCCTCGACGAACTGCGCCACGATCCTCTCGGCGATGACCCGCGCCTTGACGTTGGCTGCCTGGCTCTGTGTCGCGATGTGATCGAACGCGGCCTCGGGCGTCATCCGCGCGGTCACCATCATCACCCCCACCGCCTGGCTCAGCACGCTACGGCTGTCCAGAGCTGTTCGCAGAGAGGATACTTCGCGCTCCGCCCGCCCGAGCAGCTGCTCGCGCAGTCGCGCCAGTTCCAGGTGCACCCTGATACGCGCCACCAGCTCCGTCGGCTGGAACGGTTTGGTCACGTAATCGTCCGCGCCCAGGCGCAGGCCCTCCACGATGGATGTCGACCCGGCACGTGCGCTGAGCAGGACGATCGGAATCCGCACCAATCGACCGTCGGAGCGTGCCTCGTCCACCAACGACAGACCGCTGCGTCCGGGAAGCGTGATGTCGCTGACGATGACATCGGGCGGGTTCTGCCGGGAATGCGCGATCGCCGAGTCGACGTCGGCGAACTCCGCGACGTGCCATTTCTGTTCTGTCAGCAGTCCCACCAGGTAGTCGCGCATGTCGGCGTTGTCCTCGACGAGAACGACTCGGCGCTGGTCGGGTGCCGGCTGGCTCGCGCGGGGCTCGAGCGGCCTCCACATGTCGGCCTCACCGATGTAGCCGGCGCCGAGCGCCGCGGTGACTTCCCGCGTGGAGGCGTCGACGGCGGCGGGTGCGGCGGACGGAACCAGGGGAACGGTGACGGTGAAGATCGAGCCGCGAGGGGAGTTCCCGTCGACGGTGATCGAGCCGTCCATCGCGGAGACCAGGTCCGACACCAACGACAGACCCACTCCTGATCCCTCGCGACTGCGTCCGTCGATGCTGGGGACCTGGAAGAAGCGGTCGAACACCTTGGGTCGGTCCGCCTCGGAGATGCCGGGTCCGGTGTCGGCGACGGCCACGGTCAATCCGCGGTCGGACGCGGACAACGTCACCGTGATCGACCCTTCGGTGGTGAACTTGACCGCGTTCGAGATCAGATTCATGACGACGTGGGTCCACATCGTGCGGTCGATCTGGACGTGAGGATCCTGCACACCGTCGACGTCGACGCTGAGGGTCACCCCGGAGCGCTCGGTGGCGTCCCGGAACATCGAGACGCATTCCGTTGTCAGGGCGACGATGTCGGTCGGTTCGGGCGTCACCTCGAACCCCCCGGCGTCGCCGCGAGCGACATCGAGGAGGGTATCCACCAGTCGTTGGAGTCGCAGGGCCGCGCGGCGTGCCGACTGCAGGGACCGCAGGTGCGACGACGGCAACGCGTTCTGCTGATCCTCGAGGACCTCCCCGAGCGGGCCGAGCAGCAGCGTCAGCGGCGTCCGGAATTCGTGGCTGACGTTCTCGAAGAACCTCGTCTTCGCGGTGTCCAACTCTTCGAGGTCGGCCACCCGACGAACTTCGGCAGCGTAGGCGTACGCATCGGTGAGGGCGGTCGAGATCCTGTCGGCGACGACGTCGAGGAACACCCGGTAGGGATCGTCGAGTCGGCGGAATTCGCTGATGCCCGCGACGAGGACTCCCGTCGATTCGTCGGACGATGTGCGCAGCGGCAACACGAGAGCCGATTGATCGCCCATCTCGACGTTCTCGGCCACGCCGGTGGCCGTGACTCGGAGCATCACGTCGGGATCGACGGCTGCGGTCGTCGAGGTCGTGGTGACGGCGACAGGTCTGAACGACGCCGGTCCGAGACCGTCGTCCTGGTGGAGGTGGATCGACGCGAACGGGATGTCCGTGTTGCCGGTCAGCAGATCCAGCGACTCCCGGCAGACGGCGTCGATGCCCTTCGCGCCGACTGTCATCGTTCCCAGATCGCGGAGAACCGCCATTCGTCGATCGGCCAGGACCTGCTGCGTGACGTCGGTCGTGGCGACGAAGACACCGTCGACTCCGCCTCCCTCGGCGAGGATCGGACTGTAGGAGAAGGTGAAGAACGTTTCCTCCACGTACCCGAACCGGTTCAGCAGGATGCGCTGCTCGGTGCGGTGGATCGCGGTGCCGCCGAGAGCCTCCATCGCGAGTGGCCCCAGGGAGTCCCAGGCGATGTGCCAGCAGTCCTCTGCTCGTTGGCCCACTGCCGTGGGAAACAGTTCGCCCGCCATGGGCGTGTAGGCCTCGTTGAAGATCTGGACGAGGTCGTCGCCCCACCAGATCAGCATGCCCACGCGGGACGGCAGAACCGTACGGATCGCGGTGACCAACGCGGTGGGCCACGACTCCACGGGGCCGAGCGGTGTGGACGACCAGTCGAACTCACGGTGTGCCACGGAAGTCGCGTCCGACCCGGGAAACAGTTCGTCCCGTGTCGTCATCGCGTCGCGCGTGTCATGAGAGTGGCGCTGTCGTCATCCCCGGCATTCCTCGTGGGCCCTTTCTGGCGTGCGGCTCGAAGACGAGTCGCGTCTTCGTACAGTGTAAAGGCGCCGGAGGGGTGGTGCCGACAGATGTGACGGTTCAGGCATGCCCGATCAGACGAGCGCACTCCCGGCGAGCCACTCCGACCACGGCACGCTCCAGTCGCCGTTCTGCCACTGCTGCAGCGGCGCGCCGCCGGTGTTGCGCACCTCGACCACGTCGCCGGGGACCGAGAAGTCGAAGAACCACGACGCGTTGGCACGGCTGAGGTTGAGACACCCGTGCGAGACGTTGGTGTTGCCCTGCGCCCAGACGGTGTCCTCGAGCTCGTGCAGGTAGATACCGTCGTTGCTGATGCGGGTCGCGTAGTTGATGGACTCCTTGTAGCCCAACCGCGAATTGACCGGCAGCCCGTACGTGGAGGAATCCATGATCACCGGGTTGGCCTTGTCCAGGACGGTGTACACACCGGGCTGCGTCCAGAAGGTCAACGTCTGTCCGCCGATTGTCTCGCTGCCCCCCATGCCCATCGAGGTGGGCATGGTGCGGATCAGTGTCCCGTTCTCGTAGACCTCGACCTGCTTGGTGTTGTCGTCGGCAACGGAGACGTGCGAGTCGCCGATGGTGAAGGAGGTGCTGACATCCTCCTGCCCGAACAGGCCGTCACCGACCTCGACTCCGTAGACCTTCGCGGAGATGGTGACGGCGGTTCCGGGGGTGTAGTAGTTCTCGGGCCGCCAGTGGACGTTCTGATCGTCGGCCCAGTACCAGGAGCCGGTGACGGCCGGCGTGGTCTGCACGCTCAATGTCTTCTCGGCGGCGGCGCGGTCACCGATGGGCTCGTCGAAGTGCACGACGGCCACGATCCCGACGCCGAACGTGCCGCCGTCGGTCAGCAGGTTGCCGCCCGCGGTGACGAACGACGGGAGCGTGTAGTTGTCGGGCGCGACCGTCGTGAACGAACTCGTCTCCTGATGCGCCGCGCCGTCGGTGGCGGCCGTCTCGATCGACAGCTCGTACGACTTGCCGTACCCGAGCGTCGTCGCGGGCTTCCACGTCGATCCGTCGGGGGTGATCACCCCGTCGACGACGACGCCGTCGGCGTTCGTCATCGTCACCGCGGTGATGGTCCCGTTCGTGGCGCCGACGCTGATCGGCGCCAACGGGTTGACATCGGTGGCGCCGTCGGCCGGATCCACCGTCACCGTCGGTGCGGGAGCAGCCTGCGTCGTCTCCGGCGCGGCGCCACCGGTGTCGCCACCGCCGGAACCGATGGTGCACGCGGACACGAGCAGCATCACGAGTGCGAGGCACGCCAGAACGGCAGTACGGAACGGGGGGCGGCGAGACATGAGCGGAACTCCGACGGTCGAGGAGTGGAAGAGTAGGCACCACGGTAGCGCGAGACGGTGACATGCCACTGCCGCTCCGCGTTTCGCCGAGCACGCCGACCGGTTCGGTGGAAGCATCCTGACATGACGAAATCGGTCCCCGACTCGCTGCCACCCCAGGTCGTCGTCCTCTTCGGCGCTACCGGTGATCTGGCGAAACGCAAACTCCTGTCCGGCATGATGCACCTGGTCCTGTCCGATCTCGCGCCGCGGATGCGCGTCGTCGGCACCTCGCTCGAGGCGATGACCAGCGACGAGTTCCGTGCGATGGCCAAGGACGCCGTCGAGAAGTTCTCCTCGAGGACGCCGTCGGACGAGGAGTGGGCGGCGTTCGCGAAACGTCTCACCTACGTCTCGCAGTCGGACGGCCCGCAGGCCCTCTCCGATGCTGTCACGAACGCGGAGAAGGAGTTGGGCGAGGGAACCAGGCGGCTGCACTACCTGTCCGTGCCGCCGTCGGCTGCGCTGGCCGTCATCGACATGCTGTCGGACGCGTCCCTGGTGGAGCGGTCGCGCATCATCATGGAGAAGCCGTTCGGCACCGACCTGGCCAGCGCGATCGACCTCAACGCCGCGGTGCACCGAACCTTCGCGGAGGAACAGATCTTCCGGATCGACCACTTCCTGGGCAAGGAACCGGCGCAGAACATTCTCGCGTTCCGCTTCGCCAACGGACTGTTCGAACCGATCTGGAACAGGACGTTCATCCAGCACGTCCAGATCGACATCCCGGAGACGCTGGGTCTCGACGGTCGCGCCGGGTTCTACGAGTCGACGGGTGCGTTCAAGGACATGGTGGTGACGCACCTGTTCCAGGTGCTGGCGTTCACGGCCATGGAACCGCCGACTGCGCTCGAGCCCGACGCGATCAAGGAGGAGAAGAACAAGGTCTTCCGGTCGATGCTGCCCATCGATCCGCGCGAGGTGGTGCGCGGGCAGTACTCGGGGTACCGGCAGGAGAAGGGGATCGCCCCGGATTCGGACACCGACACGTTCGTGGCGCTGAAGTGTCACATCGACAACTGGCGATGGGCGGGCGTGCCGTTCTACCTGCGTACCGGCAAGAAGATGGCCGAGGGCCAGCGCATCATCTCGATCGCGTTCCGTGAGCCGCCCAAGTCGATGTTCCCGGCCGGATCCGGTGTCGGGGCTCAGGGACCGGACCACCTGACGTTCGACCTGACCGACTCGTCGAAGGTGTCGCTGTCGTTCTACGGCAAGCGTCCTGGCCCGGGGATGCGTCTGGACAAACTCAGCATGCAGTTCGCGCTGCACGAAACCGAGAGTGCCTCGGACGTTCTGGAGGCGTACGAACGGCTGATCCTGGACGCGATGCACGGAGACCACACCCTGTTCACCACCTCCGAGGGCATCGAACGCCTGTGGGAGGTGTCGGCGCCTCTGCTCGCGGATCCGCCCCCGGTGCGGACCTACGCGCCGGGATCGTGGGGTCCTAACGCGATTCATTCGCTCGTGGCCCCCGACGCGTGGCGCCTGCCGTTCGAGAGGGAGTGGCGCGAGAAGAAGTGACCGCTCACCCGCAGGTGCTGGGTGCGGGTTCGCCGGCGTAGCGGCCCCGAAGCCATTCCGCGGGTGCACTTCCCAGGTCGAGGATGCCGTGGCCCTGCCCTGCTGCCTCACGTAGCTCGACGGTGTCACCGAGTGCACATGCGCGCCGAACCGCGTCGATCGTCCACGCCGGAAGCGTGAGGGTGTCCAGGTCGCCGTACCCGACGAACATCGGTGCGGTGGCGGCGCGGCGAGGCACCCCCGCGTCGGACAGCCACGCGCGCAGGCGATCTGCAGCAGCTCGATCGACGGGGGCGTAGTCGGCGGGCGTGACGCTCTCGGCGATCGAGCTCTGGAGGCCGCTGTTCTCTCCCTCGCACGCCGTGAAGACGTCGCGACGATCGAACAGTTCCCCGTGCAGATAGTCGCTCGTCACCAGATCGGGATGCGCCACGGACAGTCCCTTCAGCACCGACGGGAGCAGGATAACCTGCTCGCGGGTCAGCGTGCCGTCTTCCATCGCGGACACGACCGGCGTGAGATCGGTGGCGGGGGACATGCTGATCGTTCCTGCGAGCCGCAGTCCGCCGCCGTAGTCACCGGCCTGCTCGTTCGCGGCCCAGACCGCCTGACCTCCTTGGGACACTCCGTATCCCACCCAGGTGTCGGATGTCGTGGGTTCCACCTCACGGGCGGCGCGGACGATGTCGATGACGTTGAACGCGGCAGTCGTGGAGTCGAGATACGGATGCGGGCCCGGTGCCCCCAAGCCCTGGTAGTCGGTCATCGCCACGACGTAGCCGTTGGCGAGGAACGGGATCACGGTGGTCAGCGATCCGAGCAGTCCGATGCGACGTGACGGAGCGCATCGTGTGTCGGTTCCCGTCGTCGCGTGTCCGACGGACACGATGGGCCATCCTCCGGGCGGCGGTTCACCCTTGGGTACGAGCACCAATCCACTGACGGCCGTGGTCGATCCGTCGATTCCGGACGTCGATCCGTACAACACGCTCACCGACGTGGACGTCAGCGATGCGAGCGCGGGGTAGCCGGTGAAGTCGACAGGGTCCGCGAGCAACGTGCCGGGGGTGGCGGACGTCGGTGTCTCAGGAACGTAGGACGGTGCCGACGTACATGCCGCGCAGGCCAGTACGACGGCCACGAGGCCCGCGAACGACTTCCCGCACGCGGCCATGCTGCATCACTCGATACCGCGGAGGAGGGCGACCGGGTCGGCGCAGGCTCGGGCCAGCGCTCTGTCGACGACCGCGACGTCGATCATGCCGCCGCAGAACGAGGCGGAATACGAACGGCCGCCCTGGACCTGGGAGATCAGGACCGAGATCCCGTCGGGACCGTCGGGTTCGAGCGCCGCGGTCATCTGCCGGGGCCGACCGTCGTCACGCCAGGTGAGGTGGTCGTAGAGCGAGAGCGTGCCCAGGTCGCTGACAGCGAGTCGCGGACGCTCCGGAACCACGACCACGTCGTCGGGCGGAGGCGGCGGGGACGTGCGGTGGCCCTTCATGGCGGCCTTGGCATCGGCGAGCGCGAGAACGGCGACGGGCCATCCCGAATCGATGACCTCCTTCATGACCGTCGCGACGTCGCCGGGAGTGGGGAGGGTCGGGAGTTTCACCGGGATGCCGATGGCGAAGTTCCCGTGCTCGGCCCGGTGCGACGCGTCGAGGTACCGGCGGCAGTTGAACAGGATCATGACGTGCTCGTCCAGATCCACACCCTCGCTGCGCAGCGCCGCGATCACCAGAGCCACGGACACCGACGCACTGGTGGCGCCGGGAGCGTGCTCCTTGCCCCAGGCTCGCAACGCGGCGACCTGCTCCGGAGCCATGTAGGCGGCGCGAGTGGTCTTGGACTCGGCCCAGTGCTCGATGCGGCGCGTGGCCGGTGCGCTCTCCCGCCGCTTGTGGTGGGCGCGGAGGCGCCAGAAGTCCCGTGCCGCAGAGGGTGTGGAGCCGAAGTGACGACGGACGGCACTCCAGGTCGCGTTCCGAGGGAGTGACGGGGCCATGCTGACGGCCATCGCGTGGCCGGGATCGGACGCCGCGGCACCGACCATGGTGACGCCCATCTGACCGTCGCCGACGCCGTGCGAATAGTGGACGACGACGTAGTCGCCGCACAGCACGATCTCCACGGGGGCGCGCTCGCCAGGACGGGTCCGGACACGGTCCATGAGTTCACCGAGATCGTCGGTCGCCAGATCGGGCCGGGACGTCACGGCGGTTCCCGACGCGATGTTCTCGCGGTAGTCCCAGTGCCGCCGGTCCGCCCGCGCATCGACGCGGATGCGGGACGTCGGAGACGCCTTCTCCGCAGCGGTCAGCATCGCCCGCACAGCGTCCTCGTCGAGGCCCACGACGGGGCCGATGACGGCGAGCGTCTGAGCCGGCGCGAAGGTGCGGTCCAACTCCGAAGACGCGTAGGTGCTCCCGGACTTACGTTGCGGCATCGATCACCTCCTGCATCCGGGCACGGAAGTTCGCTCGCGAGAATCCTTCCGCCCACACACGGATCTCGGTGCGGTCGAACTGGTTCGGATCGAAGGACGACATCGCGTCGGCGAAGCCCGCGACGATGTGCTCGTCCGAACCGGGGGAGATGTGCAGACCGGTCGTGCCGTGGATGACAGAGTCGACGGCGCCGCCCTCACCGAGCGCGATGACGGGCGTGCCCGTCGCCATGGATTCCACGGGGACGATGCCGAAGTCCTCGATGCCGGGCATGAGCAGTGCTCGCGCCGTGCGGTGCAGATGCAGAAGCTTCTCGTGCGACACGCGACCGAGGAACACGGTTCTCGGACCGGCGAGGGCTCGGCACTGCTCCATGGCTCGGCCGTCACCGGCGACGATCAGCGGAACGTCGGCACGGGCCGCGGCGCGGATCGCGATGTCGGGTCGCTTGTACGGAACCAGGCGACCGGCAAGCAGGAAGAAGTCCTCGCGTTCCACCGTCGGGTCGGGTGTGAAACCCTCCGTGTCCACCGGCGGATGCACCACCACCGCGTCGTCACGCCCCCACCACTGCGAGATGCGTTCCGCGACAGCGGTCGAGTTGGCGACGACCGTCGTCAAGCGGGGGGCGGCGCCCGTTTCGCACCGACGTGCCACCGCGGAGAGTGCCGTGAGGATCGC
This sequence comes from Rhodococcus sp. MEB064, assembly GCF_000834565.1. Lineage (NCBI taxonomy): Bacteria > Bacillati > Actinomycetota > Actinomycetes > Mycobacteriales > Nocardiaceae > Rhodococcus > Rhodococcus sp. MEB064. The sequence continues at coordinate 8,836 of NZ_JXQS01000022.1, forward strand.
GGCGCCGGCCCGGCCGCCACCCTCTCCGGCACGCAGTTCGGGATCCCACGCCCACCGTGCGGGGCTGTGGACGTAGGCGATCACGGGTGCGTCGGTGGCATGGACGGCTTGCGTCGCGAACGCGTGATGGCTGACCACGACGGCCTCGGCATCCCGGAGCGGGAGACGACGGAAAGCGCTGGGCATCAGGGGAAGCACGGGAGCGTACGAGCGTTGACCGATGCCGTTGTAGACGGAATTGAGCCACGTGGTGTGCGGGGGAGTCGTCAGACCGGCGGGAGTTCCCTCCGGTCGGGCGATCGGGGCGTACACCTGCGCGCCCGGCCACTGCAGGGCGAGTTGCTCGACGACGTGTTCCGAGCCGGCGACCTCGGTGAACCGCTCGTGGACGATGGCGATCTTGTCAGTGTCTGGCATTGTTCTCGACCTGCTTGTCGGGGCGTCGTTGGATGACCGGTTCGGACGGGCGCCGACGTCCGGACGGTTGTACCACGAGGTGGGTACGGAGTCCGAAAGCGCGCAGGCGCCGAAGTGCGGCCTCGGCGGTCTTGCGGTCACGCCCCTTGGAGGACAGCAACACCACCGCCGTCTCGACGTCGTGCACGTCGATGAACGTCCACCACTCGCTGGCGAGGTCGGCGCCGACCAACGCGTCGGGGTGACGGGGTTGCCCGCCGGGTGATGTCGCGGTGGGCGCCGGGTAGACGGCGTCGTCGCCGACGAGCACCAGGACGTTCTGTTCGGTGCGTCCGCGGTTCGCGGCGTGGCGGGCGCCGACGGAGCCCGTGGAGTTCGGTGCGGCACCGCGTTCCGATGCGGCGACCGAGGCAGCGACCACGGGCGGCAGACCGGTGGTCACGGTCGGGTCGAACTCGGCACCGTATTTCCGCGAGATGCGCCGAGCCCACGCGCGGCTGGGTGTGCGGCCCAACCGGCTACGCAGCAGGACGATCACTTCGGCCGCGACGATCAACGCGAGCAGCGCGGCCACCGACGCCTCGGACACGGGCTTGGGGGAGACGGGGGCGGTGCTCTGTTCCGGGACGGCGAGAACGACGAGTTGGTCCCCGCCTCCGGTCGACTGCAGTTGCGTCAACTGGGTTCTGAGGTCCGACAGCGACTGGTCGGAGGCGGTGCGCGCCGGATCGCCGGGAATCAGCTGAGCGTTGCGCGCTTCCTCGGCGGCGATGGCGCCCTGGATCTGCTCGAGCTGACCCTGCGCGTTGCGTGCCGCCGTGGCCGACGACGCCTGCGACACGGTGGCCACCGTCGTGCGGACCAGCTGCAGAGCCTGTTCGGGCGAGTCGGCGGTGACCGTGAAGTCGAGCAGCGCGGGCGAGGTCCCCGGTGTCAGTTCCAGATGCGAGGCGAGCGTGCCCGCATCCCACCCCGTGTCCACCTGTGCGAGCACCTGCTCGAGCACGTCGTTGTCGGCCGCGAGGCCGATGAACGGCGCACGGAGCTGCTCGATGAACGCGTCGCCGGGCACGATCTCGCCGGCCGGTTCGATCTCGGTGACCACGGTCGCCGAGTACTGCTTCTCCGTCATGAACTCGCGGAGGCCGAATACTGCCGCTCCGACGAGGAGTGCCACGAGAAGGGCCGGGACGACTGCGCGGCCGAGTTCACGCATATGACCCGCCAGGTCGATCGGCGGGGGAACGTCACCGCGGTGCACCGGGTCGTCTACGGGAGCCAACCGAATCTCCTCGAATCGCTCGTGCGAACGCGCACAATGTCGCGGATCGACATGTCCCATTCGATGATACGCAGGTCGCGGTTCACCCCAGGTAATGCCGAGAAGTGGTGTGTCACCCTCTTGTCGGAATGCCGGTTTCTGTCCTCCAAACCGTCCTGACGCCCATTGTGGTGCGTCGGGGAATGGTCGATGCGAGCCATTTCCGCGGCGCTCATGCGATCAACTCGGAATACAGCGCCGGAAGTGTCACGGCGCTGTCGTGGCGCGCCGCGACGGTCGCTCGGGCGCGTCGCCCCATCTCGGCGCGTGTGGAGTCGTCACCGAGGAGAGTGCGCAGCGCGTCGGCCAGGGCGCCGGAGTCGCCCGCGGGCACCAGGATTCCTTCTCCGTGAGCGAGGAACTCGGTCGGCCCGCCGTGATCCGACGCGACGACGGGAAGCCCGTGCGACATCGCTTCGAGGACCGACAGGGGGCCGGCCTCGGGAAGCACACTGGAGGACACGACGACGTCCCATCGACGCAGAACCTCGTCGGGATCCACGTGGCCGAGGAAACGCACCCGACCCGCGAGGTCCGGACGTTCTGCGCGAGCGCGGAGTTCGTCGACATAGTCCTGGTCTCCGGAGAAATTGCCCCCGGCCAGTTCCACGTCCACGCCGTCGAGCCGGGCGATCGCGTCGAGAAGGACGAGGTGGCCCTTCCAGGGAGTCAGCAGTGCGAGCATGCCCACCACCGGTGGAGTCCGCGTCGCCGCGAAGTAGTCCTCCACCGGCCACGGCACGCCGTACGGCACCACCTCGGCGGGCAGGCCGAGGTCGCGGACCGGAGCGGCTGCCGCCTCCGTGCACGCGACCGCGCGCCGCACCACGCGTCGACTGATCGAGACGACGGCGCGTTGCCGACCGCTGGCGACGGCGTCGTGGACGAGCCAGGACACGCCGCGCGGGGGTCGGGCGAGTTGCGCCGCGGGAAGGGCGAACAGAGAGTTCACGACGGTGGCGGTGCCGGGGCGTCGCGACAACGAGCGGATGGTCCGGGCCGCCGACACCCACCGCGCCGCCATCCGTGCCGCGGCCAGGATCCGAGCCGGTCCCTGCTCACCGCCGAGACCCAACTCGGGAATCGCCACATGCTGCGCCTCCGCCGGGAGCGCCTGCGCCAGCCGACCTTCCGGGCACACGACGGTCACCGCCGCGCCGGACCGCACGGCTTCTCCGACGACGGCGAGGAGCATCTTCTCCGCGCCCGAGATGTTCGAGGTGTGGCCGACGAAGACGGTGTTCACGAGTCCCTCCTCGACAGCACGAATCCGGTTGCTCCGACGACGACCGCGGCGACGACGGACACGAGGAACCACAACGCGGGCGCGGCATCGACAGCCAGCGTGGCGACCGCCGTGACCGCCGCGGTGACGACGGCCAGCGAGAGAACGGGCATCACGGCCAACAGTCCCGACATGGGCATGCTGCGCTCGATGACGATCCAGAGCATCACCACCGTCACCGCGAAGGTGACGACGGTCGCGATCGCGGAACCGTTGTAGGACAGGTGGGGGATCAGCACGATGTTGAGCGCGATGTTGAGCGCGAGGCCGAACAGAGCGACCACCGGATAGTGCCGCTGCATTCCTGCGGATGCGAGCAGGAAGATGCCCAGCAGGATCAGTGACATCAGGGCGGCGCCGAGCACCAACAATCGGGCCGCGTCGGAACCGGCCGTGAACCGCTCCCCGTAGAGCAGGCGGATCAGCGGTTCGGCCGACGGCCAGAATCCCGCGACCGCGACGGCACCGAACGTCGCGAAGTAGATTCCCGCGGAACGGGATCGAGCCCGGAACACCGAGAGTTCGTTCGGCCACGCCGCCACCAGCAACGTGCTCACCGGCGCCACGGCGGCCAGCGCGATCGTGTCCATCATGTCCGAGAACTTGTAGCCGATGGAGTACAGGCCGACAGCGTCGAACGTGTCCAGCAGACTCAGCATCAGGACGTCGATCTTGAGCATGGCGATGGTCAACGCGAAGCCGATGGCCAGCGGGACGGCCTCGCGCAGATACGCCCCCCACCTGCTGACGTCGATGTGCCGCGACGGGCGTAGCCCCACCGAGCGTCGCCGGACGGCCAGACCCTTGCCGACGGCCCGGAACGCCTCGTTCGCCACCGCGGGTAGCACGAAGATCAGCAACACCGGTGCGAACACCGCGGCCAGGATCGTCAGGACGAGTTGCAGGACCTGGCCCAGACTCTCGACGACCGCGACGAGCAGCATCCGATGCCGAGCCTGGAACAACACGGACAACGCGTGGGACGGCGTCGCGAAGACGACCACCAGTCCGCCCAGCGCCGTCGCGAGAACGACCTCACCGGGGTACTGCAGGATCAGCACGTAGCCGACGGCCAGGACGTACCCGACGACACCGAGAACCGTCCTTAACGCCAGGAACGACGATGCGGTGCGGCCGATCTCGTCGGCGTCGTCGTCCATCAGGCGAGCCAGGACCACACGCCCCACCCCGAGATCGGTCACCACCGACATCAGGCCCAGGAGCGCGAAGACGAAGCTGAACTGGCCCCATCCCTCCGGGCTCAGTGAGCGGGCGACGATGACGCTGCCGACCCATCCCAGGCCGGCGACGATCACTCGCGACGCCAACACGGCGATCGTCGCGCGCGCCGCGGCCTTGGGGTCGGCGGCCAGAGCCCGATAGTCGGGTGCGGCAGGCTCCGAACCGTCGCCGACGATGTCGTCGTCCATCAGAGGAGTCCGGCCGCGCGGTAGGCCGCCGCGGTGCGCTCGGCCGTCCGCGCCCACGTGAGGTCCGCCATCGCATGCAGCGCTTGGGCGACGAGGTCCTCACGAGCGGCGGCGTCGAACAGCAGGGGTCGGAATGCGTCCACCCAGGACTCGACGCGTTCGTCGTCCAGCAGCACCGCGCCCTTGCCCACCACTTCGGGGAGCGCTCCCACCGCGCTGGCCACGACGGCGCCGCCGCAGGCCATCGCTTCGACAGGAGGCAGTCCGAACCCCTCGTAGCGCGAGGCGTACGCGGTGATGGTGGCGGCCGAGTAGAGGGCGGGGAGGTCCTCGACGTCGACGTACCCGAGGCCAGTCGCATAGCGGGGAGCGGATGGACCGGTCGACCCTGCACCGGCGAGAAGGCACGGAACACCTAGCGCCTCGGCGGCGTCGGCGACCAACTGGACGTTCTTGCGTGGCTCCACGGTGCCCACCTGCATGACGAACGTGTCGGGTAGCGAGTACTTGGCCCGCACCGCCTCGACGGCGTTCTCGTCGGGCGGCGTCGCCCATGCTGCCGGGGCGAGTTCGACCACCGCGGCGTCGCGGCCGCTGACGGCCTTGATGCGATCGGCCGTGAACCGGGACACCGCGATGAGGAGATCGGCCGTCCGCAGCGATCGCCGCACCAACCGTTGCTCGCCGGCCGCGCGGAACCGACTCGATGCCGACGGCATGTCGATGACCGAGATGTCGTGCACGGTCGCAACTGTCGCGCCCCGAGAGATCAACGGGAGGTCGACATCCAGGCCGTGCACCACGTCGTGCGAGCCGACCGGCAACGCGCCGAGTACCGCGCGCACAGCCCCGCCCGACACCGGTCTGACCATCGGCCGCACCGCGCGGGGAAGCTCGCCGACGGCGTCCTTCTGCACGACCGCGGCGAGGTCGGTCCCCGACAGATGCTGGGGGAGCTCGTTCAGGAGCTCGCGGATGTATGTCTGGACACCGCTGCCTCCCGGTCGGAGGGCGAGGGCCCCGAAGACGATCCGTGTTGTGCTGCTGCGCATCCCACTACTCCTAACAGAAGCCAGAAATACACGTCGATAGGAAAGATCTCGAAATAGGTGGCCACGAGCGACGCGAACATCGCGGCGACGATCGAGGCCCCCACCCCGAGCGAGAGTGCGCCGTCCTGCCCGGGCAGTGTCCGGGACAGTCGGGTACACCAGAGCAGCGCTGTGATCAACAGCGCCAGCACGGCCCAGAGTCCGATGGGGCCCAGTTCGAGAGCTGTCTTCACGTAGTAGTTGTCGGGCTGGTAATTGGTGGACAGTCCGGAGAACGTCGTGCCCTGAGCTGTCGAGATCCGGTCGGCGGCAGCGCCGCTGGACCCCAGCCCCTCTCCGAACGGGTGGGTCTTCACTTTCTCGATCACTTCGTTCCAGCGGCCACCGCGTTCATTGAGGCTGCTCGAGGAGAAGAAGACCGAGGTGATCTTGGGGACGAACGGGAGGATCGCACCGACGAGGGCGGCGACGATCACGAGAAGTCCGCCGAGAGCGCGGAAGCGGATGATCGCCATGTAGATCAGTCCGACGGCGAGGCCGAGCAGCGCCGCGCGCACGATCGCGCTGGACATCGCGATCACCATGAACGGGCTCGCGCACAGGAACAGAAGGTTCCGTCGTCGCCGGGGATCCGCCAGTGCGACAGCCCCTCCGACCAGCAGCGACAACATCACGTACAGACCGAACGGGAACGGGAGGTTGAACGTGCTGAACGTGCGCAGCAGGCCGCCGGAGGTGCGCACCTGGGTTCCGTACTCGTAGCCCAGCGACACCAGGACAGCGGGACCGACGGCCAACTGGGCGAGTCCGACGAGCGAGGTGAAGGCGCCCATTCCCATCAGGACGGTGACCAGGTGATCGCGATCGCGGGCGTCGAACGGTGCGAGCCACAGGATCGCGACGAGCAGCAGGTAGAAGAACGTCACCTTGATGCCCACGGTGCCGATGACGCCGAAGGACAACAACGCCGACGCGACGCCGAACACGACGAACAGCGCAGCCGCCGGCCACCACGGCATCAACAAGGTCGGCGCACGCCCGGATCGTGCCCGGCTGCGACGGATGTACGCGGATCCGAGCGTGAAGATCACCAGACCTTCCTTCCACCCGGCCACGAGGCCCGGCAGCGGAAGGATGGCCAGGAGACCGTTCAGCGGCACGAAGGCGGCCAGCACGAGCACCCCGACCTGCGGGCGATAGAAGACCGCTCGCGCGACGAAGAACGCGGCGAGGAGAACGAGCGCTGCGGCGAAGGCCTCGACGACGATCATCGGGGCACCACCGTCAGTCTTCGGCCTTCTTGAGCACGGCGGCGATCGTGAGGAAGAGGATCTTCACGTCGAGTGCCAGAGACCAGTTCTCGATGTAGTAGTTGTCCCACTCGGCGCGATCGGCGATGGACGTCTGGCCGCGGAGACCGTGTACCTGAGCCCACCCGGTGACGCCGGCCTTGACGCGGTGGCGTTCGCCGTAGCGTCGGATCTGCATCTCGAACAGATCGACGTAGTGCGGCCGCTCCGGTCGCGGCCCGACCAGGCTCATGTCGCCGCGGACGACGTTGAGCAACTGGGGCAACTCGTCGAGCGAGGTCTGGCGCATGAGCTTGCCGATGCGGGTACGACGGTCGACGCCTTCGACACCTCCGGGCGCCGAACCCTCGACGCGCGCGAACTCGGCGTCGGACGCGCGAGGCGGACGCATCGACCGGAACTTTAGGCAGCCGAACGTCTTTCCGTCACGGCCCACGCGGTCCTGGGAGAAGAAGATCGGGCCCGGCGAGCTGGTCTTGACCAGTAGCGCCAGGACGAGGAACACCGGCGAGAGCACCAGGACGCCCAGGCCCGCGAGGACCCTGTCCATGACGCCCTTGACGAAGAACTGCCACCCCTTGGGGTCGGTGTGCGGCAACACCATCAGGGGAAGTCCGCCGAGATGCTCGACGCGGGTGCGCACGCCGACGGTGTCGAACAAGCGCGGAACCAACCAGACGCGCATGCCGTTCGAGTGGGCAGTACGGATGGCCTTGACCAGACTCTCGGTCGGAACGTCGGAGAATCCGATGACGAGCTCCTCGGCGCCCGTCTGCTCGATGGCCTGCGCCAGCTGCGCGGGATTGCCCATGTAGGGGACGGCCAGCGCCTCGGGAGTGTCCGGCTCCGGATCGATCGCAGGGGCCTTGTCGAGCACGCCGACGGGGTCGAGGCCGTACTCGGGGAACTGATGCATGCGTGACGCCAGTTGGTGCGCGATCGGGCCGCCGCCGATGATGAGTGTCGGAGCCGCCGACTTGTGGTTCACGCGGAGGTAGCGCTGGATCGTGGTCCGCAGGAAGCGAGCCACCGCCACCAGGATGCCCGCGGCGATCCACACGCGGACCATGAAGAGGCCGGGCCGGTACTCGGTGCCCACGACCAGCAGGATCGTCAGGACCAGCAGAGTGGCCATCGCGACGGACGTCTCGACGGGACCGATCTCGTCGAGGAAGTTCCGTCGGAGGCCGCGCCGGTAGAGCGAGCGGGACGCCAGGATGAGCAGGACCAGTGGCACGAACAGCCACGGCACCCAGCCGTAATCGATGTCGCCCGATCCGGGCCAGAATCTCGCCACGGCGACAGCCACGATCGCCGCCGTCGCATCCGCTGCGATGGTGACCATCGTGTGTGCAGGATCGACGCGAAGACGGTCCGCTAATCCACGTTCCTTGGACACCCTCGTGGCAGGGGCGTTGCGCTGCAACGTATCTCGCGATTCCAGTGTTTCTGACACAGGATTCACTCCGTACGGACCTAGTGGTTGACCGACCGAGATCAACACTAGACCATTCTTCGGAGTTGTCTTCTCAGAATGGTCACGGCGCCATTACGGAAAAGCGACCGATAGACAGAGAATCGACGCAGAAATGTAGATCACGCCCGGAATGGTTCGCTCACTCGAAGATTCGCTCGCGAACCATCCACGCAATGTCCTTGAGTACCTGTACGTGCCCCGTCGTCCACTGACGTGGCTCGGCGTCCCAGACGCACAGCGTGCCCACCGCGTGACCGCCGTCGTCGACCAAGGGGATGCCGAGGTAGGAGATGAAGGTCTTGTCCACGACGCCGGGGTGATTTCTGAACTTCTCGTCGAGGCGGGCGTCCTCCACCAGCAGTGGTTCGCCCTTCGCCACGGTGTGCTGGCACATGCCGGCCTCGAGAGGGATGGCCCGTGGCCGCTCCTCCTCGGGTCCGAAACCGAGTGCACTCTTGATGAACTGGCGGTCCTTGTCGATCAGCGAGATCGCGGCACCCGGCACCGACAGCGCATCGGCAGCCATGGCGACGATGCGGTCGTAGGCCGGTTCGGACGGGGTGTCGAGAAGCCCGGTGGCCTCGACAGCGCGAACACGATCGGGATCGGTGACGATCGACGGTTGCTCGGATGCTGCCGGCGGCGTGGAGGCGGGAGTATCGGGCACGGGATCAGCTGTCGCCTCGAGGCGCTTGAGCAGATGGCCCAGATCGGTGTCGTCGGCCTCGGAGAGTTCCTTCACGAGGCGTGTCACGACGGCACGCCGGACATAGGCGGGCACCGTCTCGCCCACCTTCACGGCCTGCTGTTCCAGAACCTCGTTCAGGCGGGCATCGAAGCCGTCGTTTCCCGTCGTCATTTCGCCGATACTAATGCAGGTGTCTTCGTGATCGAGCGATGTGGCGAATCCCTGCATTCGGAGCCTTTCCGGTGTCCGTTTTCGCTGGTACGTCCCCCGCGGCCGCCGCTGTTAGCCTTGGCCGGTGCTCACCGATCGGTCTGTTTGTGGTCCGGGGTCCACTCGGCGCAGACCCGGAGCCGAGTTGCTTCGGCGGTGCTCTCTGTCGGGAGCCGCCGTCCTTCTCGTTCTCGTCGGTGTGCCCGTACCGGCGTCCGCCGCTCCGCCGAGCGAGATGCCCCGGTGTGTGGCGGAGTCGGACGGCGTTCGAGTGGGCGGTTCTCCCGGTGGATCGTTCGGCTTTCTCTCGGACGAGGATCTGGGCCGCGAACTGGATATCGCGCGTGACGCCGGGATGTTCTCGGTACGGATCGACATCGACTGGTCGGTGGTGGAGCCGCGGCCCGGTCGGCGGGACTGGGCGTCGACCGATCGCATCGTCGACGCCATCGTCGCGCGAGGTATGTGCCCGTACGCGATCGTCACCTACGCCCCACCGTGGGCGCGAGTGGCGACGGCGGTCGATCAGCCGTACGCGCGACCTGCGAGCCCGGACGCGTTCGCAGCGTTCGGGGCACTCGCCGCGGAGAGGTACCGCGACCGAATTTCGTTGTGGGAGGTGTGGAACGAGCCGAACATCACCACGTACTTCGCGCCGAGGCCCGATCCCACGGTGTACGCGCTGATGCTCCGGGCGACCTACCGGGCCATCAAGGCTGTGCAGCCCGAGGCCCTGGTGCTGTCCGGCGGAATGGCCCCCGCTGTGGACAACGGGATCAACATCTCACCCAAGACGTTTCTGACGCAGATGAACTCGCTGGGTGCCAACCGATACTTCGACGCGTTCAACGTGCATCCCTACACGTGGCCGTTCCTGCCGAACGATCTGTCGACGGCGCAGTGGAACACGGCGATGGCGATGTGGCCCATGCACGACATCATGGCCGGGGCCGGTGACGGGGAGAAGCAGATCTGGATCACCGAGATCGGTGCGCCCACAGGGACGAACGCGAACGCGATGTCTGCCGACGGGCAATCCGAATCGATCGCGATCATGATGAATGCTCTTCTCGGCAACGACTGGTTGGGCCCCGCCTACGTCTACAGCATCCGTGATTCGGGCACCGACCTCGGCGAAACCGAGCAGAATTTCGGCATCGTCGAACGAGACTTCACACCGAAGCCGGCCCTTTCCCGTATCGCCGAGTTCACGGCGGCGCATTCTCCGTCCTGACATCGGTCGGTGGGGCCAGATGACGCTCCGGGAAGTTGTAGTGGTTGGAGACTCCGTGTCTCTCGGGATCGATGGTGTCCGGCGGGTGCCAGAGGATCGTGCCCGGATGTCCGTGATCCGGGGGAGCGACGGTGGTCTCCCACTGTCCCGGCCCGGTGCCGACAAGTGGGTGATGCAGCCCGCAGGCCAGTGCGAGATCGTCCACGTCGGTGAGTCCACCGGTCGCCCAGTCGTCGACATGGTGGGCCTCACACCTCGATGCCGGAGCGGTGCATCCCGGTCCGGTGCATCCTCGGTCGCGGGCGAACAGTGCGAGTCGCTGGTCCGTACTGGCACAGCGGCGAGCCCTGGCGAAGTGCATCGTGCTCGCTCGCGCGCCGTCGAAGACGTGCAGGTAGTGGTGAGCGTTCGCCGCGAGTCGTATTATCTCGGCGATCGGAATCATCGATCCGGTTGCGGTGAGCGCGATTCCGGCTGCGCGTTCCAGTTCTTCCAGCGTGACGGTCACGATCACGGCCAGTGGGATGCCGTTGTGCTGACCGAGTCGACCCGACGCCAGCGCGTCGGACAGTACGAATGCGAGCGCGTCGTGATGGCGTTGGCCGACGCTCCGCGTGTCCCGCTCCGTCTGGTCGTCCTGGTCGTCCCGCTCCGCCTGGTCGTCCCGCTCCGCCTGGTCGTCCTGGTCCGACTCTTCCGCTGTCTCGTCCAGGTCGACGGGACCGTCGGTCGGCAGAGCGTCCGGGCGGCACACACCAGGTGCTGCGTACTTGTCGAAAATGGCTTCGAGCAGCCCTCGCAGCACCGCGTCCACGCAGAAGCGTCCAGTCGACATGGAATCGGAGCGCTGCGGGTCGAACTCGATGAACCGCTCGCGTCCGCGATCGCGATCGTCGGGTTCCTTGCCGTCCGGGTCGAGGTACTCGCCGAGCCGGCGGGCGATGGCCGTGAGTTCTTCCGGTGACACGGTGCGAGCGAGCCGCGCCAGATCGTGTTCGGCGGCATCACGCGTAGGTGCATCGACAGACGACGGGAGCCCTCTCAGGAACTTCCGGATGATCGAGACGTGCGCATCGGCCAGCGCACCGTCGGATGCCGCGGCGGCGGTGTGCGGCAGCGGGGGAGCGACGACCTGACCGGCCATCGTGGTGGAGGGGGCCAGATCGCGCGCCACGGCGACACGGGACGATGCTTCTCTCCCGCTGATCCTCAGCATGTAGGCCAGTGCGTGAGGCACTCCGCCGGCCCCGATCGCGCCCAGCACGGCATCGAAGCCGGACTGTTCGACAAGTTGCATGATCCAGGTATGCGACGCCCCGGTCAGCATCCGCCGAATGTTCTCCGCGGCGCACACGAGGGCCAGACGATCCCCGTTGCCGACCGTTGCGGTGTCGAGGGCTCGCACGGCGGCCACCGCGTCGGCGAGACGGCTGAGTGCGTCGGCGACCCGGGGGTCGTCGGTCGCGGCAGCGATCGACGGCATCACCTGCTCCCGGCGACTCATCTGCGACTGCCAGGCCGACCCTGGATCCCCCGATTCCATGAACTGAGAGTAGCAGCTATTCGAACGTGTGTTCGATATGACTGGTCACAACGAACTACCGACGACAGCAGCACCCCGCCCATCGGACGAGGTGCTGCAGTCGAATCTGTGGAACGTCAGCGTGCGCGGTAGCTGTACGACGTCTGTCGGCCCGCGAAGTCGAGGTCGCGGCCCCCGGACAGCAGTGCGACGGCCAGTGCTGTGACACCGACGAGAGTCAAAGCGATCATGGTGTTACCTCCACATCGAGCGAGTGCGGATCCCCCTGAACCGCACTGGCGAGAACTCATCTCGCTGACACCATGATTCCCCGCAGAAGGTCCGTTTTCACCGAAGTGAGGGGCACCCCACGTCTCGCCGGACCGGGCGACGCACGTCACTTCTATCCGTGTAGACGGGTAACTGTTACTCCCGCATACCGTCGGCCAGCTCGAAGACCCGGCCCACGTACCGCGAGACGAAGACGTCGAGTGCATGATCCGACAGTTCCGCGCAGCCGACGCGTCGGAACCAGTGTTCGAGGTCGACCAGTCTGTCTCCCAGTGCGACACGATGATCGTCGAGTTCCCTGAGCTCGTCGGCGACCGCGCGCAGCTCGAGGACCTTGTCGTTCACCGCGCTCTGCGTTCTACCCGAGTCGTCCATGGCACTGATCGTAGCCGTGTTCGAACGTATGTTCTAGTGGTCGAGAACGACGCACGTCCGTCGGATGCGGGTTGTACGGTGACGCCGTGCCGAACCGCTCCCGCCGCCTCGTGCGTGCGCTCGTGACCATGACCGCCTCGATGTCCCTCGCATTCTCGCTCGTCGGTGTCGCGCACGCGGACGGCACGACTCCCGGAACGCTGGTGAGCTCGTCCGCATCACCGGCGCCGATTCCCGGCAGCGTCGACGCAGCACGCATCACCTACTGGTCCGTGGGGCCGCGCGACGAGGCAGCGCTGAGCACCGGCGGTGTCTACCTCCCGCCCGGCCAGGCGCCGGCGGGTGGGTGGCCGGTCATCGCGTGGGCGCACGGCACATCCGGTCTCGGAGACGATTGCGCGCCGTCCGTCGTAGGACCCACTCTCCCGGAACGGGACTTCCCCTACCTCTCCACGTGGCTGCAGAAGGGGTACGCGATCGTCGCCACGGACTACGTCGGTCTGGGCACACCCGGCGTCATGGCATACCTCGACGGCAAGGTGCAGGCTCACAGCGTCGTCGACAGTGTGACCGCAGCGCGGGCGCTGTACCCGTCCCTGTCGAACCGGTGGGTGGCCATCGGTCAGTCGCAGGGAGGTGGCGCTGCCGTGACCACCGCGCGATACGCCACCGAGTACGGGGGAGAGTCGCTCGACTACCTCGGCGCCGTGGGGACCGGCGTCCCCGCCAACATCGAACTGGCGCTTCTTCCGCTGGGCCCGGGTGTCCCGCCCGTCGCGATTCCCGACGGCCTCACCTCCTACGTCTTCTACATCCTCGCGGGACTGCGCAGCGCGCACCCGGAGATCGATGTCGACTCGTACCTCACCCCGCTCGGCAAGCAGTGGGTGGATACGGCGGAGACCATGTGCGCCATGCCGTTCCACGACGCGGTGGCAGGGCTGAAGCTGGGGGAGATGTTGTCGCGGCCGTTGGCGCAGATCCCGAATCTCTACGGCGTGCTCAACGACTACATGGGGGTGCCGACGTCGGGTTACGACCGGCCGGTGTTCATCGGACAGGGTCTGCGCGACATCGACGTGCCCGCTCCGTCGGCACTGTCGCTCGCCGCGGCGATGACGGCGAACGGTGAGCCGCTGACCTTCAAGACCTACCCGGGGGACCACAGCCAGACCTTCCGTGACTCGCAGCCGGACGCCGTCGCCTTCGTCGACGGTCTGTTCGGTCGCCGCTGACAGCCTGTTCCCGTGCCCTCTCAGCACCGTCTCAGTCACCGGGGTGACACTGGGTCCATGCGAGTTCTGGTGACCGACGACGATCGTGCCGTCCGTGAATCCCTGCGCCGGTCCCTCACCTTCAACGGATACACCGTCGACCTGGCCACCGACGGCCTCGATGCACTCGAGAAGGTGGCTGCCGAGCGGCCGGACGCGTTGGTGCTGGACGTCATGATGCCGCGTCTGGACGGGCTCGAGGTGTGCCGGCGGCTGCGGAGCACGGGCGACGATCTGCCCATCCTGGTGCTGACGGCTCGCGATTCGGTGTCCGAGCGCGTCGCCGGTCTCGATGCCGGGGCCGACGACTACCTGCCCAAGCCGTTCGCGTTGGAGGAACTGCTCGCCCGTCTGCGAGCCTTGCTGCGCCGCACCGGGGGTGAACTGGGCCCGGACAGCGAGGTGATGTCGTTCGCCGATCTGTCCCTGGATCCGGTCACCCGCGAGGTCCACCGAGGCGAACGGCCCATCAGCCTCACGCGGACGGAGTTCTCGCTGCTCGAGATGTTGCTGGCCAACCCGCGTCGTGTGCTCAGCCGCAGCCGCATCCTGGAGGAGGTCTGGGGGTACGACTTCCCGACGTCCGGCAACGCCCTCGAGGTCTACGTCGGCTACCTGCGTCGCAAGACCGAGGCGGACGGCGAGATCAGGCTCATCCACACCGTCCGAGGCGTCGGGTACGTGCTGAGGGAAACCGCACCGTGAATCTCGCTCCGTTCGGGCGCTCGACTGCCCGCAACGGTGTCGGTACGCAGGCGGAACCGCTCGACGTGAGAGGGCAGATGCGTCCGCCCATGCCGCTGACGCGGTCGGTGTCGCTGCGGTGGCGGGTGACGTTGTTGGCTGCGTCGGTGGTGGCCATCGCGGTGGCGGTCATGGCCATCGCTGCCTACGCCGTGGTGTCCCGCGCGCTGTACGGCGACGTCGACAACCAACTTCGGACGCGCGCGTCCGCGCTGATCCAGACGAACCTCGTGGCGTTCGATCCCCGCTACGTCGCCGGAGCGACGCTCTACAGCACGGACGTCAGTGTCGCTCTCATCTTTCCGGACCTGACCAAGTACGTGCCGCCCGGTTCGACGGTGCCGATCGGTGACCCGGAGATGACTGTGGCGATCGGGCAGGAGGACTCGTCACTGCGCACCACGTCCGGTGCGCGCGTGCTCGCCGAGCGCACCCAGGACGGCAGCACCTTGGTCATCGCACAGCGACTGGCACCGACGGGGCAGGTGCTCGACCGCCTCGCCTGGGTGCTCTTCGTCGTCGGCGGATGCGGCGTGGTGCTGGCCGCAGTCGCCGGGACCGCTGTGGGGCGGACGGGTCTTCGGCCCATCGGTCGGCTGACTGCCGCTGCCGAACGCGTGGCACGTACGGACGACCTGACCCCGATCCCGGTGACGGGCAACGACGAACTCGCCCGACTGACCGACAGTTTCAACACGATGCTGCGTGCGCTCGCCGAGTCGAGGGCGCGCCAGTCGCGCCTCGTCGCGGACGCCGGACACGAACTGCGGACGCCCCTGACCTCGCTGCGTACGAACATGGAGTTGCTCATCGCGTCGGGACAGCCCGGCGCACCGCGCATCCCGGAGCAGGACATGGCCGACCTGCGTGTCGACGTCGTCGCCCAGATCGAAGAACTGTCGACGCTGGTGGGGGACCTGGTCGACCTCGCACGCGAGGACGCTCCGGAGAACGTGTTCGACCGTGTCGACATGTCCGACGTCGTCGAGCGCAGCCTCGAACGTGTTCGACGACGCCGCAACGAGATCGACTTCGTCGCCGTGACCACCCCGTGGATCCTGTACGGCGACCAGGCCGGTCTCTCGCGTGCCGTGCTGAACGTCATGGACAACGCGGCCAAATGGAGCCCGTCCGGGGCCACCGTGCACGTGGCCATGGTCGCGCGGCCCGACGGACTGCTCGAGCTCACGGTGGCCGATGCCGGACCCGGAATCGCGCCGGACGAGCGGGAACTGGTCTTCGAGCGCTTCTACCGATCCACGGCGTCGCGGTCCATGCCCGGCTCCGGATTGGGGCTGGCCATCGTGCGCCAGGTAGTGCTCAAGCACGGCGGAACCATCGCCGTCGAGGATTCGGCGGCCGGCGGAACGCTGATTCGCATCGTTCTTCCCGGGGAAGCCGGTAACGCACAGGAGGCTGACATGACGGTCTCAGCGCCCTCTCAGTCCGAAGGGGCATCGTCGAGTCGGACGACGTGAGGTGACCGGCGAGTGCCGGACTCGGAGATGGAGCAGAACGCATGAGTGAGGACCGCACTACTGGAGACACCGGCCGCGACGGCCGGGAAGATCCCACGGCTCAGCAGCCGACACCCCCGCATCAGCCGCAGTACTCCGGGTGGGACGGTCGGTACCAGGGTGGCCAGCAGAACCCGAACCAGCAGCAGAACCCGTACGCCCAGCCTTACCAGCAGAACCCGTACCAGCAGCCGCAGTACTACGGCGCGACGTCCACGGCGACCGCGACGCGCAAGCCCGGTCGCGCGGCCTTCGTGGCGGGAGCGATCGCACTCGCCCTGGTGAGCGGCGGCATCGGCGGCGCGGTGGGAGCCATCGCGACCGATTCGAACGGTGGCGGTGTCACCAACGCCCTCAATCAGCCTGTGACGCAGGCGAACCCGGCTGCCAACGCGCCGGACGGGTCCGTTCAGGCCGTGGCACAGAAGGTGCTTCCGAGCGTCGTGCAGATCCAGGTCGCCGGCCGCACGGCCGAGGGTGAGGGCTCGGGCGTCATCCTCTCGTCCGACGGACTGATCCTGACCAACAACCATGTGGTGTCCGGTGCCGGCGCCGGTGCGCAGCTCACCGTGTCCTTCAACGACGGCTCGACATCGGGCGCGACCGTCGTGGGCGCCGACGCGTCGTCGGACATCGCCGTCATCAAGGCGACGGGCCGCAGCGGACTGACGCCGATCGAGCTGGGAACGTCGGACGGCCTGCAGGTCGGACAGGGCGTCGTCGCCGTCGGATCCCCGCTGGGACTGGCGGGCACCGTCACCTCCGGCATCATTTCCTCGCTCAACCGCCCCGTCGCGACCAGCGGTGAGTCGACCGACCAGACGACCGTGATCGACGCGATCCAGACCGACGCGGCGATCAACCCGGGCAACTCCGGCGGTGCACTCGTCGACATGAACGGCAAGCTCGTCGGCGTCAACAGCGCGATCGCCACGCTGGGTGCCGGCGCGAGTTCGTCGGAATCGCAGAGCGGGTCCATCGGCCTCGGATTCGCCATCCCCGTCGACCAGGCTCGCCGCATCGCCGACGAGCTGGTGCAGACGGGCAAGGCCACCCAGGCCATCATCGGCATCAGCGTTCCCAGCAGGGACGACGCGAACGGTGCGACGGTCATGGCCGTCACCGAGGGCGGACCGGCAGCGCAGGCCGGTATTCCCACCGGCGCCGTGGTCACCGAGGTCGACGGACGCGTCATCGCCAGCGGCGACGCGCTGATCGCGGCCGTGCGGTCGCACGCTCCCGGCGACCAGGTGTCGGTCAAGTACACCCAGGGCGGCAACGAGCAGACCGTGCAGGTCACCCTCGGCACGGCTCCCAGCGGAGGCAACTGATGAAGCGACCCCGGATCGTCCGTGACGGTGGCCATCTGACGCCGATCGTCGGCCATATCGAGCCGAGTCGGATGAACTCCGATGCCGTCGAGGGCTTCGCGGCGATGGCGAGTGTCGGGCAGATGGAGACGCGTCTGGAGGCGGGCATTACGGTGAGCGACATGACTATGGATGCCGCGGTAGCCGGGCGGGCGCTCGTCGTGATCGTCGACGATCGCACCGCCCACGGAGACGCCGACTCGACCGGACCCCTGGTAAGCGAACTGCTCCTCGAGGCCGGCTTCCTCGTCGACGGTGTCGTCGTCGTCAGTAACGACGAGATCGATGTCCGCAACGCGCTCAACACTGCGGTCATCGGTGGTGTGGACCTGGTGGTGTCCGTCGGCGGCACCGGTACCTCTCCTCGCGACGTGACACCCGATGCCACCGCCGAGGTGCTCGACCGTGAGCTGCTGGGTATCAGCGAGGCCCTGCGCTCGTCCGGCCTGGCCGCCGGCTCACTCGATGCGGGACTGTCCCGAGGGTTGGCCGGCGTGTCCGGCAGCACGCTCGTCGTCAACCTCGCGGGCAGCCGCGCCGCTGTGCGTGACGGCATGGCCACGCTGACTCCGTTGGCCGCACACGTGATCGGTGAGCTGTCCAGCCTTGACGGCTGAGCCACCGGAGGATTCGTCCTCACTCGACGACCCCGCGAGCCGGGCCCGTGAACGGCGGGCCCGGCTCGCGCGTGTGTTCGGCGAGGTTCTTCCGGAGTCGACGAGCGACGACTCCGTCGGCTCCGAACCACATGGCGGTGATTCGTCCGGCCGCTCGGAGGAGTGGTTGAGGAGCCAGAGGCCTCCACATTACGAATAGTTTGGTGTGATCCACGTCACGTGAACGTTCACATCGCGCATCTCGTGTTGCACGTCTGTTAACCGGATATTCGTACAAACCGACAGTGCCGCCCGTGCGGTTACCGCAGGGTAGATGTTGCTGGTGTGACTCGACGACCGACCCGGACGTCCATTCGATGCAGGGGTGCGCCGAACAACCCGCACGTCACGGCTATTCCCGCAGCGTGTTAGCACAGTTTCGAGCGCTCGAGCTCCTTCCTGTTACCGGCGAGTCGCTTTCTCAAAACGCTTGTGACGCAGGTTCACATGAAGGAAACGTGGCCGGCGGATCCGAGACGTAACGCCGTGTGCGTAGGGATTGTCAGGGTTGCGAACTCCCTCTAAGGTTTCGCTCAGGTTCGACAGTGGGTGCTGAATCGATACGAGACAGCAACCAAATTGTGGTCCTGCACTGCCCGACACGTAAGCCACCAGCTTGCCGTCGCCGCCTGATACGGTTCGCTCGACGTGAACCGTTCGGGAGGAATCCAGAGCCCGACAGCGCACCTGAGGCGAACACGCCCCGGGACGAACATGATGAGGAAGTACATGACCGTAATTCAGAAGCCGCGGCGCAGCCGGGGGCTCAAGTCCATGCGTACCGCAGTGGTCGCCAGCGCCGCAGTTGTCGGCCTGGTCGTCGGTGGCGGCTCGGCATCTGCAGCAGTCGACGACTCGAACTCCGTCGTCGACGGTGGTGGCAACACCATCACGGTTTCGCAGGCCGATACCTTCATCAACAGCGTCTTCCCGCTCGACGGAAACCCGCTGACTCGTGAGTGGTTCCACAACGGTCGCGCAATCGTCGAGGTCACCGGACCCGACGCTGCTGACTTCGAAGGTGACATCACCCTCGGCTACCAGTTCGGCTACCCGATGTCCCTCGGTGGCGAGCTGACGTTCTCGTACAGCACCCCCCAGCTCGAGATCGGCGACGGCGACGCCTTCACCGTCTCGGACATCCTCCCGCAGGTCGGCACCACCGTCACCCTCGAGCCGGGCCCCGGCATCGAAGACGTCGAGGTCGGCACCGGTTCGGCTTCGGGCGAGCGCACCGAGATCCAGATCTCGAACGTGCACGGCACCGCGACCAACATCGCCGGCAACGTCTCGGTCCGTCCGTACGTGAAGGTTGTCTCCAGCAATGGCGACACCGCAGTCACCTACGGCCAGCCGTGGCGCTTCAACTGATCCTGGCCCAGCCAGTATCGGTTGCCTGCTGACAGGTAGTTCGCTACCTCGGCAGAACTGAACACACGTACGAAGCCCCATCCGGTTCTCCGGGTGGGGCTTCGTCGTGTTCGTGAACGGCAACTATGGCGTCCGCAATGGTTCGTGGACTGTCACGACGGACCGAATGCGCACCGCCCCAGTCGCTTCCGCGAAACAGGGATCCTGTTGAATGGGCGGTATGAATTCCGGTACCGCAACCCGTCTGATCACTGCAGCCGTCGCCGTCACGGCTCTGGTGGGGCTCTCGGCGTGCAGCAGCGGCGATTCCGGTTCGTCGGACGCCTCGCCCGAGAATGCCACCGCATGCACCGATTTCGAGACTGCCTACGAACAGTTCACCGCGCTCGTGAAGGCCGGTCCGGCCGACTCCGACATCGAGGCATGGACCGCCGCCAAGACTGCCGAGATGCAGAAGTTCCAGCCGCTGGCCGATACCGCGACCGATGGTGTCGAAACGTCGCTCTCCACACTGATCTCCGGTCTCCCGGCCGACTCGCTCGAGCTGACCGAACCCGACAGCACCTCGGGTCGGGCCTTCGTCGACAACTCGAAGGCCGTCGCCGATGCATGCTCGTCGGCCGGTACCGCGATCACGCTCGACGAGTTCCCGCTGCTGAAGTTCGGCAACTGACGGGGAGCGGCGCGGTTCTGATCGTCACCGTTCCGCTACCTACAACGACTTCGGCAACTTACAACGGTTGCAACCGGTGTAGGTTGCCGGAACCGTTGTGGGAACCCGCGCTCGGTACTTCTTGCTCCGCTTTCCGCAACCTGCGTCGGTTGTAGCCGGAGCACCTTGCTGCAACCAGAGCGACAACGGCCCGGCGACGTTCCCGCAACGACTTCGGCAACTTGCAACGGTTGTAGCCGTTGCAGGTTGCTGGAACCGTTGCGGGAACCCGCGCTCGGAGCGACAACGGACCGGCCCGCGCTCGAACACCGCCGGAATGACAAAAAGGGCTCGTCCACACCCTCGGGTGCGGACGAGCCCTCGTCGTCGATACGGCGTTACGTCGTGGTGTTGCCGGTGACTCCGTCGGTCGTGGTCTTGACGCCCTCGGACTTGCCTTCCGCCAGCAGGTCTCGGATCTGGATCAGGATGTCCTGATCGCTGAGCGCCTTCTCCTTCTTGGTGGCGAATCGTGCCTTCGCGGTGTTCACCGGGAGGATCAGCACGAAGTAGACGACGGCCGCGATGATAATGAAGTTGATGATGGCCGTGATGACACCGCCGATGTTGACGAACGTCGCCGCGTTGCCGGCGCGGATGGAAAAGCCCCATCCCAGTTCGTTACTGGCCCCGATGGACGCGATCAGCGGGTTGACGATGTTGGTGGTGAATGCTGTGACGATCGCGGTGAATGCGGCGCCGATGACCACCGCCACGGCCAGATCGACAACGTTTCCTCGAAGCAGAAAATCCTTGAAACCCTTCAGCATGCGATGTACCCCTCGTCCGATCGTGCGCGAATTTCTGGGGTGAGCGTAACCGACCGAGGTGTTTGCCGAGTTCTCGAAAGTCAGCGCAGCAGAACGGTGAGTGCGTCGGACAACGATGCGGCAGCCACTGTGGCGGCAGCATCCGCACGCAGCGCCAGAAGGACAAGCTGCTCCCGTCGGGCCACTCCGGTTCCGGCTGCGGACACTACGACGACGGTGGCGGCTTCGGCGATGATCCCGGTACCGCCGCCGTCGTCCGCGGAGTCGCCGTCGGCGGCCCGCACGACATCGACCACGTCGCCTGCCCGCAGTAGATCGGCGAGTTCGGGGTCGGCGAGCCTGATGGGCACAACCCGCGCGTCGTCGGCACGCAGTGTGGCCGACGCGAGCCGCGGTCCGAGGAGGCGGACGTCGGTCAAGACTTCGCCGGGCCGGACGGGTCCCGCGACCGTGCGCCCCACGGCGTCGTCGACGGAGGTGAGTGAGCCCTGCGCCACGACGGATTCGTCGACGAGCGTCGTCGAGAGGTCCGCGGCGGTCACGTAGGAGCCCGGCACCAGGTCGGTCGCCGACACGATGACCGGGACGCGGCTACGCGAAGGGTCGGAGCGATATGCCGCGACGACAGCCAGCAGCACCAGAGCGGCCGCGAGGACGCGCCGCGCGGTGGTCGAACGAAGTCCGGGAGGGAGAGAGGGGATGCGGTCGAGAAGACGCGCGCCGAGCGGATGGGCCGCAGCGGGCTTCGGGGTGGGCATCCACCGACGCTAGAGAGCGTCGGGCCCCGCGATGGCTGGAGGGCCGGTTGCCCTGTGGAGAACCGCGCGGCTCTCCACAGGGGGTGTTCTCAGCTTGCGCCGGCGGACGCGGACGTGCTCGTGGACTTCTTCTCCGACGAGCCGGAGGACTTCTCGGACGGCTTGCTCGAGTCCGACTTCTTCTCGGTCGAGCTCTTGCTGTCCGAGCTGCTGCTCGAGTCGGACGATGCAGATTCGCTGGTCGAGGAGGTGCCGCGACTGTCGTTGCGGTAGAAGCCGCTGCCCTTGAACACGATCCCGACGGTGTTGAAGAGCTTGCGCAGCTTGCCCGAGCACGCGGGGCACACGGTCAGCGAATCGTCCGTGAACGACTGGACGATGTCGAACCGGTTGTCGCACTCGGTGCACGCATATGAGTAGGTAGGCACGTTTTCTCCCGCTGTCGGTCCTTCTTGGCACTCTACAGTCGACAGTGCCAGCATCGGCAATCGGAGAACGCCGCCGCAGGTGGAGCTATTCCGCGGGCGGTCGGCCCACCAGCCTCGACAACCCTCCGTCGGGAGTGAGGGCGTGGGTCATGCGGATGTCGTGCTCCTCGGTGGGGAGAACGTCGACCAGCTCGTCGTCGTACACGACCCCCACCAGCAGGGCGTCGGACCGCACCGCGTGCAACGTGCGGTCGTAGAACCCCGCGCCGCGACCCAACCGGCCCCCGGAACGATCGACGGCCAGGGCGGGAACGAGCAACACGGAGGCCTCGGTCACCGTGTCGGGCGCGAGCACCGTGCCCGCCGGTTCGCGGAGTCCGTGCGCTGCGGGCACCAGCGAGTCGGGTCCGGTGTACTCCGCCCACGACATCGCTCCCGGCTCGCGGGCAACAGGGAGCAGCACCCGCACGCCGGCCGCGTGTGCTGCGTCGAGCATCGACACGCTCCCCGGCTCGCTACCGACCGGTACGTAGGCGGCGAGGGTGTCACCGCCACGACCGAGTACATCGGACGCCAAAAGTGCGACGGCGTGAGAGAGTGCCTCTGACGCACGGCGCCGAGAACAGTGGTCGCGACGCCTGCGGGCAGCAAGGATGCGCGTCCTCCACTCGAGTTTGTCGTCCGCGATCACGGGTTAAACCTTAGGGTCTCGCGAAGGAAGTTCGCGGTTTACATGGATAGGGTGTGTGCATGAGCTCAGCGAACAGTGAGTCCACGGCCGGGAGCAAGAAACCGTCCTTCCGCACGGCCGTGGTCCCCGCTGCAGGCATGGGTACCCGTTTTCTTCCCGCCACGAAGACCGTGCCCAAAGAGCTACTGCCCGTGGTCGATACACCCGGTATCGAATTGGTTGCCGGTGAAGCCGCCGACTGCGGAGCCGAGCGCCTCGTCATCGTCACTTCGCCCGGCAAGGACGGCGTGGTCGCACACTTCGTCGAGGACCTGGTCCTGGAGAACAAGCTCGAGGCGAGCGGTAAGCTCAAACTGCTCGCCAAGGTTCGGGTAGCCCCCAAGCTTCTCGACGTCCAGTCGGTGATCCAGCACGAACCTCTGGGCCTCGGACACGCCGTGGCATGCGCCGAGGAAGTGTTGGACGACGACGAGGACGCCATCGCCGTTCTCCTTCCGGACGATCTGGTGATGCCCCGCGGTGTGCTCGACGTGATGTCCCGCGTGCGCGCCAAGCGCGGCGGAAGTGTGTTGTGCGCCATCGAGGTTCCCGAGGACCAGGTGTCGTCGTACGGAGTCTTCGACACCGAGATCGTTCCCGACGCGGTCAACCCAAACGTGCTCAAGGTCAACGGCATGGTGGAGAAGCCCGCGAAGGAGGATGCCCCGTCGAACTACGCGGCCGCGGGCCGGTACCTCCTCGACCGTGCCATCTTCGACGCGTTGCGACGCATCGAGCCCGGCGCCGGCGGCGAGCTCCAGCTGACCGACGCCATCGCTCTGCTGATCGCCGAGGGCCACCCGGTCCACGTCGTGGTGCATCGTGGTGTGAGACACGACCTCGGAAATCCCGGGGGATACCTCCGCGCTGCGGTTGACTTCGCATTGGAACGCGACGACTACGGTCCGGCGTTGCGCGAGTGGCTCCAGGAGCGCTTGAGCGACAGTTGGGCTCCGGAGCTCACGACGTACGAGTGAGGTCCGGCCAGAAGAACACGACGGAAGGTGCGGATGCGCTCGGTTGAGGAGCAGCAGTCGAGAGTGACGGCTGCAGCGGTTGCCCCCCGGCCGGTGCGAGTCGCCATCTCCGAGGCGCAGGGACTGCTGTGCGCCGAGGAAGTGGTGACCGAGCGTCCCCTGCCCGGCTTCGACCAGGCCGCGATCGACGGTTACGCCGTGCGCAGCGTCGACATTGCTGCTGCGGGCTCCGCGACCGACGAGAACGGTGCGGCGGTAGACATCTCGCTGCCCGTGGTGGGTGAGGTCGGCGCGGGATCGCGTCAGCCCATCCGGTTGCAGCCTCGCCAAGCGGTGCGCGTCGCCACTGGTGCGCCCCTTCCCACGCTTGCCGACGCGGTCCTGCCGATGGATCGCGCGAAGCTCGCTCGTGGACGCATCGAGGTTCTCGCTCCCGTCCGGTCCGGCGAGTACGTGCGCCGCATCGGCGACGACGTGCAGCCCGGCGACGTCGCGGTGCGCTCCGGAACCATCATCGGTGCTGCTCAGGTCGGTCTGCTGGCCGCCGTGGGTCGCGACAAGGTGCTGGTCCACCCCCGTCCGCGTCTGTCGGTGATCTCCATCGGTGGCGAACTCGTGGACATCGAGCGCACACCCGGTCAAGGCCAGGTCTACGACGTCAACAGCTACGCCCTTGCCGCCGCTGCACGCGATGCCGGCGCCGACGTCAACCGCATCGGCATCGTCAGTGGCGACGCGAAGCGGCTGCGTGAGGTGGTCGAGGGTCAGCTCATCCGGTCCGAGATCGTCGTCATCGCCGGTGCCGTCGGCGGCAGTGCCTCAGAGGAGATCCGCGAGGCGCTCGAGGACTTCGGCGACATCGAGGTGGGCCGCGTCGCGATGCACCCCGGTTCGGTGCAGGGATTCGGGCAGCTCGGACGTGACGAGGTCCCCACGTTCCTCCTTCCGTCCAACCCCGTCAGCGCGCTCGTGGTGTTCGAAGTGATGGTCCGCCCGCTCGTGCGCATCGCTCTGGGGCGTCGCCAGCCGATGCGGCGGATCGTGACTGCACGCACCGTCGGACCGATCACCTCCATCGCCGGTCGACGCGCCTACTTGCGCGGACAGCTCATGCGTGACGAGGGCACGGGGGAGTACCTGGTGCAGGCGCTCGGCGGTGCTCCCGGCAGTTCGTCGCATCTGCTGGCCACGCTCGCCGAGGCGAACTGCCTCGTCATGGTCGACCCCGCGGTGACCGAGGTGCGCACCGGCGAAGAAGTCGACGTCGCGTTTCTCGCGCAGCGCGGCTGATTCGCTACAGTCTCGAAGTATGCCGCGATCGTGGTCCAGCCATCCAGGATGGCCGGCGAAACTGGGTCCACTCGTGGTCCCTGCGGGTGATGTGACTGTCCGACCCGTCCGCCTGCGCGACGCGTCCGTCTGGTCACGCACGCGGATCGCGAACCGTGCGCATCTGGAACCGTGGGAGCCCACCGGCGAGGCGCCCTGGGACATGAGGCACGCGATGTCGTCGTGGCCACCCTTGTTCTCGAGCCTCAAGGCGGAAGCGCGGCGGGGGACGATGCTGCCGTTCGCCATCGAGCTCAACGGCGAATTCTGTGGACAGCTGACCGTCGGCAACATCGTCCGTGGAGCCCTGCGGTCCGCGTGGATCGGGTATTGGGTGGCGAAGGACGTCGGTGGTCAGGGTGTCGCCACCGCGGCCCTCGCGCTCGGTGTCGACCACTGCTTCGGCGCCGCCGGACTGCACCGCATCGAGGCCACCGTCCGGCCGGAAAACGCTGCGAGCCAAGCGGTTCTCCGCAACGTCGGGTTCCGTCAGGAGGGGCTGTTGCAGCGTTACCTCGACGTCGACGGTGCCTGGCGCGACCACATCCTCGTTGCGATGACGGTGGGCGAGACTCCCGGAACTGCGGCCGATGTGCTGGTGCGCAGTGGTCGGGCGGCCTGGGCGCGCTGACCTCCCCGGTGTTCCCGCGGAACTTTCGTGTTCGCGCCACCACTGCAGTGCCCGCGGGAACACGCAACACCCGCGGGAGCCCGAAACAAGGCTCCGCAGTGTGACTGGTGTGACATGAGTGCACTCGTGTTCGGCGCGTCGGCAACCGGCATGCAACGCTCACCACTACGCTGACGTGCAAGCTCACATGTATGTGATTCACGCGGCAGGAGGTGGTGGCAGTGCCCAATTCGGTGATCTGGATCGGCCTCGTCGCCATCTGGCTGTTCGTGCTGGTGCCGATGGTGGTCAAATCGCGCCCGCGCATCAGGCGAACCACCGATGTAGCCCTGGCTACGCGTGTTCTGCACCGAGGCGGCGCACGTCTACGCGTCGATCCCGGCCCCGCCGCAGGCCACCGCAGCGATCCCGACTGGCGCCCCAGTACACCCGACTCGGAGGATCCGATGGACACCCAGCACGCCGCGGATCACGACGAGGACGAGTACTTCGCCGAGGATTACGTGCCGCAGCGTCGTGGTCGCGGCGGATTCGATCCCGAAGCGGACGCCATCGCCCGCGCGGCCCGCTACGGCTTCCGTCAGCGCGCGGTACTCGGCTCGGTGTTCGTCATCGCGATGTCGGCCGCACTGGGTTTCCTTGCGTCGCCGATCTTCTGGTGGGTCTTCACCGTCACGCTCGTCGGCCTGTCCTCGTACTTGTTCTACCTCCGCCGTCAGGTGCGCATCGAGGAAGACATCCGCCGCCGGCGTATGCAGCGGCTCCAGCGCTCGCGCCTGGGCGTCGAGTCGAACACCGACCCCGAACTCAAGCTCACCCCCGAGCGGCTACGTCGTCCCGGCGCCGTCGTGCTCGAGGTGGACGACGAGGACCCGGCGTTCGACCATCTCGAGCACTACGACGAGCATGTGGGCGACTCCCACCTGGACGTCAGAATGCGTCGGGCTGCCGGAGAGTGACCGGATTTCTGGCAGTCCCGCAGGGCTGCTAGAGTTCGAGACGATCCTGGTTCGCCAGGTCAGGGGCTGTGGCGCAGTTGGTAGCGCGTCTCGTTCGCATCGAGAAGGTCAGGGGTTCGATTCCCCTCAGCTCCACCACGTTCTTCCCGCAGCGCACGGTCAGAGCGCATCGCGAAACTCCTGCATGAACGGTGAGGGCGAGGCTCTGCGCCGACGCCAGGCATGCACCAGCCACATCTCGATCAGCTCCGGTCGGACTCGCGCCAAGTCGGCCCAGCCGTAGAGAACGTCGCAGTACCGCATGTACCGCCGCACGGTGATTCCGGAGACCGACGGGTTCTCGACCCACCCGAGGTGGACCAGTTCGGACAGGGCCTGCTGGTCCACGATCTGGGGGCGCTCCAGCGTGCCCTCCGACCCGACCGCCCAGGCGAACAGCGACAGCGGGACGGGACCGAATCCTGTGGCAGCCGGCCACCCCGACCACTCCCGTTGCGGGCCCAGATCAATGAGGGCAGGCGCGCGGCGGCACTCACCCAGGGCGCGACGCACACGATCGAGCCGCATCGCGTGGACAGGTTCCGACAGATCGCGCGCATCGGGGAACCGCCGTGCACGTTCGCGGTGACGGTGCCCGACAAGCCATGCAGCGCAGTGGTAGACGGTGGACAGATCGCATCCGCGACCCACCGAGTGCAGGTCGCCCCGTCGCAGGAAACCGGCGCCGGTGTCGACCGGATCTCCGTTCACCGCTCGGCCGTGGAGCCGTACGGGGATACGCGCCTCGTCGAGCCTGCTGTTCCACCAGTCGAGATCGACCTCCACGAGGTCACCCATCACGTCGTACTCGTACGAGCGGTCCGCGCACCACTCGAGGCACGCTTCCGGGAGCGCAGGCGTCGTCATGTCGGCGATGGTGGCAGGACCCACCGACACGCGGCAACGGCGGTATGCAAAGCCTATGTAAAGACTGCTGTGCGATCCACGTCATATGGTCCGGGTCACACCTACTGTTCGACGCGTGGATCCGTACCTCCCGGGTCCGAGTTCGCACCGGACCGAAAGGCGACCACTCCTCATGGCCACACATGCCCCTGTCGGGCCCCCCTCGACGAAACGAGCGGTGTACAACACCGTCCGAGGATCGCTCGGCAATCTCGTCGAGTGGTACGACGTCTACGTCTACACCGTTTTCGCGTCTTATCTCCAGTCCAGCTTCTTCGCCGAGGGCGAGCCCAACGCCGGCATCTACACCATGGCGATCTTCGCGGTGACCTTCGTGATGCGACCGATCGGCTCCTGGTTCTTCGGGCGGTACGCCGACCGCCACGGTCGTCGCCCCGCACTCGTCTTCAGCATTTCCTTGATGGCCGGCGCGTCTCTGCTGATCGCGCTCACGCCGACCGTGGAGACCATCGGGTCCGCGGCGGTCGTCGTCCTTGTCCTTTGCCGACTGCTGCAGGGCTTCGCCACCGGCGGTGAGTACGGCACGTCCGCGACGTACATGTCCGAGGCGGCCACCCCGGGACTTCGAGGATTCTTCTCGTCGTTCCAGTACGTCACCCTCGTCGGCGGTCACGTGCTCGCTCAGGTCACGTTGTTGGTCCAGCAGACGTTCCTGACCGATGAGCAGATTGCCGACTTCGGTTGGCGCATCGCATTCTTCATCGGCGCCGTCAGTGCCGTCGTCGTCCTCTTCCTACGTCGCTCGATGGACGAGTCGCTGAACAAGGACGACACTGCGGGCAAGCGCAGCGGATCCATGGCCGAACTGTTCACGGCCTACCCGAAGCAGTTGCTGATCTGCTTCCTCGTCACTCTCGGCGGCACGGTGGCGTTCTACACGTACAGCGTCAACGGTCCGCTGATCGTCAAGAGCGCGTACGCCGACCAGGGTATGACCGCGACGTGGATCAACCTGGCAGCCCTGGTTTTCCTGATGCTGATCCAGCCTCTCGGAGGACTGCTCAGCGACAAGATCGGACGCAAGCCGCTGCTCGTCGGGTTCGGCGTCGCGGGTGTGCTGTGGACGTGGACGTTCCTCAACCTGCTGCCCCGCGTCGACACACCGATGCTGTCCTTCCTGCTGTTGGCCGGTACGTATGTCATCCTCACGGGCTACACCTCGATCAATGCCATCGTGAAGGCCGAACTGTTCCCGGCGCATATTCGAGCTCTCGGTCTAGGACTCGGTTACGCCCTTGCTAATTCGATGTTCGGAGGGACGGCGCCGGTCATTTACACGGCGGCGAAGGAGCGCGACGCGCTGGACGCGTTCGGCATCTACGTCACGGTAGCCATCGGTGTATCGCTGATCGTCTACATCTTCGTCCTGAAGAACCGTGCACCCACGTATCTCGACGGTGAACAGGCGAAGCGGGCGAACCCGGACGCGGTGTCCGTCTCCTGATTTGGACCGGGCCGGATGGGTTAGGCTCGGGCGAGGCTGGTCACGGTTCGACTGGACGGGAGTCGTCGATGCAGATTCTCGTCGTCGAGGACGACCAGGGAGTCGCGGACGCACTGACCCAGGCGTTACGTCGCCGGGGGTGGTCTGTGCGTCACGCTCCTACCGGCGCAGCGGCTCTCGACCTCGTCGACAAAGCAGACCTGGTGCTTCTCGACATGGGCCTGCCCGACCACGACGGGCTCTGGGTGTGCCGACAGATCAGAGCTCATTCCTCTGTTCCGATCGTGGCCCTCACTGCGCGACGGAACGAAGGTTCGGTGATCGGCGCCCTCCATGCGGGGGTGGACGACTATGTCACCAAGCCGTACAGCTTGGCGATACTCCTGGCTCGTCTCGATGCCGTGGTGCGCCGCACCGTCGGACGCGACTCGGCTGCTCCGACGGTGGATCTCGGGTTCGTCGTCGACGAGTCCACGCGGAGCGTCACCGCGGCCGACGGTTCGGTGCGGTCGTTGACCACCAAGGAATGCGAGCTCCTGGTGGCGCTGGCGCGGACACCCGATCATCCGCTCAGCCGCGCCGCGCTGATGGAGGAGGTGTGGGATACCACGTGGGTCGGGGCATCGCGCACCCTCGATGTTCACGTCGCGTCACTGCGGAACAAGTTACGCGGAATAGCGACCATTGATTCGGTGCGCGGAGTCGGCTACCGACTGAGCGTCGCCAATCCGACGGACCCATGAGGAAGCGGCTGCTGGCTCTCGCGATCACGCTCACTGCCGCGGTGCTCGCAGCGCTGATTGCGCCCCTGGTCACCGCGCATGCCGAGGAACGTGCCGTCACCATCCATGAACGCCGGCTCGCGTCGGCGACACGGTTCGCGACCCTCGCCGGGAGTTCAGGTGCGGACGGTGACGTCGGGGTCCTCGGCCCGGATCTCGAGCGATACGGCGAGGTGACTACCAGTACCCGAACGTGGTTGATAGGAATCGACAGAGCCGTACTCGCCCCCGCGGGGTCGGAGTTGCCCGACGGTGTGCCGGAGCTTACCGAGGCGACGCGACAAGCTCTGAGCGGCACACCGACCTCGGCGCCGTCCGCACTGTGGCCGTGGCGCGACGGGCCGATGATCGTGGCGACTCCCATCGGACGCGATGCCCAGATACTCGGTGCGGTCGTGATGCTGGAAGACACATCCGGCGCGCGGCAGAACGTGACGCTCTGGATCGCGGCGGCGGTATCCGTCGGACTTCTCGTTCTCGCTCTGGTGGCGTGGCTCGTCGGAGTTCCTCTGGTGGGGTGGGTAGTTCGACCGGTGGACGATCTGACCGAACGTGTCGACGAACTCGCCAAGGGTCGCGCTCCGTCGTCGGGAAAGCATGTGGGCCCGCCGGAACTTCGCCGCCTCGCGGAATCATTCGACGAGATGGCCTCGAACGTCGAACACTCACGCAATCAGCAACGCGACCTGATCGCCGACGTCTCCCACCAACTGGCCAACCCGCTGACCGCACTGAGGCTACGGCTCGAGAGCCTTGCCGAGGACGACCCCTCGGTGGAACCCGTTCTCGCCGAGACGGAGCGGATGGCGCGGTCGTTGGACGCGGTCATCGAAGTGAGCCGAGGCGGGGCATTCGACAGGCGAGTGATCGACGTGGACGTCGCCGGCCAGGTGCGCGAGCGCGTCGGGTTGTGGGGCCCGCTGTTCGGTGACCTGTTGACGGTGACGGTCCCGCCGGGACCGACATCCGCTCTGTTGGAGGAGGATCTGATCCCGACGGTTCTCGACATCCTGCTCGACAATGCCGTCAAGTACGCCGAGGGGCGCGCTGTCGAGGTGTCCTTGCATCGTCGCGACGCCGGGTGGGAGCTTGTCGTCCGCGATCACGGTGACGGAGTGACGCCGGAGGAAGCGTCGCAACTGGGTCGGCGATTCCACCGGCTCGATCGTCACGCGGACATCGACGGCACCGGACTCGGATTGGCGATCCTCGGACTGCGAATGCGTGATGCGGGTGGTGACGTGACGATTGAGATGGCCGAACCCGGATTACGCACTGTCATCTCACTTCTCGCGCGTCACGATCCCGGAACCACCGCAACGCTCCCGGATGCAAAGGGACCGGTTGCGTGAACATGCCCGCCGCAACGGTGGGTTGGCGCACGTCGCGCACCTGTCGGGCAATGTCGTCCTGGTGGTCGAAGACGACCGACGTGAAACCATATGACGTGTCCTCCGCGAGGCTCGGCATGGCTACCATGTACGTCTTCACGCTGACGGTCCGAACCGACGCGGTAAGTCCGTAGGGATCGCCCGGAAGCGGCCCTGTCACGTACTGCGGACCCCACGACGCGACGAGTGGTTCCACCAGATCGCCGATGTCGATTCCCCGGAGAGGGACTCGCCGTCCCAGATCCACCAGCGTCTGGATCGGGAACCCGCTGACGAAGGCGAGGACGTCGATCTCGCCGCGTTCCAGAGCGACAGCGGCGTCGGCAAGAGAGAGTGGTACGAATTCGATGTCGTCGGTGTTCAACCCTGCTGCAGTCACGCACCTCTCGGTCACCAGCAGCGTGCCCGAGTCTCGCTGCCCGGCACTGATCGTGCGTCCGGCCAGTTGTGACAGCGATTCGACAGGTGAATCCCGGCGCACCAGAACCTGCAGGAAACTGTCGTACAGGCGCGCCAGTGCTGTCAACGGAACCGGACTCGCGAACGGTCCGCTTCCGTCCACCGCTTGGATCGCTGTATCGCCGAGACAGAAACCGACATCCGCGTTCCCGGCGATCAACTCGACCACGTTTCCCACCGAACCGCCGGTCACCAGGACGTCTGCGTCGATGTTCGGCATGACGCGTTCTGCCGTTACCCGAAGTGCTGTGCCGTACTCGTCGAAGACCGCCCCGACGTTGCCCGTGGCGATACGCAGCGTCCCCGACGCATCTTTCCACCAGGAGTCCCCGGACCAGGGTGAGGTAGAACATCCGGCGACCACCGACGCGGCAACCACGCCGCTTCCTCGGAGGAACAGTCGTCGGCCGAACATCGTGGAGTCTCCTCGTCGTCGGAGGATCAGTCTAGAGACTCACGGGTCGGGCCGAGGCCTTTCAGCGTCCCGCGACAGCGGCTCCGGTGTCGACGGACACCACCTTGCTGCCGAAGACACCGTCGACGATCTGGCGGACTCCGGTCGCCAGCTCTTGTGCAGCAACGGGATTGAGCATGTCCGCCATGGACGGGATGCCGATGTCGACGGCTGCGTCGAACGCCATCTCCACCGTTCCGTCGGCGGTCTCCCGCACCGACCATCGGCCGTCGAAGGATCCGAGGTCGCCGCTGGACTGCTCGAAGGTGACGGTCCGGGCTGTGATGTCGACCGTGTCGCGTTCGATCCACTGCAGCAGTCCGCCGCGGAAATGCGTCGACCACGACGACGACCGCGTGTACGTGGCGGCGTCGACCGGCGGGGCGTCGGTCACGGTGATGTAGTCGACCATCGTGACGTGGTCGCCGAAGGAGGCGAAGTCGCTGATGCGCGCGAAGACGTCATCTGCCGAGACGTCCGAGATCGTGGCGACGACGCTGATGATGCTGGGGGACATGATGCTCCTGGAGTCGGTGATGTCAGGCGGGCTGAAGCATGGGATAAGCAGCAGGGGAGAGGGATACGAGGTGTCGCGCCGTCAGCCGAGCCGATCGTTCGATGGTCTCGGCGGTCTGCGCCGCGGGCAGCGGTCCGGATCCGAGTGAGCTGGGGAACGGCGTCGTGTTGAACAGGTTCGCCACGGACGCCAGCAGATTGGCGAACTTGGTCTGTGCGGGGACGTCGAGCATCTCGAAGAACGCCGGCTTCCACAGCCGCTGGAAGACCTCGGGGTGCAGTCGACGCGGGGCGTCGACCGAGATGCCCAGGCGCGTGGCCTCGTCGACGAGGATCGCGATGAGCTGATCGATGTCCAGTGCAGCACGCCCGCTGGTCGCCCACACGTGCTCACGCTCGAACAGCAGAGGGTGATCGACCACGGCGGTGATGGTGTCGGCGACCACGTCGCAGGGCACGAAGTCGTACTGCAGCGCGTCCTCGCACAACACCACGGGCAGTGTGCCTTTGAGGAAGGCGCGTATCAGCGTGTGCAGTCCCTGGAGCTGAGAGATCTCGCCGGTGATGGAATCTCCGCAGACGATCGACGGTCGGACGATCGTCCAGTCGGTGGCGCTCGCGCGTACCAGGGCCTCGCCGTCCTTCTTGCTCGCGATGTAGGCACCGGGGTGCATCGTGGCCATACCGCCCGTCACGTCGGCAACCACGGGCTGCTCGACGAAGGCCGTGCTGACGTGCACCAGGCGTGCCGACGCCGACGTCGCCAACTCGACGACGTGTCGAACACCGTCGACATTCACCGCTCGTGTCGCGGCGTCGTCCGCTCCGAAGTCGACGACGCCCGCGCAGTGCACGACGACGTCGACGGTGTCGGCCAGTGCCGCCCACTCGGCGTCGTCGAGTCCCAGACGGGGCGCTCGCAGATCACCGCGCACGGAGCGACCCGAGTGCTCGACCGGACGACGCCCCTCGAAGACGACGACGTCGTGTCGCGAGCGCAGGGCTGCCAGGGTGGGGAGTCCGACGACGCCCGAGGCGCCGGTCAACAGAACGGTCACAGAGGTCCTTCCGAGTAGGTGTCACGCAGAGCGCCGGCCACGGCGGTGAGCATCCAGTCGACGTCCGAGTCGGTCATGGTCGCCGGCGGGGTCAGGCGCACCACGGGACTGGCATTGAGCGAATGATTGGCGACGACGCGGCGATCGAGCAGTGCCAGCAGGAACCTGCCGGCAGCGCCGGCGTCCCTGAAGTCGAGGCCGATCAGCAGGCCGCGGCCGCGGACGCTCACCGTATCGAGACCGGCTGTGAGAGAACGTAGTTCGCTGAGGATGCGGGTTCCGAATCGTGCGGAGCGATCGACGAGATTCTCGTCGTCGATCACCTCGAGTGCCGCGCACGCGGCGGCCATCCCCAGCGGCGCTCCCGAGAAGGTCGAGGTGTGGATGCCGAAGTCGATGTCGAACGCCCGGAAGGCTCGCGGTGTCGCCACAGCCGCCGATACCGGAATCACACCACCGCCGAGGCTCTTTCCCACCAGGACGATGTCGGCCGCCACGCCGTCGCGCTCGCTCTCCCACCACACGCCGGTACGTCCGAGGCCGGTCATGATCTCGTCCATCACCAGCAGCGCGCCGCGCTCCCGGCACAGGGCGGATGCTGCGGCCAGATACTGCGGCGGAGGAATGACGACTCCGCCCTCTCCCTGGATGGGTTCGAGGACCACGCATGCATCGGAGGCGTCGTCACCCATCGCGTCGGACAGCGCATCGATGTCGCCGTACGGCACGCGGGTCGCGGCGGTGAAGAGTCGGCGAAAGGGGTTCTGGTATGCGCTGTTCGCGGTGAGCGCCAGCGCGCCGAGAGTCTTGCCGTGGTACCCGCCGCCCGCGCCGATCATCCTGTGGTGCCCGGCGCTGCAGGCCATCTTGATGGCGGCCTCGGTCGCTTCCGTGCCGGACGCGCCGAAGTACACCTTCGTCAGGGTTTCCGGAAGCCGAGCAGCCAGTGAGGCGGCGGCCTCGGCTACGCGCGGTTCGAGCAGAGTGCGCGTCGAGACGGGGTGGCGGCCGAGCTGCGCGATGACGGCGTCGACGACTCGTGGATGGCGTGCCCCCAGTAGCAGCGTTCCGTAACCACCGCAGTTGAGGTACTCGACGTCGTCGCTCGACCACACCCTCGATCCCGCGGATCTGTCCTCGACGATGCTGCCCAGCATGGAGGCCACTCGTGCACGAGACTCGGAGAGGTGCTCCCGCGTGTGGGCCAGGACCTCGTGGGGCAGAACCCTGGTGTCCAGGGACGTGTCGATCGACATGGTGAACAGCTCCTGCCGCGCGGGTGAGCGAAACTCGTGACACCCGGTGAATGGGAGTCACGGGATCCGACGGTAGCCCCGGACGTCAGTCGCGTCAAAATGTCGAAAAACGAAAATACATGCAGCACAACAGTACTGGGAGAACCGACACTTACCCTCCAGGTGGCGTTTCCGGTCCCGTGCCAGTTCGAACCGGGCGCGTCACCGATCTCGCGGAGTGCGAATATTCGTTAACTACGCTTGCGGGCTCGGTACGCGGCGACGTTGGCCCGGTTGCCGCAGTTCCCCGTGTCGCAATAGCGTCGCGAACGGTTTCGGGACAGATCGACCAGCACCGCGTCGCAGTCGGGGGAGTCGCAGGATCGGAGTCGGTCCAGCTCGTCGGATCGCACCACTTCCGCGAGAGCGACGGCAGTCTCGGCCGTCATGCGTTCGGTCAGGGGTGCATCGTCGTCGCTGACGTGCAGATGCCACCCCCAGTCGCCGTGCCGTGTCAGGTGGGGCTTCGCGTTCGATTCGGCGAGCATCCGGTTGACCTCGGGCACCAGGGCGTCGGCGTCCGACAACTCCCACAGTGCACGCCACGAGGGCCGCAGGGCTCGCACGCCCTCGAGCTCGCTCTCGGACCCGTCGCGTCGCCCGGTCCACTCGTGCTCGTCGAGCATGGCCGTCAGGGTGGGGATGTCCGACAGGTGTTCCTCGCCGTTGGCGCAGGTGTTGATCAGCGCGGCGGACCAGACCAGCGCCGTGCGTGTGTCATGAGTGAAAAGCATTTGACTCGTGACCTTCCGTGTCTCTAGTGTCATGACCAATCTACAGTTCGGTCGTGACACGACCGACGTCCGCGAAAGGCGCCGCCATGCTGTCTTCCCGTTCCGGCGTGGCGTTCGCCATCGTGTCGGCGCTCTCGTTCGGCATGTCCGGCCCCTTCGCCAAGGCGTTGACCGACGCCGGCTGGTCACCGGAAGCGGCCGTGCTCGCACGCATCGTCGGTGGTGCGGTGATCCTGCTGCCGGTGATCGCACTGCTGCGCAGAAGCGCGGTGGCAGGACTGCGGTCGGCGCCCGTCACCGTCATCGCGTACGGCGTGATAGCCGTGGCGGGCGCGCAAGTGTGTTTCTTCAATGCAATACAACACCTTTCGGTCGGGGTGGCGTTGATGCTCGAGTACCTGGGCCCGGTGCTCGTGATCGGGTGGGTGTGGATCAGTACTCGACGACGCCCCCGCTGGACGACGCTGGTGGGCGTGGTGCTGTCGCTGAGCGGAGCGTTGGTGGTGCTCAACGTGTTCGACGGTGCGGTGTTCGATCCGGTGGGCGTCCTGTGGGGGCTGTCCGCCGCGGTATGCCTCGCGTTCTATTTCGTCGTGTCCGCCCGTCAGGGCGATGCTGTCGATCCGCTGGTCCTGTCGGCTGCCGGTTTGGCTGTGGGCGCCATTGTGGTGGCAGCGGCCGGAATGTTGGGAATGGTGTCGCTGCAGGCGTCGACCGCCGATGTGGAACTGAGTGGGCGTGCATTTCCGTGGTGGACTGCCGTGGCGGTACTGGCGTTCGTCAGCGCCGCTGTCGCCTATGCGGTGGGAATCATGGCGTCCCGCGCACTGGGCGCGTCGACAGCATCGGTGATTGCGCTGGTCGAGGTGCTGTGCGCGGTCGCCGCGGCCTGGATCCTGTTGGGAGAGACCGTGTCGTTCGTTCAAATGATCGGTGGTGCAGCGATTCTGGTCGGCGCGGCCGTCGTGCAGTGGCGTGCCGAGGCGCCGACGCTGCAGGCGACGGCACCGGTACCGACAGGAATGGACGGATCTCGTGGGGTATCCCTTCTGCCCTGAGTCGGCACTGTATGGTGTGGTTGCGTAGTGGTATTCGACAGATGACACTTCTCTCGGGCGGGGACGCGAGTGTCGCTCACCGGTCGGGTGCAGTAGCCATCACGCGAACAGCCATCCGTTCTAGTGGAGCCCGCCATGTCAATCGAATTCGTCGAACTCGCGGAAACGTGGGTTGCCGGCCTGCCTGTGCGTAGTCCGAAACGGGCGCTGGGCTCGCTGTACGACAAGAATCTCGAGCGGGCGTGGTCCGGCATTCTCAATCAGGACATCGGTGAACCCCTCGGATCGATCTATACCGACTTCGTTCCCGCCATCGGGTCGTACAGCACGCAGATCGTCGGATATCGAGTAGCCGACGGTGACGTCCGGCGCGGACATATCGTCGCGAGGGTGCCCGCCGGTCGCTATGCGAAATTCTCCGCGGTGGGCAATTTCCCGCAGGTCCTCACGACATTGTGGAACGAAATCACCCATGCTGAAGAGATCGGGTCGTTCCGCCGTGCCTACACGGGCGAGTTCGAGGTCTATCCCCACGCGTACAAGATCGAGATGTTCGTGCCGGTAGCCGCTCCCGGAAGTGCCGAATGACATTCCGGTTGATCGCTCGTCCGAGCGTGCTGTTCGGCGGACTGGTCGCGCCCGGCATCGAGGCGGGCCCCGAGGGGTCGGCCGGTGACCTGGTGGTCTTCATGCGCGAACGTATCCGCGAGCGCGAGCCGGAGGGGGCGGACATCTACACCGTCTACGTCCCCGATCAAAGGGGCGTGACCAACGTGGTCGTCGGTGTCCCTCGCGCCGGTACGGACGATGTTCCCGTCGGCGACGTCTTCGTGACCGTTCCGTCCGGCGCGTTCGCGGTGTTCGCACCGTCCATGACGCTGCCGGATCGAGCCGAGGATGCCTGGTCCCAGGTGGAGGATGCGCTTGCCGACGGGTCGATCGTCAGGGCGGGCGGCGCCGAATTCGAGTGTCTCTCGCCCGACGGCAACGTCGAAATCTTCGTCTCCGTCCTCCTGCAGTGACCTCTCCGCCACGGGCCGCGTTCGAGCGCGATGAACGATTGACGCGCTTTTACATACCTACCGACGAGTAGAAACAACGCTAGCGGTGCAGGCACTCGCTATCGCGCCCCGGGTTATTGTGATTTTGTCTCGAGTGCATTCTTGTGGCGACGATCAGCACTGTCGTGTGCCTATCATGATCATGCGCAGCAGAAGGGTGTGGCACGGGATTCATACCTGCGGTCCGGGCGAGTCGTCCGGACGCGCGTCACCGAGTGGGGAGCAACAATGGTCAGGCAATTACGTGCAGAGGCAACGCGGTCTGCGGCCCTCCGGGCTGCTGCCGATCTGTTCCTCCGGGTCGGTCATGCCACGGCGACCCTGAGTCAGGTCTCCGCCGAGTCGGGAGTCACCAAGGGTGCTCTCTACTTCCACTTCGCCTCCAAGGAAGAACTGGCGCGCGCGCTGGTCGACGAGGGTCGCGAGCGTGTAGCCGCCGCGTGCACGGGAATGGTCGACAGCCGTTCTCCCGCACTGGAATCCGTCATCGGCATCACGTACTCCGTTCTCGACCTTGCCAATACGGACAACCTGGTGCGCATCATGTACCGGCTCCAGCTCGAGGTGGACGCTCCGGATCCCTCGCGCGGCAGTGTCTTCGGTACATGGCAGAACATCTTCTCCCACCTGTTCGAGCGCGCCATCGAGCACGGTGACGTGATCGACTCCCTCGACTCCGAGACGGCGTCCTGCCTGGTCTCCGAGATGCTGAGCGGCGTTCTCATGGTCGCCGAGGGCACCGCCCGTCTCGACGGAGCCGCGGTGCGCATGGAGCAGGTCTGGCACACGATTCTTCCCTCGCTGGTGCCGCCGGCCAAGCTCCCGTACTTCCGCGAGTTCGCCTCGCGGAGCCTGTCCAGCTTCGTCCGAGATCGCTCGACCACCGAGGTCTCCGTCGACCACTGACAAGTACTGGCGCGCAGCGTCCGACGAGAGCACACTGCAGTGATGCGGGTCACACACGTGGCCCGGTCGCTCGGTGAACTCGGGAGGACATCATGAACGACGCCGCCACGCAGGAACGCGCGACATCCGGACGCAGGATGTCGGACAACGAACTGCGGAAGGCCATCCGGGTCCTGCAGTCACGCGCCGACGACGCGCGCAGGCGGGGTGCGGAGGACGACGCGTCCCGCATCGAGCGGACGGTACGTGAGTACCAGGACGAGATGACCACGCGCCTCTGATCCTCGTGCACCTCTGATTCTCGTGCACCCCGATCAGCTGGGACCGAAGCGCTCCGTGCGGATGTTCGCTGCGGAGTGTCCTCGGGCGACCAGCATGTCCGCGACCGTGTCGACGAAGCTGGTCGGACCGCAGATGTAGCACCGCGGCTCGAACTCGGCCGGCCACCCGTGGGCGTCGAGGTCGTCGACGGTGATGCGGCCCAGAGGTCGGGTCGACCCCGCGGGTGCGCGGCGCGTGAAGAGAGTGGTCACGTCGACACCGGGAGGCGGATGAGCCCACTCCTGCTCGAAGTACACCTCGGCCGGTTCCCGCACGGAGTAGAGCACCCGGAAGGGCACCCGGCCACCCGAGGCGGACGCCTGCGCACGCACCATCGCACGGAGCGGGACGATGCCCGACCCACCGCCGATGAGCAGGATCGGGGGAGACGGCGTCTCGTCAGGTCGCGAGGGGCGCCAGACGAACCACCGGCCGATGGGACCGCGGATCTCGAACCGGTCACCGACCTCGACGTTCCCGACGAGGTACGGCGACACTTCTCCGTCGGACACGTTCTGCACCGCGATCTCCACACGGGAAGACCCGTCGGGTGCCGACGCCAACGAGTAGCTGCGCTGAGCGCTGTACCCGTCCTCCGCGGTGAGTTTGACGTCCACGTGTTGGCCGGCCTGATGTCCGGGCCAGCCGTCGACGTCGAGGACGAGGGTGGACGCGGACGGTGTCTCGCGCCGAACGGAATCGACCGTCGCGACGAGCCAGGGGTGTGCTCCCGTCACGTCAGTCGCCCTGGTAACGCTGCTCGCGCCACGGATCTCCGTAGTCGTGATAGCCGCCGCGCTCCCAGAAACCCTGCTCGTTGTCCACCGTCAGTTCGATACGGGAGACCCACTTCGCGGACTTCCAGAAATACAGGTGCGGGACGAGGAGCCGCGCGGGGCCGCCGTGTTCGCGGGTCAGGGGCACCCCGTCGAATTCGGTGACCACCCAAGCCTTTCCGTCGCGGAGATCCTCCAGCGGAAGGTTGGTGGTGTACCCGTCGTACCCGTGGACCACCACGTACCCGGCGTCGGTGTCCATGCCGTCGAGGAGGAGGTCGAGGCTGACGCCGTTCCAGCTGGTGTCGAGCTTCGACCACTTGGTGACGCAGTGGATGTCGACGGTCGGCGTCTCGTGGGGGAGCGCGGCGAACTCGTCCCACGTCCACTCGCGCGTCTCCCCGCTTTCCGACGTGACGGAGAACGACCACGTGTCGGTAGCCACGACGGGCGCGGGCCCGATCGCGAGCACCGGGAAGTCCTTGGTGAGGTACTGGCCGGGGGGAGTGCGTCCGTCGTCGCCGCGCCTGCGGCCCACGAAGCCCTTCGAGATCAACGCCATGGTGGGAAAGTCTGCGCCGCCGCCCGCGGCTCTGACAAGTCGGACCACGCGTCGGTCGGCGCGGTAGTGTCGATATCCACCGACGAGAGGCCGAACCCGCATGGTGCTGGGCAGATTGGGTGGATACAGGAAGGCCGGCCGGTCGATGGCCGATCTGCGCGGGGCGATCGTTCTCGTCACCGGTGCAGCCAGCGGAATCGGTCGCGCGACCGCGCTCGAGGCGGCGTCGAGAGGCGCGCGGATGGTCCTGACGGATATCGCCGAGGCCGGCCTGGCCGAGACGGTCCGAGACATCACGGACGCGGGCGGCACGGTGGTGTCGAGTCGTGCGCTCGACGTTTCCGAGTACGAGCAGGTTCGCGATTTCGCCGACGCGGTGCATGCCGAGGTCGGCAGCGTCGACGTCGTCATGAACATCGCCGGCATCTCCGCGTGGGGGACCGTGGAGAACATGGCCCACGAGACGTGGAAGGCACTCGTCGATGTGAACCTGATGGGCCCGATCCATGTCGTCGAATCGTTCGTGCCGCCGATGGTTACCGCGGGTCGTGGTGGGCATCTGGTCAACGTGTCGTCCTCCGCCGGGCTGTTGGCCTACCCCTGGCATGCCGCGTACAGCGCGAGCAAGTTCGGGGTGCGGGGAATGTCGGAGGTGCTCCGGTTCGACCTGGCGCGCCACGGCATCGGCGTGAGCCTGGTCGTGCCCGGCGCCGTGCGGACTCCGCTGGTGGACACCGTCCAGATCGCCGGGGTCGACCGGAGCGAACCGCGAGTGGCGAAGCTGGCGGCGCGCTTCGACAAGCGTGCCGTCTCGCCCGAGGTGGTGGCCGAGAAGATTCTCACCGGGATGGCCCGGCGGCACTTCCTCATCTACTCCAGCAACGACATTCGCGTCGGATACTGGGTCGCCCGCAAGTTCGCCCTGCCCTACGAGGTCGCCATGCAGGCCGCGAACGACCACTTCTCGTCGTTGCTGAAACCCCCGCGTCGCGGGAGACGCCGATGACGTTCACGCCGCCGCTCGGCGCCGATTCCGAGGTGGGCACGCTCCGCACGGTGATGCTGCACCGCCCCGGCGACGAACTCCGTCGCCTGACCCCGCGCAACAACGACCAGTTGCTGTTCGACGGTCTGCCCTGGGTCGATCGAGCGCGGGACGAGCACGATGCGTTCGCGCAACTCCTGACCGATAGAGGAGTCGAAGTACTCCTCCTGGGCGACCTGCTGACGGAGACTCTGGAACGCAGTGGGGCTGCCCGGGTGCAGGGTGTGTCCGCGGCGGTGGACCCCCGGCGTCTGGGCCATGTCCTCGCCCGTGATCTGGCGACCTACCTCCGCGGACTTCCTGCGCCGCAGTTGGCGACCGTGCTGATGGCCGGTATGACGTTCGACGAACTGCCGGTTGCCGACGACTCGGGCGTCTCCCTCGTCCGGCGTATGCATCACGGCGCGGACTTCGTCATCGAACCGCTCCCGAATCTCCTGTTCACCCGCGACTCCTCGTTCTGGATCCAGAAGCGGGTGGCCATCACGTCGCTCGCGTTGCGCGCTCGATCCCGCGAGACGTCGCTGACCGATCTGATCTACGCGTTCCACCCTCGGTTCCTCGGTGTCCGTCGCGCCTACGAATCGCACACCGCCCCGGTCGAGGGCGGCGACGTCCTGCTCCTCGCGCCGGGTGTCGTGGCCGTCGGGGTGGGGGAACGCACGACGCCGGCCGGGGCGGAAGCGTTGGCGCGCAGCCTGTTCGACGACGAGTTGGCCCACACCGTCCTGGTGGTACCCATCGCGCAGGAGCGGGCCTCGATGCATCTGGACACGGTGTGCACGATGGTCGACACGGACGCCGTCGTGATGTACCCGATCATCCAGGACACGTTGTCCGCGTTCACGATCCGACGGGAAGACAGCGGGGTCTCCATCGTGGGCGCCAGTCCGTTCCTCGACGCGGCTGCCGACGCGATGGGTATCGGGAAGCTACGGGTCATCGACACCGGGTTGGACAACGTGACGGCCGAGCGCGAGCAGTGGGACGACGGGAACAACACGCTCGCGCTGGCTCCCGGAGTCGTCGTCGCCTACGAGCGCAACGTCGAGACCAACGCGCGGCTCGAGGCGTCCGGCATCGAGGTGCTGCGGATCTCCGGGTCCGAACTGGGGTCCGGTCGCGGGGGGCCGCGCTGCATGTCCTGCCCGGTCTCCCGCGACCCGCTGGGCTAGCGGGAAGGCCGGAGGCCGGTCGGTCGGTCGGGACGGGGACTAGCTCAGAACGGACGTCACGGTGGCGGCCGGGCGCGCCAGGATCGTTCCGCGGTCGGTGACGACGAAGGGCCGCTCGATGAGGATCGGATTGTCGAGCATCGCCCGCAGGACGGTCTCGTCGTCGGCCTCGGCCAGAGCGAGTTCCTTGTACACGGTCTCGCGCTTACGGACGGCGGTGCCGGGCGTGAGGCCCGCATCGGCGATGAGACGGCGAAGTGTGTCCTCGCCGGGGGGAGTCTCGAGATACTTGACGACGGTCGGCTCGATTCCGGCGTCGCGGATGGTCGCGAGGACGGTACGTGAGGTCCCGCAGCGCGGGTTGTGATAGATCGTCACTGACATGGAGCAAGTATGACGGGGGTAGGGCAGTGAAGTTCGCGATCGATCACGGGTCGGCGACGGCGCCGTTCGAGCAGCTGCGGGTGCAGATCGTCGCCGCGGTGCGATCGGGTGATCTGATCGCGGGGTCCAAGCTGCCCACGGTGCGTGCACTGGCGGACACGCTGTCGTTGGCGCCGAACACCGTCGCCAAGACGTATCGCGAACTCGAGAAGGACGGCGTGATCGAGACGCGGGGACGGTCGGGCACGTTCGTCGCAGCCGGGGGCGATCCGTCCGCCGGCGCGGTGCAGTTGGCGGCCACGGCCTATGTGAAGGCGGCTCGCCGCGCCGGAATCGACGACGACGTCGCGATGAGGTACGTCCGTACCGCGCTGCGCGAGTTAGGTTGACGCTTCAACTAACTGTGTGCCATCGTGGGCTCCGACCGATCCGACCTACTCATCGAAAATCGAGGCCCCCGACGTGAACACACCTGTCGTCCGAGACATCGCCGCCCTCATCGCGCGCGTCGCCCTGGGAGTCGTCTTCGTCGCCCACGGCTGGCAGAAGCTCAGCACCAACGGACTCGATGCCACCACCGCCGGATTCGAAGGACTCGGCATCCCCGCTCCGAAGGTCTCCGCGTACTTCGCCACCTTCGTCGAACTGATCGGCGGAGGCCTGCTGATCCTCGGTCTACTGACGTCCGTCGCCGCGA
The DNA here is from genome assembly GCF_000834565.1 of Rhodococcus sp. MEB064. NCBI lineage: Bacteria > Bacillati > Actinomycetota > Actinomycetes > Mycobacteriales > Nocardiaceae > Rhodococcus > Rhodococcus sp. MEB064. Next base: position 52,758 of record NZ_JXQS01000022.1, read on the forward strand.
TCCTGCTGGTGGTCGACATGGTCGGCGCCCTCGTCTTCGTGCACGCGGACAAGGGTGTCTTCGTCACCGACGGCGGCTGGGAACTCGTCGTCGCACTGGGTGCGGGCGCACTGCTGCTCGTCGCCGTCGGATCGGGCACGTACAGCGTCGACCGTGCATTCCGTCGAAACGGCTCGCGGTCGCGCGTCAAGGCCTGACCTGCGCGAACGTCCGTATGGCCCGATCGGTCCGGCTTGTGAACTTGCACCCGGGGCCCGAGGCGAGCAACGTGACTGTTCATGACATCGCGTGTAGAGACCGACACAGGACCCTCGGAGGCCCCCCGGAAGCGCGGCGACAACGGGCGAGACGACGCCGCATCCGCTGAATTACGGACGGCAGCGCCACCCGATCACGGAGATCCCGGTGATCCACCGACACCCGCGCGCGCGACACTGGACCCGATCGTGTTCGGCGTCGCCGCCGCTGTGGTCACGGCCATCATCGTCTGGGGCCTCGCGGGGCCGACCAGCCTCGAGACCGTCACCTCGGCGACGCTCGACTGGCTGGTGACGAACATGGGGTGGCTGTTCATCATCTCCGCCACCGGTTTCGTGCTGTTCTGCATCTACCTGGCGGTCTCGAAGTACGGACGCATCCCGCTGGGCAAGGACGGCGAGAAGCCCGAATTCAAGACCGTCAGCTGGATCGCCATGATGTTCAGCGCCGGAATGGGCATCGGCCTGATGTTCTACGGCGTCTCCGAACCGTTGACTCACTTCGTCACCCCGCCGCCCGGAACCGACAGCAGCGTCGGGACGGCGATGGCGACCACGATGTTCCACTGGAGCCTGCACCCGTGGTCCATCTACGCGGTCATGGGCCTGGCAGTCGCCTACAGCACCTACCGACGCGGCCGCCGTCAGCTGATCAGCTCGGCCTTCTTCCCGCTTCTCGGACGTCGTGCCGACGGTCCCGTCGGCAAGGTCATCGACATCCTCGCGATCTTCGCGACGCTGTTCGGCACGGCCGCGTCTCTCGGTCTCGGCGCACTGCAGATCGGATCGGGCGTCGAGGTCATCGGCTGGCTCGGTGAGGCCGGCACTCTGCTCCTCGTCGCGATCGTGGCCCTGCTGACCCTCGCCTTCGTCGCGTCCGCCGTGTCCGGCGTCGCCAAGGGCATCCAGTGGCTCTCGAACTTCAACATGGTGCTGGCACTGGTGCTGGCCCTGTTCGTGTTCGTTCTCGGGCCGACGGTGTTGATCCTGAATCTCATTCCGACCACCATCGGCGACTACGCGAGCCAGCTGTTCCACATGTCGGCGCGCTCGGCTGCGTCGTCGGATCCCGAGACGGCCTCGTGGCTGTCCTCGTGGACCATTTTCTACTGGGCATGGTGGGTCTCGTGGACCCCGTTCGTCGGGATGTTCCTCGCACGCATCAGCCGCGGTCGCACCGTCCGCGAGTTCATCATCGGCGTCATCGTGATTCCCAGCGCCGTCAGCCTGGTGTGGTTCTCCATCTTCGGTGGAGCCGGCATCGCCGAGCAGCGTGACGGCGTCGACCTGGCGGCACGGGGCAGCAGCGAGTCGCAGTTGTTCGGCATGCTCGAGAACCTGCCGCTGTTCGGCATCTCGACCGTGGTGGTCATGGTTCTGGTCGCCGTGTTCTTCGTCTCGGGTGCCGATGCCGCGTCGATGGTCATGGGCACGCTCAGTCAGCGCGGCTCTCTCGAGCCGAGCCGCTGGGTCGTGGTGTTCTGGGGTGCCATCACCGGTGGAACCGCGGCGATCATCCTGTGGACTGGCGGAGCCGACGCGCTCAACGGCCTTCAGACAATGACGATCATTGCCGCAGCGCCGTTCGTGCTGGTCATGATCGGACTGTCCGTATCGCTCTACCGAGACCTGTCGCACGACCCGTTGGTGTTGGAGCAGAAGCGTTCACGCCTGCGACGCATCAAGGATCGCGGCCGAGCCGAGCTGTAGAAAGAGTTCCGACTGCCCTGTGGCTGTCGAGCCGGCGACTACCGCCAGCTCGGCAGCCACAGCTGGTTCTGCCACATTCCCGCCGTGATGGGCTGACCGGTGAGGATGGGCCATAGCCACACGAAGTTGGCGACGACCACGGCGATGTACAGCGAGACGACGATCAGGCCCGGTCTGCCCCGCAGGCGCCGCAGCACGTCTCCCAGGACCAGAGTCAGACCCATGATCAGGAACGGCGCCAGCGTCGCCGCGTAGAAGAAGTACATCTGACGGTCCAACGTCAGGAACCACGGCAGGATGCCGGCGCCGTAGCCGACCAGGACGACGGCGTAACGCCAGTCGCGTCGTGCCACGGTGCTCCACAGCGCCCACCCCAGCATGGGGAACGCCAACCACCACATCGCCGGCGTCCCGACGAGCATGACGGCCTTCACGCAGTTCGCGCCTGTCGAGCAGCCGGTGATCTGCTGCCCGTCGGCGAAGTAGTACAGCATCGGGCGAAGCCCCATCGGCCACGTCCACGGCTTCGACTCCCACGGGTGCCGGTTCCCTGCCGAATTGGTCAACCCGGCATGGAAGTCCAGAACGTTCCCGCTGTAGTACCAGAGCGAGCGCAGCGCGTCGGGCACGAACGAGAACGGTCCGCCGTATCCGACGTCGGTGCCCACGGCGTGCCTGTCGACGCCCGTCTCGCTGGCGAACCACCCGGCGTACGTCGCCAGGTAGACCCCGACGGGGATCGCGACCAGGGCGTACAGCGCCGGCCCCACGTCGCGCACGATCGTGCCCACCCACGGGCGGGTCACGCCGTACCGGCGACGGGCCACGACGTCGAGCGCCACGCTCATCACGCCGAAGAAGGCGATGAAGTAGATCCCGGACCACTTGGTGCCGCACGCGAGCCCCAACAAGATGCCGGCTCCGAAGCGCCACCAGCGCACACCCAGACGCGGCCCCCACGTGGAGGCGTCGAGTCGGCCGTCCACGGCGGCCCTGTGCAGCCGTTCGAGGACGTCGTCGTGGTCGCGCAGCAGTGCACCGAACGCGGCGACGACGAACACCACCATGAAGATGTCGAGCATGCCCACCCTCGACGTCACGAAGGTGACGCCGTCGGCGATCAGCAGGATCCCGGCAACCGACCCGAGCATCGTCGAGCGCGTCATCCGGCGCACGATGCGGACGACGAGCAGCACCAGCACGACGCCGAACACGGCGGACGAGAAGCGCCACCCCCACCCGGAGTAGCCGAACAGGGCTTCGCCCACCGCGATCAGCTGCTTGCCGACGGGCGGGTGCACCACCAGTCCGTACGCAGGGTTGTCCTCGACGCCGCCGCCGGTGAGCACCTGGTATCCCTGCGGTGCGTAGTGCTTCTCGTCGAACACCGGGGTGCCCGCATCCGTCGGATATCCCAGCATCGTGAATCGCGTGATGGCGGCGATGACCGTGAGGACGCCGGTGGCGATCCATCCCCGCAGTCGGTCGGTCGGCCCGAACACGGCGGACGGCAAGGAGGGAGCGGGGGAGACGAGATGTGCGGTGGGCTGTGCGCCGCCGGGATCCGACGACTCGCGCGCACCGTCGGCACGCGCGGTCAGCAGGGTCACCGTTCGATCGTAGGCTAGGAACGCGCGGGGAGACCGTGACGCAGGATCGCGAACGAGATGAGGGATCACCCGTGCTGGTACTCGGTGCGACACCGATGGGCAATCCCGCGGATGCGTCGCCGCGTCTGCGCGACGCGCTGGCCACCGCCGACATCGTCGCGGCAGAGGACACTCGCCGCACGAAATCGCTGGCCACCGCCCTGGGTGTGAAGATCACCGGGCGCGTCGTCAGCTTCTACGACCAGGTCGAGACCGACCGTGTTCCGGGCCTCGTCGAGGAAATGCGGGAGGGCCGCAACGTCCTGCTGGTCACCGATGCGGGCATGCCGTCGGTCAGTGACCCCGGTTATCGCCTCGTCGCGGCGTGCGCCGAAGCCGGTATCGGCGTGACCTGCCTGCCCGGCCCCTCGGCCGTCACCACCGCACTGGCCCTGTCGGGACTTCCGGTGGAGAGGTTCTGCTTCGACGGCTTCGCTCCCCGCAAGCGGGGTCCCCGCCAGGCGTGGATGCGCACGCTGCTCACCGAGAGCCGGGCGGTCGCGTTCTTCGAGGCTCCACACCGCATCGCCGAGTGTCTGGCCGACGCCGCCCTGGTGCTGGGACACGATCGCCGCGCAGCCGTGTGCCGCGAGCTGACCAAGACCTACGAGGAGGTCAAGCGGGGGACCCTCGGTGAACTGGCCGAGTGGGCCGCCGACGGCGTGCGCGGCGAGATCACCGTCGTGCTCGCCGGTGCCGAACCCACGGTCGCCGACCCGGCGGACCTGGTCGCCGAGGTCGAGGATCTGGTGAGCGCCGGACTCGGACTCAAGGATGCGTGCGCACGGGTAGCCGCGACGACCGTCGCCGACGTGTCGAAGCGGGAGCTGTACGAAGCTGTGCTCGCAGCGCGGGTCTAACCGACAACCTGCTGGCGCAACCCGTCCGTCGCAGTCTCCAGAACGGACTTGGTGCCGCGCTTGACGATGAATCCGGGAACGGGGATCTTCGGGTCGAGGGTGATCTCGAACTCGAGGTGAGTTCCCTTGTCCGTCTCCGTGAGTCGATACTCGGCGTGCTGAGACTTCTGCTGAGTGCTCTCGACGACGTCCCACGCCACCGACGTGTCGGTCCACGTGAACTTCAGCACCTGCTCGTCCGTGATGCCCATGACGGCGACGGTCATGTCGGCGAGAACAGGGCGCCCCTGATCGTCGCGCTCACGCACCGACACCTTCTTGTGGATCGACGACCAGGCCGGAAGACCCTCGAGGTCGGCGATGACGGCGAAGACCTCCGCGAGGGGTGCTTCGATCTCGACTTCTCTGTTTCCGCTGACAGCCATGGGGTGAATGTAACCGACTGTGAACAGCTAGAGGGCGGTTCCGGTGTCACGCACCGGTACGCAGTGCCGGACGGGCGGTTTCCCGCACCCGTTCGTCCACGAACGCCCCGATCTCCGCGACGGCTCGCGCCGATTCCGGAAGAAAATCGGCTGCCTGGAACACGTGGACCTGGTCCTGCCATACCTGCAGACGGCACTCGATGCCGGCGTCGGCGAGTCTGTCCGCCATCAGTTCCGAGTCTGCGTACACCATCTCGGATGAGCCCACCTGGATCAGCACCGGCGGCATCGACGACAGGTCGGCGTCGACAGGGTTCACGCGTGGTCCCCGAACTCCGTCGACCACCAGGCGAGCGTCGACCTCGTCGGCCAGATCCGTCAGAGCCGGAACGGCGTACTTGGGGAACACCGCGCACCGGTCCGCGTTGGCGTGCGCCATCTTCCGCGCCGGATCCAGGTCGGTCAGCGGGGACAGGGCGATGACTCCGGCGGCAGGCGCGAGACCCTGCGTCCGCAGTGCCAGCGCGACCATGAACGCGAGATAGCCGCCGGCGGAGTCGCCGGCGATGAAGATCTGCTCGGGCAGGTACCCCGAGTCGAGCAGGTAGCGGTAGCCGTCGACGCCGTCCTCGACCGCGTGCGAGATCGGATTGTGCGGCATCATCCGGTAGTCGACGGCCAACACGTCGGCACCGGTCGAGCGGGCGATGCGCGAGGTCAGGCGACGATGACTGTTCAGACCGCACACGACGAACGCGCCGCCGTGCAGGTAGAGGATCACGCGGTCCTTGTCCCCGCGGCGTACCGGACGCTCGTCGCGTCCGTCGGCGCCGAGGCGACGCGGCCGGTCGGTGCGGATCCACTCGGCACGACAGTTGTCGAGTCCGACCGGCGAGCAGGTCGTGTCCCCGACAGCAGGCAGGAAGCGGCCGGCGTGGTCGACGAGCGACATGGGCCAGGGAAGTGTGTGAGTTCGAGCCCAGACGCCGAGGAACGGGCGGACCGTCGCCCTCAGATACTTGGACAGGATGGCCGACTGCACGCTGACGCCGTCGAACTCCTGGCGGTCCACCTGATGGGACCGTCCCAGGGCGCGGCGAACTGCCAGTGCTGATCCGCGGTACGACGATGACTGGGACAACGACGGTGTCGACTCGGCCGAGGCGATACTCATGATGCGGCCCTCCACTTCCTTGCTCTTCCTATGAATCGCACGATAGGGCCGAAACGAAACACATCTCGAGGAATAGTTGTAACCGGCGTCACTTCGTGACGTTCTCCAAACGTGGTGGGTGCAGGTCGTAACCTGTGGCCACCACCGTGAACATGCAGGTGAGCCGTACCGCGACAGCGGTAGCGACGCTCCGAGAGAGGCCAGATCACATGCCGTTCATGCCGGTCACCGAGTCGATGTTCCTCCTCGCCGAGACGCGGGAGCATCCCATGCACGTCGGGGGACTCCAGCTGTTCGTCCCGCCCGAGGACGCGGGGGACGACTTCGGGATGCAGATCTACGAGACGTTCCAGGCCGCCACCGACGTCTACAAACTGTTCCGCAAGCGCCCGGCGCCGCCGGTGAACTTCATGGGCACCGTGCGCTGGATCTACGACGAGGAGCTCGACTTCGAGCATCACGTCCGGCGCATCATGCTGCCGCGACCGGGCCGTGTCCGCGAGCTGCTGCGCTACATCTCCGCCGAACACAGTGCGCCGCTCGACCGACATCGGCCGATGTGGGAGCTGCACATCATCGAAGGACTTGCCGACGGGCGCGTCGCTCTCTACAGCAAGATCCACCACTCGCTCGTCGACGGCGTCTCCGCCCTCAAGCTCTTCGAACGCACCCTCTCGGCCGATCCGGACGCGCGGGACTGCGGCCCCATCTGGAATCCAGCCTTGTTCGAGCGCCCGAAGAAGAGCACAGAGGTCGCCAAGGTCGACGAGGGCGGACTGATGTCCCTTCTCTCGACCGGGGCCAAGGCGGCCGGGGAGTTGGCGGGAGTCGGTCCCGCCGCGGCCCGCATCGGCATCAACAAGCTGCGGGGCAACGAGATGGTGCTGCCGCTGACGGCGCCCCGGACGATGCTCAACGTGCCGATCGGCGGAGCGCGGCGGTTCGCGTCGCAACAGTGGTCCAAGTCGCGGATGAAGGACATCGCGTCGGCCCTGGGAGTCACCCTCAACGACGTCGTGCTGACGATGTGCTCGGGTGCGTTGCGCTCGTACCTCATCGACCGCAATGCGCTGCCCGATCAGCCGTTGATCGCCATGGTGCCGGTGTCGATGCGTGAGGCCGGTGCCGACGCGGACGGTGGCAACGCCGTGACCACCGTGCTGTGCAACCTCGGCACGGATCAGCCCGACCCGGAGCGTCGTCTCGCCTCCGTCGTCTCGTCGATGAACGAGTCGAAGGCGATGATGCGCAACTTGTCTCCGCTGCAGGCACTGAGCTACGGTGCCGCCGTGATGGCCCCCCTGTTGCTGACTCCCGTCCCGGGTTTCGTGCGTAACACTCCACCGCCGTTCAACGTGATCATCTCCAACGTGCCCGGCCCGAAGACCGAGATGTACTGGAACGGTGCGCGACTGGACGGGGTGTACCCGGCGTCGATCGTGCTGGACGGTCAGGCGCTGAACATCACGTTGGCCACCAATGCCGACAATGTGAACTTCGGACTGGTCGGAGATCGACGGAGCGTGCCGTCCCTGCAGCGGATGCTCACGCACCTCGACACCGCACTCGAGGAGCTCGAGAAGTTGGCCGACGGGTGAGTCTCGCTCTGCGGCCCATGGTTCCGCGGGACCCGAACGAGAAACATCGAGCTGCGAGTTCGCTGGAGCTGTTCTTCGACCTGGTCTTCGTCGTCGCGGTGTCGTTCGCCTCCGTGGAACTGGCCCATCTGCTGGAGGAGGACCACATCGCGTCGGGCGTCGGCGCCTACGCGATGGTGTTCTTCGCCATCTGGTGGGCGTGGATGAACTTCACATGGTTCGCCACGTCGTTCGACACCGACGACTGGCTGTACCGCGTGACCACCATCGTGCAGATGGCCGGCGTGCTCATCCTGGCCAGTGGTGTCTCCGACGCGATGAGCGACTACGACTTCACGCTGGTGACCATCGGCTACGTCGTGATGCGTCTGGCGATGGTGAGTCAGTGGATACGGGCGGGGCTGCGCAACAGCGAGTTCCGCGCCACCGCCGTGCGGTACGCGGTGGGCATCACCGTCGTACAGGTGTTGTGGGTCGCCCGACTCGCGCTTCCCGACAGCGTGGCCGTGCTCGGGTTCGTCGCGCTGGTGGCCGCGGAGCTCGCCGTCCCGGTGCTGGCGGAGCGCGCGGGACGGACGCCGTTGCACGGCGAGCACATCGCCGAGCGCTACGGTCTCTTCACGCTCATCCTGCTCGGTGAGTCGTTGCTGGCCTCGGCGACAGCCATCGTCGGCGGGATCAACGAACACGATCACACGGTCGAACTCGTCGGCCTCGCGATGGCCACGCTCGTCGTCGTCGCCGGTATGTGGTGGCTGTACTTCTCGGTGTCGCAGGAGGATTCGGTCGGGGCGAGACTCGGCCGCTCGTTGAGCTTCGGCTACACGCACTACTTCGTGTTCGCGGCGGCGGGTGCTGTGTCCGCGGGCATCGAGGTGGCCGTCGCCCACATCGAGGGTGACGGAGCGCTGTCGGACCGTCAGTCCTCCGCCGCGATCACGATTCCGGTCGCGGTCTTCGTCCTGGGGTTCTGGATGGTGGCGATGCGCCGCCGGTCGTCACGGCTGGTGAACATCGTGACGCCGGTCGGCGGTGTGGCCGTGCTCGCGGCCACGGCGGTACCCGGATCGGCCGTCGTCAGTGGGGCCGTGACGGCGGTGATCCTGCTCGTCGTGGTCGGCACGACGGTCGCCGATCGGGCCGCTCACTCCTCCGGTTCGACGTAGCGGGGGAACACGCCCGCAGGCTTGGGCAACGCCACACCCGGCGTGAGACGCGTTGTCAGCGAATCGAATTCGCGCTCCGTCACCCCGAGCAGGTCGAGCAGCTTCGCCGTGCTGTCGGGCATGAACGGCTGGGTCAGCAGGACGGTCACGCGGAGCACCTCGAGGGTCACGTACAGCACCGTCGCCATGCGGGCCGGATCCGTCTTGCGCAGAACCCACGGTTCCTGCGACGAGAAGTAGCGGTTGGTCTCCGCGAGTACCGACCAGATCGCGTCGAGCGCCAGGTGCATCTCGACGGCGTCCATGTGGCCGCGCACCACGGCGTGAAGGTCATCGACGCGAGCGAGCATCGCCTCGTCGTCGGCGGTGAACTCGCCGGGTGTCGGCACCTGCGCATCGCAGTTCTTGGCCACCATGGACAGCGACCGCTGAGCGAGGTTCCCGAGTTCGTTCGCCAGGTCGGCGTTGATCCTGGTGACGATCGCCTCGTGGCTGTAGCTGCCGTCCTGTCCGAACGACACCTCGCGCAGGAGGAAGAAGCGCAGCGAGTCCAGGCCGTACTCCTCGATCAAGGCCGCCGGACTGACGACGTTGCCCACCGACTTGGACATCTTCTCGCCCTTGTTGGTCAGGAAGCCGTGCGCGAACACGCGTTTCGGCAACTCGACACCTGCCGACATCAGGAACGCCGGCCAGAACACGGCGTGGAATCGCACGATGTCCTTGCCGATCATGTGGACGTCGGCCGGCCAGAACTTCCGGAACGACTCGCTGTCGGTGTCGGGGTAGCCGACGCCGGTGAGGTAGTTCGTCAACGCGTCGACCCACACGTACATGACGTGGTCGGGATCGCCGGGAACCTGGACACCCCAGTCGAAGGTGGACCGTGAGATCGACAGGTCCTTGAGACCGGACTTGACGAAGCTCGCCACCTCGTTGCGGCGACCCGCCGGGAGGATGAAGTCGGGACGCTCTTCGTACAGCGCGAGGAGCTTGTCCTGGTACGCGGACAGTCGGAAGAAGTACGTCGACTCCTCCGTCCATTCCACCGGTGTGCCCGACTCGGTCGCGATGCGGGAACCGTCGTCCTGCAGCGTGGTCTCACCCTCGGCGTAGTAGGCCTCGTCGCGCACCGAGTACCACCCGCTGTACGAGTCGAGGTAGATGTCTCCGTTGTCGGTCATCTTCTGCCACAGGTCGCGGCTGGCCTCGAGGTGGTCGGCGTCGGTGGTGCGGATGAACCGGTCGAACGTGATCTTCAGCGACTCCTGCATGGCCTGGAACGCGTCCGAGTTCCGGCGCGCGAGATCGGCGGTGGAGATGCCCTCCTTCGACGCCGTCTGCGCCATCTTCAGACCGTGCTCGTCCGTTCCCGTCAGGAACCGCACGTCGAACCCGTCGAGCCGCTTGAACCGAGCGAGGACATCGGTGGAGATGTACTCGTACGCGTGGCCGATGTGGGGATCACCGTTCGGGTAGGCGATAGCGGTCGTGATGTAGAACGCAGGCTTGTTCGAACCGGTCTCAGTCATGGTGCGCCTACTCTATCTTTCGTGCCGAGAGACCGTCCCGCCCCCGACTTGCCCACTCCGCTCGCACCGCTCGTGGACGCGCACACGCACCTCGACGCATGCGGGGCCACCGATGCAGCGTCGGTCGCGGCGATCCTGGATCGTTCCGAGTCGGTGGGCGTCGGACGCGTCGTCACCGTCGCGGACGACCTGGACGCGGCCCGTTTCGCCGTCGCTGCGGCGCACTGGGATTCGCGCGTCTTCGCGGCCACTGCCATCCACCCGACGCGGGCGAACGTGCTCACCGACGAGGTGAAGACCGAGATCGAACGCCTCGCGCGAGATCCCCGCACCGTCGCCGTGGGGGAGACGGGGCTCGACTACTACTGGCCGGGGAAGCTCGACGGCTGCGCCTCGGTCGAGGAGCAGGTCGACGGGTTCCGGTGGCACATCGACCTGGCCAAGCGCGTCGGGAAGCCGTTGATGATCCACAACCGCGACGCCGACCACGACGTTCTCGCGGTGCTGCTGGACGAGGGCGCACCGGAGACGGTGATCTTCCACTGCTTCTCGTCGGGTCCCGAGATGGCGCAGGTGTGTGTCGACGCGGGGTACGTGCTCAGCTTCTCCGGCACCGTGAGCTTCAAGAACTCGCACGACCTGCGGGAGGCGGCGCAGCTGGTCCCGGACGGGCAGTACTTGCTCGAGACCGACGCGCCGTTCCTGACACCGCATCCGTTCCGAGGTGCTCCGAACGAGCCGTACTGCCTGCCCTACACGGCCCGCGCGCTGGCCGAGGCGACCGGCCGAACCGCCGACGAGGTCGCGGCGTCGGCGACCGCCACGGCCGAGCGGGTCTACCGGCTGGTCTAGTTCGGGGGCGGGAACTCGCCGTACGGGGTGATGGTGTTCCCGGTGAGGTCGAACTCGACGAACGAGGTGTTGGACGGGCAGCAGAACGCGTCGTCGGGGTCTAGCCAGCGGTAGCGCACCGTGACCGTGCTGTCGGTGGCACCGACCACCGAGGTGTAGCTGTACGCATCCGACGTGGCGGTCCCGAGGTAGTCACCCGAGTTGGTGAAGAACAGGACGTGCGACTGCACCGTCCCGTTCCGGATGCCGGTGCCCGTCGCTCGCGCCCACTCCAGCGTCGGGCACCCGTCGGCGCTGGTGCCGGGAGTGTGGTCGTCGATGACGAACACCCCGCCCCGGGAGTCGGTACCCAGATTCGCCACCGCAGTCCGCACGTTCAGCGAGTTCGGATCCACGCACGGCACGACCTGCGCGGGTCGAGCCGGGGCGGGTGCCGGAACGGTGACCGTCTCGGTCTGCGTCTCCACCTGCGGTGCCGGAGCCGGCGCGGGTGGAGACGCAGGCGCCGGAGCGGAGGACGAGGGTGCCGTGTCGTCGACGGGGAGCGCCGTCCCGGTCGTGCCGCCGGAACTGCACGACACGGCCGCCGCGGCGCATGCCGCCACGGCGAGAACGGCCATCGAACGCGAGAGAGTGGTCACCGGGCCTCCTGGGTGTCCGTACCGAGCGTTCTGCTCGGTGGTCGAAGGGTGTGTCGGCGACCACCACCCGATCGTTACCGATGCTCAGGTCACGATCGGGTCGCGGCGACGCGTCAGTCGTCGTCGCCGTAGGTCTCCACCAGTCGATCGAACTCGGCGCGGTCGATCACGCTCGGCTCGTTGATGGCCAGGGCCTGCGCGTACTTACCGGCCAGGTGGTAGTCACGACCCAGGGGTCCGCGTTCGCCGTCCTCGTCGTCGTCCTGAGAGCTAGCGCCGGGCGGCACCTCGTTCTGCAGGCCGTTGGTCTGTGCACCCAATCGAGCGTCGATCTTCGCGGTGATCTTCTGCATCAACTCTTGCTCGTCGCTCATACGCGCCTCTCTCGTGACTACAGGACCTTGTCGAGGAAGTCCCTCGTCCGGTCGTTCTTCGGATTGCCGAACAGCTCGTCCGGAGAACCCTCCTCGACGATGTACCCCTCGGCCATGAAGATCACACGGTCGGAGACCTCACGGGCGAAACCCATCTCGTGCGTGACGACGACCATGGTCATGCCGCCCTTGGCCAGATCGCGCAGAACCTGGAGCACCTCGCCGACCATCTCGGGGTCGAGCGCACTCGTGGCCTCGTCGAACAGCATGATGTCCGGATCCATCGCGAGCGCCCGCGCGATCGCGACGCGTTGCTTCTGCCCACCGGAGAGCTGGGCGGGCTTGGCGTTCTCCTTGTCGGCGAGGCCGACCTGGGCCAGCAGACGCACGGCGTTCTCGCGCGCCTTCGCCTTGTCGGCCTTCTTCGTCTCGACGGGGGCGAGCATCACGTTCTCGACGACGCTCATGTGCGGGAAGAGATTGAAGTGCTGGAACACCATGCCGATGTGCTGGCGCACGGAGTCGAGGTTCACCTTGGGATCGGTCAGATCGAAGCCGTCGACGACGACCGTCCCGCCGGTGATGTCCTCTAACTTGTTCAGGCAGCGCAGGAACGTGCTCTTGCCCGAGCCGGACGGGCCGATGACGCACACCACTTCACCCGAGTGGACGTCGACGTCGAGGCCCTTGAGCACCTCGAGGTCGCCGAACGACTTCTTCAGCCCGATGGCGCGGATCTTGACCTCGCCCGCTGCGGCGTCGGGCGCGATGCTTTCGGTGCTCACTTGTTGATCCTCTTCTCGAGACGGTTCGACAGCATCGTCAACGCCATGATGATGACGAAGTACATGACACCGATGATCAGCCACATGTTGAACGACTGGAAGTTGCGGGCGATGATGATGCGCCCCGACTGGGTGAGCTCGGCCAGGCCGATCACCGACAGGATCGAGGTGTCCTTCAGCGTGATGACGAACTGGTTGATGTAGGACGGGATCATGGTCCGGATCGCCTGCGGCATCACGACCTTGCGCATCGACGTCAGGTAGCTGATGCCCAGGCTGCGTGAGGCCTCCATCTGGCCCTTGTCCACGGACAGGATGCCGCCGCGGACGATCTCCGCCATGTAGGCACCGGCGTTGAGCGAGAGCGTGATGATGCCGGCGGTGAAGGCGGACATCTGGAAACTCAGGGCCGCGGGGATGCCGAAGTAGATGAAGAACGCCTGTACCAGCAGCGGAGTGCCACGGAAGATCGCGACGTAGGTGGCCCCGATGCCGCGCAACCACGCCTTGGTCGACACCCGGAAGAGTCCGAACACGGCGCCGAGGATCAAGGCCAGGACGATCGAGATGACCGTCAGGACGATGGTCAGCCAGAGGCCCTTCAGCAGTTCCTTGTACTCGCTCTTGATCAGTCCGGGGATCGAGTTGTCGGTCTCGTCCGCCGCGGCGCCGATGTAGGTGTTCAGGATCTCGTCGTACTTGCCGGACGAGCGCAGATTGTTCAGTCCGGTGTCGAAGGCGGCGAGAAGCTCGGCGTTGGCGCCCTTGTTCACCGCGAAGCCGTAGTTGCTCGGAGATTCCTTCTCCGTGACCGTCTTCAGGCCGTTCCCCTGAGTGATGCCGTACTGCAGCACGGGGTAGTCGTCGAACACGGCCACCGAGTTACCGGTGCGCACCTCGTCGTACATGCTGGCCGAGTCCGCGAAGTAGCGGGTGGTGAAGCCGTACTGGTCCTTGATGGACTCCGCGAAGTCGGCGCCCTCGGTGCCGTTCTTGACGGCGACCTGCTTGCCGGCGAGGTCGTCGTACGACGCGATGGACGAGTTCTCGAGCACCGCCATCTGTACGCCGGATTCGAAGTACGGATCGGAGAAGTCGAACACCGCTTCGCGCGCCGGCGTGATCGTCATACCGGCGATGACGGCGTCGGCCTGATTGGCCTGCACTGCTTGCAGCGCCGCGTCGAATCCGAGCGGCCGGATGTCGACGGAGAATCCCTGGTCGTCGGCGATGGCGCGGATGAGGTCCATGTCGATGCCGACGAACTGGCCGTCGGAGTTCTGGAATTCGAACGGCGCGAACGTGACATCCGTCGCAACGGCGAACGTGCGTCCCTCGACCGAGCTCGGCGGTGCCGGCTGGGCTCCCGCCGCGGGAGCGAGCATCAGCGCGACGAGCGCCACGACGGCGGTGATCACCGGCACGCGACGGAGTCGTCGCAGACGCGGTGGGGGAGTCGGGTTCACGGAGGGCCTTCCACAAGTGGTGATGACGCCGAGTGCGGCGATGTCGGTCGGATCGGACCCTATCGGCCGAGGGGGACGCGACACCCCTTACTGGCCGGTACGGCACGGGTTTCCGTCCCTGCCCCGGCGTCGGGGGCGCGAAGTTGCCGAACCCACACTCGCTCGTTACCGTATCGTGATCGTTGTGGCCGATATCGACCGTGCTGCACACGAGTTGTGTCCCGAACAAGCAAGGAATTCGAAGTTGCGTTATTCGTCCGTGATGCCGCACGTGCTCCCGATGTCCGAGCAGGCCGTCTGATGTCGCATGTCGCTCGTCTGAACTCTGCCCGCTCGCGCCTCCTCTACATCGTGGTCGCCGCGCTGCTCGCCACTCTCGTCGTGGGCGGCGGAGTCGCCGTCGCGCGCCACAAGACCGTGACCATCGACGTCGACGGCCAGCAGGTGCAGCTGTCCACCATGACCACCGATGTCGGCAGCGCACTCGCTGCCGCCGGCTACGAGCCGACGCCGCGGGACGAGGTCGCTCCGTCCGCGGACGCGCCCCTCGCGGACGGGGAAACGGTGACCCTGCGTCGCGCTCGCGAGGTCACGCTCACCGTCGACGGCGCACCGAGCACCGTCTGGACCACCGCGACCACCGTCGCCGAGGCCAAGGACCAGCTCGGGATCGCTCCCGACGTCCACATCGACGAGCCCGAGACCACGCAGCTGCCCCTCGCCGGCGCCACCGTGAACGTCGTTCTCCCCAAGTCGGTCGTCCTGGCGGACGGCGGTGCCCCGCCCACCCCGATGCGCAAGGCAGCACCGACCGTCGGTGAACTCCTCGAGGCCGCCGGTGCTCCGCTGGTACAGAAGGACACCGTCGAGCCGGCGGCCGACGAACCCCTCGTCGACGGCGCGACCATCACCGTCACCCGCGATCGCACCGAGTCCCTGACCGTCACCGAGCCGGTGAACGCACCCGACGTGCGCATCGAGGACCCGACGATGAACCAGAGCAAGACCGTCGAGGAGTCCGCGGCCACCCCCGGCGTCCAGAACGCGACGTACTCGGTGAACAAGGTCAACGGCGTCGAGGTGTCCCGCACCCTCGTCACCGCGGACGTCACCACACCGCCGGTGGCCAAGACCGTCCGGGTGGGCACCAAGCCCGGTACCGAGGTGCCGCCGGTGCAGAACGGGTCCATCTGGGACGCTCTCGCGCAGTGCGAGGCGACCGGCAACTGGGCCATCAACACCGGTAACGGCTTCTTCGGCGGAGTGCAGTTCGACCAGAACACCTGGGAGCGTCAGGGCGGTCTCAAGTACGCCCCCCGCGCCGACCTCGCGAGTAGAGAAGAGCAGATCGCCATCGCCACGCAGACCCAGGAGACGCAGGGATGGGGCGCCTGGCCGTCCTGCACCAGCAAGCTGGGCCTGCGCTAGTCCCGCGCCCGACTACTCTTCCCCTGTGTCAGACAACCGAGTGCAGCTGCTGGGACCCGCCGAAGTTCGCACACTGGCGGCCGAGCTGGGCCTACGTCCGACCAAGACGTTGGGGCAGAACTTCGTGCACGACGCCAACACCGTGCGTCGCATCGTCTCGGCCGCCGGCGTCGGCGCGGACGACACGGTGCTCGAGGTCGGACCCGGTCTGGGATCGCTGACGTTGGCGTTGCTCGACGTCGTGCACGACGTCGTCGCCGTCGAGATCGATCCCGTTCTGGCAGAACGACTTCCCCGTACCGTGTCGGAGCGTGCGGGGGAGCGCGCCGATCGACTGGCCGTCGTCGGCGCCGACGCGTTGCGCGTCACCAGGGATCAGATTCCCGGCGCACCGACCGCCCTCGTCGCCAATCTCCCGTACAACGTCGCCGTCCCGGTGCTTCTGCATCTGCTGGCCCTGGTTCCGACGCTGCGCACGGCGTTGGTGATGGTCCAGTCGGAGGTCGCCGACCGACTCGCCGCACCTCCCGGCAGCAAGACGTACGGAGTTCCCAGCGTCAAGGCGGCGTACTTCGGTGACGTCCGCCGAGCGGGCGCGGTGGGGCGCACGGTGTTCTGGCCGGTGCCGCAGGTCGAGTCGGGTCTGGTGCGGATCGATCGTCATGCCGATCCGCAGTGGCCCATGGACGAGGCATTCCGGAAGACGCTGTTCGCCGTCGTGGATGCGGCCTTCGCGCAACGCCGCAAAACTCTTCGTGCAGCACTCGCCGGCTGGGCCGGGTCCGCGGCGGACGCGGAGCGCCGACTCGTCGAGGCCGGGGTCGACCCGTCGGCGCGCGGTGAGACGTTGGACGCCGCGGCATTCGTCCGCCTGGCTCAGTCGTCCAGGGCGCCGGCGTAGCGACGCGCCAGCCGACTGTGCCGGTCCGCTTCGATCCGGCAGGCCTGCACCAGATCGTCCGGCCCGACCACTGTGAAGTCGACGTCGAACGCCGACAGCCAGCGCGCCATCGAGGTGTAACTGTCCGAGGTCACGGCCACCGCGCATCGCGCGTCGTCGATCGTCTCCAGAGTTCCCCACTCGGGGTCGACGAGGTGCTCGACGTCGCCGGCCGGGACGTGCAGGATCACCCGGCCACGAGCGGCGGAGAAGGCGCGATCGATGCCGCGGGCGACGAACTCGGCCGCCCCGCCCTCGGGCAGGTCGCGCGGCGTGAACCGGGGGCCGGTGGGAATCTTGGTCTCCATGCGATCCACCCGGAACGAGCGCCAGTCCTCTCGCGCCAGATCCCACCCCACCAGGTACCACCGCATCCCCGACCTGACCAGGCGGTAGGGCTCGACCTCGCGCCGCATGACGTCACCGGTATGTGTGCGGTAGTCGAAGCGCAGGCGTTCGTGGTTCTGACATACCGTCGCGATGCCGGTCAGCACCGCCACGTCGACGCGGGAGGGCACGGGTCGTGCGGACGGAAGAACGTCGATCGTCAGAGCGTCGAGCCGGTGCTGGAGCCGCGACGGCATCACCTGCCGCAACTTCGCGAGCGCGCCGACCGCCGACTCGGCCGTCCCGATCACCGACGCCGACGCGCCGCTCTGCAACCCGACGGCCACGGCGATGACCTCGTCGTCGCTGAGCAGCAGCGGCGGCATCTCGGCGCCCGCACCGAGGCGGTAGCCGCCGCCGACCCCCACGGTGCCGTCCACCGGATAGCCGAGCGATCGCAGTCGGTCCACGTCACGGCGCACCGTTCGCGGAGTGATCTGCAGGCGCTCGGCGAGATCCTGACCGGACCAGTCGCGACGCGTCTGCAGGAGGGACAGCAGGGCGAGCAGTCGGGCCGAGGTCTCACGCATGCGCCCATAATGCTCCCGATAGCGGACGGCAGGTGTCCTCTATCCGGTTCGGACCTTGTCCGTCGGCCGACTAGAGTGATATGTCGTGCTCACAGTCGTTCCGCGGCCGGTCTCGGTCCGCGCCCCCGCCAAGGTCAATCTGCATCTCGCAGTCGGTGACCTGCGCCCCGACGGCTATCACGAACTCACCACCGTCTTCCACGCCCTCTCGCTCGTCGACGACGTCTCCGTCGTCGCCGCCGAGTCGTTGTCGGTCACCGTTCTCGGTGACGACGCGGCGTCCGTGCCCACCGACAGCAGCAACCTGGCGTGGAAGGCGGCCGAGTTGGTGGCCGTTCACGCCGGCCGCGCGCCCTCGGTCGCGATCACCATCGACAAGGGAATTCCCGTCGCCGGCGGCATGGCCGGCGGCAGTGCCGACGCGGCCGCTACGATCGTCGCGCTCGACGCGTTGTGGAGCCTCGGTCTGTCGCGCTCCACCGTCATGGACTTCGCCGCGCAGCTGGGGAGCGACGTGCCGTTCTCGGTCTCGGGCGGCACGGCCGTCGGCACCGGGCGCGGGGAGAAGCTGCTGCCCGTCCTGTCGCGTAACTCGTTCCACTGGGTGTTGGCGCTGGCGAAGGGTGGTCTGTCCACCCCTGCCGTGTACGCCGAACTCGACCGCCTGCGTGAGCGCGGTGAACCTCCGCGGCTGGGATCGCCGGACGAGCTGATGCAGGCTCTCGCGTCCGGGGATCCCGCGCGTGTGGGCCCACTGCTGGGCAACGACCTGCAGGCCGCGGCGCTGTCGCTGGAGCCGGGGCTGAGACGGACCCTGCGCGCGGGGATCGAGGCGGGCGCGATCGCGGGCATCGTCTCCGGCTCGGGTCCTACCTGCGCCTTCCTCTGTGCATCGGAGGATCACGCGGTGGAGGTGGGTGCGGAACTCTCCGGCGCCGGCGTCTGCCGCACGGTACGCGTGGCACGTGGACCGGTAAGCGGAGCGCGAGTGCGCACCGAATGCGACCAGAACGACACGAACCGGGGACAACACTGATGGCCAACCTGATCAACCTGGAGCAGGTCTCCAAATCCTTCGGCGTCAAGCCGTTGCTCGAGAACGTCTCACTGGGCGTGCAGGAGAACGAACGCATCGGAGTCGTCGGTCTCAACGGCAACGGCAAGACGACGATGCTCGAAGTCCTCGCCGGGGTGGAGCAGCCGGACTCCGGTCGCGTCAGCCGCGTCGGTGGCCTGCGGATGGCCGTCGTGACGCAGCGCGGCGTCCTCCCGCCGGGATCCACGATCGGCGACATCGTGCTCGCGCCCCTCGGAGTCGCCGAGCACGAGTGGGCCGGGGATTCGCGGATCCGCAGTGTCCTCGACGGCATCGGCATCACCGGTCTGGGACTGGATGCACCGGTCGAACAGCTCTCCGGTGGCGAGCGTCGGCGCACCGCACTCGCGGCGGCCCTGGTCCAGGACCTCGACCTGCTCGTCCTCGACGAGCCCACCAACCACCTCGACGTCGAGGGCGTGCAGTGGTTGGCCGAGCATCTGGTGAACCGGCGTTCGTCGCTGGTCGTCGTCACCCACGATCGCTGGTTCCTCGACACCGTCGCCACCCGCACCTGGGAAGTGGTGAACGGACAGGTCGAGACGTACGAGGGCGGCTACGCGGACTGGATCTTCGCCCGCGCGGAGCGCTCTCGCCAGGCCGACGCCGCGGAGGACCGTCGCCGCAACCTCGCCCGCAAGGAACTGGCATGGCTGCGGCGTGGCCCGCCCGCTCGTACCTCGAAGCCCCGCTACCGCATCGAGGCCGCCGAGGCACTGATCTCCGACGTGCCTCCGCCCCGCGATTCGGTGGCGCTGTCGAAGTTCGCGCAGACGCGGCTCGGACGCATCGTCATCGAGCTCGAGGACGCCACGTTGGCGACGCCCGACGGTCGAATTCTGGTCGAGGACTTCACGTGGCGCCTCGCGCCGGGCGAGCGCATCGGTCTGGTCGGGGTGAACGGATCCGGCAAGACCACCTTGCTGCGCACCATCGCAGGCGAGCTGGAACCGGCGACGGGCAAACGTATCCAGGGCACGACGGTGCGCATCGGGTGGCTCCGCCAGGAACTCGACGACCTCCCGGTGGGTATGCGGGTGCTCGAGGCGGTCCAGGATGTCGCGGAGCGAATCCAGTTGGGCGACAGAGAGATCTCGGCAGGACAGCTCGCCGAGCGTCTCGGGTTCACACCCGCGCGTCAACGCACACCGGTCGGCGATCTGTCGGGTGGCGAGCGCCGTCGACTGCAACTGACGCGTGTCCTGATGTCCGAACCGAACGTTCTGCTTCTCGACGAGCCGACCAACGACCTCGACATCGACACGCTCCAGCAGCTCGAGGATCTACTCGACGGCTGGGCCGGCACGATGATCGTGATCAGCCACGACAGGTACCTCATCGAGCGTGTCTGCGACTCGACCTGGGCGTTGTTCGGTGACGGCAAGCTGACCAACCTTCCGGGTGGCATCGAGGAGTATCTGCGTCGACGGGCGAAGATCGCCGCGGCCGACGACGCAGCTCCCGGCATGTCGTCCGGCGGGGGAGCGAAGTCGGCGGCAGCCAAGGGTGGCGCCGACGAGCGCGCCGCCCGCAAGGAGCTCTCCAAGCTCGAGCGTTCGCTGGTCAAGCTGGACGACAAGGTCCGCGCGCTGCACGCCTCGCTGGCCGAGTCCGCGACGGATCCGTCCACGCTGCAGTCGCTCAACGCCGAGTTGCTCACCGTCGTCGCGGAGAAGGACTCCGTCGAGGAGCGGTGGATGGAGCTGGCCGAAGAACTCGGCTGACCGCTCGCGCCCGACCCGGCCTCGCCGGGTCGGGCTACTCTCGCGTTCGGGCGGTCGATGGGCGACCGCGATGTGCGGCAGGAGTGACGATGGCATCCGTCGTGTCCGAAGTCATGGGCTCGGAGTTCGAGAAGCTTCATCCGAAAGTGCAGTGGCGCTTCGGTTTCGGTGCGGACGATCATGTCGCACAGTTCGGAACCGGTGTCATGGAATCCATTTCGCACTCGGCGTTGCTTCCGCCACCGGCGCTGTGGCTCGGCGGTAAGCGCAAGATGGTGCCCTCCTCGTCCGGCACGGACATCCCGTTCACCATCGCAAATTACGCGTACACCGACGACCTGGGTCGGCCGACGCTCGCGTTCGTCCGTCGCTTCCAGTTCCCCGGCCACGAGGTCGCGCTGGACTCGGTGATGGTCCTCGGCTCCCGTGGGGCCCTGGACTACATCGGGTCCGGTCCCGACATGGTCGTTCACACACAGTGTTCCGCGGATGCGGACGGCGGGTTGCAACTCGACAGCGGCCTGCCCCGGTTCCTGGCCCCTCGTGGATCGATCAAGCCGCCGGGCATCCTGTCCGCGGAGACGACCGGCCGCGAGTGGTGGGACGAGGAGCAGCAACGTCACCGCATCGACATCGAAGTGCGCGGACGCACTCTGGGACAACTGTTTCGGTACACGGGGTGGTTCACCGCGACGCAGGAAACCTGCCTACCGACCGATCTTCCGCCGGAACTGGGTCCGACGCGCACTGATCCGCGCGAGTAGGAGCGCGGAGACTGCCGTTCGAGCAGGTGGGAATTTTTCTCACAACCGTCACCAATCCCCCATGGGACCCGGATCCGAATGGTGGATGACACAACCGACAGCGGCCGGTGATCATTACCGGCGGTGAGCGGCTACAAGTTCCGTAAACGAAGGGTTTCTCGCCATGAGCGTCACCAAGAGCAAGAGTGCAGTTGCAGTCGGCTTCGCAGCAGTCGCACTCCTCGGACTGTCCGCATGTTCGTCCGATGACAGCAGCACTGCTACCGATACCGCCACGAGCAGCATGGAGTCGATGACCTCGTCGTCGTCCGCCATGTCGTCCAGCACCGCCATGAACTCCAGTGCCGATCCGGCCTCCAACCTCGTCGGCTCCGGCTGCGCCGGTTACGCCGAGCAGGTTCCGGACGGCGCCGGCTCCGTGAGCGGAATGGCTGCCGATCCGGTCGCCGTCGCTGCCTCGAACAACCCGATCCTGAAGACGCTCACCGCAGCGGTTTCCGGTGGACTGAACCCGGGCGTCAACCTGGTCGACACGCTGAACGGCTCCGAGTTCACCGTCATCGCCCCGACCGACGACGCGTTCGCCAAGATCGACCCCGCCACCATCGAGACGCTGAAGACCGACTCGGCGCTGCTGACCAAGATCCTCACGTACCACGTGATCCCCGGCCAGATCGCTCCCGACGCCATCGCCGGCGAGCAGACCTCCGTCGAGGGCCAGGCAGTCAACGTCACCGGTGAGGGCGAGTCGCTCAAGTTCAACGACTCCAACCTGGTGTGCGGTGGCGTCAAGACCGCCAACGCGACCGTCTACCTCGTCGACTCGGTCATGATGCCCCCCGCATGATCCACTCCTTCCGAGTGAGTCTGCGTGACCGGTAGTACGAACAACTCTCTTCTCGACGGTCGTCCCCCGACTGTGTCCGTCGTGAAGTAGCACAAGGCGACCCGAGATTCTTCTCGGGTCGCCTTTGTGCGTGCTGGGTCGGACCGCAGTGTGTACACGACGAAGCCCCCGGCGTGTCGGTGCCGGGGGCTTCGGTCGTATCAGGTGTTGCTGTCGATCAGCGGAAGCCCTTGGCGGGGTTCTGCAGGTCGAGGACGACCGTGGTGCCGTTGGAACGGACGTGCAGCTCGGGGCTCGCGAGCCCACCGGAGGTGAGGTACTCGCCGAGAAGCTGGAGAAGCTCGTCGGGGCCGGTGGAGGAATCCATCGGACGCGTGTCCCGGCTGGTGATCTCGTTCTGCGTCAGGCGACCGGCGATGCGGATGGACGCGATGCCCATCGCGGTGCGGCGGTCGGGGCTGGGGTGACGACCGGCGGCGAAGCTGCTGCCGTTCGACGAGCCGTTGGTGGACGAGCTGCCGCCAGGCAACGCGTGTTCGGAAATCTGATCACTGGTTGTCATGTCGACCTCACTCGGTTTCGGGGTGGCGTTCGTGGGTGTCCGGGTAGACCGATGGGCAGGTGCTTTGCCGATCTTGATGCCCGTCAAAGGCCCGCTTGATCCGTCGCTCATTGTTCGGACTACTCCTCGATCGTCTCGGTACGTGTCTCGAACAACTTCCAAGAACAAACCAGAAGTACGTTCGAACAGAAAAAAAGTACCACGAGATCGAAGTAACGCCTATATATCGCCCAAAGGACTAGATATTGCCCCAACAATGGTGAGGCGAGTTACGGAGATATCCCAAGCCGTCAGTCGGCGGCGGCAACCAGAGGCTCCAGAGTGAGCTCCGGCATCTCCTTCTGGATGTATTGCAGGCGCCACTTGTCGCTGACCAGTGCCAACAGCACGCCGTCGCTACGGGTGAAGACCTCGATGCCTCGTTGCCGCCCCAGCTCGCCTGCCGACTCCGCGTCGGTACGTCGAGCGATCGAGTACCCCAGCGGTTCCATCCGCGCTTCGACACCGAATTCCGACTTCATACGAGCTGCGACCACTTCGAACTGCATCGGGCCGACGGCAGCCAGGACGGGAGAGGCATCCCCGCGGATGTCGTTACGCAGGATCTGCACGACACCTTCCTGGTCCATTTGGTCGACCGCGCGACGGAACTGCTTGTACTTGCTCGCGCTCTCGGCGCGCAGTACCGAGAAATGTTCGGGCGCGAACGACGGAATCGGGGGGAACTCGACCTTCCGGTCCGCGTACAGGGTGTGGCCGGGCGCCAGCGCCGTCGCGTTGACCAGTCCGACGACGTCACCGGGATAGGCGTTCTCCACCGTGGTGCGCTCACGGCCGAACACCGTCAGCGCGTACTTGGTGGTGAACGGCTTGCCGGTCTGAGCATGCGTGACCACCATGCCGCGCTCGAACACACCGGACACGACGCGCATGAATGCCAACCGGTCACGGTGGGCGGTGTCCATACCGGCCTGCACCTTGAACACCACGGCGCTGAACGGGTCGGTGACCTCACGCTCTCCGCCGGCGATGTCCGGCCGGGGGCCGGGCGCCGGAGCGAACGAGACCAGGGTGTCGAGGATCTGGTGGACGCCGAAGTTCAACATCGCCGACGCGAAGATCACCGGCGACGTCCGGCCGGCGAGGAACGCGTCCTCGTCGTGGTGCTGGCCGCTCTCGACCAACAGTTCGCTCTCCTCGACAGCGGTGGTCCACTCCTCGCCCTCACGCGAGGCCGCGGCGTCGGCACCCATGAATTCCTCGGGAGCGATGGTGGCGCCGCCGGCGGTGCGGGTGAAGTGGATGTACTGCTGCTCCGAGACATCGAGCAGGCCGCGGAAGTCGCCGGCGATCCCGACCGGCCAGAACAGGGGAGTGGGCGTCAGACCGATGCGCTCGTCGATCTCGTCCAGCAGTTCCAGGGGAGAGCGGCCGGGCCTGTCCCACTTGTTGATCACGGTGATCACGGGAATGCCGCGGTGTCGACACACCTGGAACAGCTTGAGCGTCTGCGGCTCGAGCCCTTTCGCGGCATCGATCAACATGACGGCGGCGTCCACCGCTGTCAGGACGCGATACGTGTCCTCGGAGAAGTCGGCGTGCCCGGGAGTGTCCACCAGGTTGATGGTGTGATCCGCGTACTCGAACTGCAGCGCCGTCGAACTGACGGAGATGCCGCGGGCCTTCTCCATCTCCATCCAGTCGGAGACGGTCGAACGACGCCCCGCCTTGCCGTGGATCGCTCCGGCCTCGGAGATCTTGCGGGCGTGCAGGGCGAGAGCTTCGGTGAGGGTCGACTTTCCCGCGTCCGGGTGCGAGATCACGGCGAAGGTCCGACGTCGGTCCACCTCGCGCCGAAGATTCTTCGGCGGGGTGGTGCCGGTCGCGGGGACCGCGGTGGTGGTGTCGGTGTCGACGGACGGGGTGCTCACGAAGGCCTTTCTTCGGTGACCGCAGATGCCGGGTCACTGGTCGGAACGTATCCAGGGTACTCGGCCGACACGCCGAGCCCGTCCGTCCGTAACAGCGGTCACCGTAGGCCGGATGTAACAGTGGTGCGCGGACCCGGCACACACCACCGATGAAGGAGCGACGTTGAGCAAGTTCACCGAGGAGATGTACGCGACCGCGGCCACGACGGACCGAGGCCTCGTCACCGGTGAGCCGGATGCGCCCCTGCGGCAGACATGGGGAGAGATCCACGCGGTCGCCCGTCGGATGGCCGGTGGGCTCGCCGCAGCCGGTGTCTCACGGGGCGACGCCATCGGCATCCTGGCCGGTCAGCCCGTCGACATCGCGCCGTCGTGCCAAGCGGCCTGGATGCGGGGCGCATCGGTGACGATGCTCCATCAGCCCACTCCCCGCACCGATCTCGCGCTGTGGGGGGAGGACACGGAAACCGTGATCCGGATGATCGACTGCCGTGCCGTCGTCCTCGGAGCACCGTTCGACGCTGCGGCGCCCATCCTCGAGGAGCGCGGGATCACCGTGCTGACCATCGACGATCTGCGCGGCGGTGAGGACACGGACCCCGTGCACACCGACGAGTCCGACATCGCGCTGCAGCAGCTCACGTCCGGGTCGACGGGGTCGCCGAAGGCCGTCCGCATCACGCACGAGAACTTCTACGTCAACGCCTACGCCATGATCGACCGCATCGAGTACTCGCTGGACACCGATGTGATGGTCAGCTGGCTGCCGCTGTTCCACGACATGGGCATGGTGGGGTTCCTGTCCGTGCCGATGCAGGTCGGTGCCGAAGTCGTCAGCATCACGCCCATCGACTTCCTCCGCTCGCCGCTGCTGTGGGCCCAGCTGATCGACAAATACCGCGGCACCGTCACCGCCGCGCCCAACTTCGCGTACTCGTTGCTCGCACGCAGACTGAAGCAGGCGCCGGACGACACGACGCTCGATCTGTCGTCGCTGCGCTACGCGTGGAACGGCGCCGAGCCGGTCGATCCCGACACGATGCTCGCCCTCGCCGACGCCGGCGCCCGGTTCGGACTGGCGCCCACCGCGCTCGCGCCCGTCTACGGGATGGCGGAGACGACGCTGGCGGTGTCGATTCCCGTGCGCGATCGAGGTCAGGTGCTCGACGAGGTCGATGCCGATCTTCTCGAGGTGATGGGCCGCGCAGTCCCGTCGACCAAGGGCAACGTGCGCCGACTCGCGACGCTCGGGCAGATGGTGCCCAACCTCGAGGGACGCGTCGTCGACACCGAGGGGCAGGTACTTCCCCGCCGCGGCGTCGGTGTCATCCAGGTGAGAGGAAAGGCCGTGACGCCCGGCTACGTCACCGTCGACGGACCCGTCTCGGCGCAGGACGCGGACGGCTGGCTCGACACCGGCGACATCGGCTACTTCACCGAGGACGACCTGGTGGTGGTGTGCGGGCGCATCAAGGACGTCATCATCATGGGTGGCCGCAACATCTACCCGACCGATATCGAACGCGCGGTGGGCACGGTGGCGGGTGTCCGCCCCGGCAATGCGGTGGCCATCCGGCTCGACGCGGGTCAGAAGCGCGAAAGTTTCGCCGTCGCAGCGGAAACCAACGAGATCGGCGATCCTGAGGCGGTCAAGCGCATCGAGCGCGACATCGTGCACGCAGTCGTGTCGGAGGTGGGGGTGCGACCGCGAACCGTCGCGGTACTCGGCCCCGGCACCATCCCGAAGACGTCCTCGGGCAAGTTGCGACGCGCGAACTCGGCGTCACTTCTGGGCTGATCGATCAGGGGCGGTGCACGCGGTTCTGCGCGTCCTCGAGGGTCGTCTTCAGGAGCAGTTCCACGGCGTCGGCAGCCTCTTCGACGACGACCGAGACCTCGTCCCGCTCGGCCGCGGCGAAGGGCTTGAGCACGTACGCCGCGGGATCCATCCGTCCCGGCGGACGGCCCACACCGACGCGCACACGAAGATAATCCTTCGTGGACAACGACTTCGAGATCGAGCGGAGTCCGTTGTGGCCACCCTCGCCGCCACCGAACTTGAGGCGGACGAGACCCAGATCGACGTCCAACTCGTCGTGGACGACGATGATGTCCGCCGGCGCGACCGAGAAGAACCGGGCCAGATTCGCGACGGGCCCGCCGGACTCGTTCATGTACGAACGGGGTTTGCCGAGGATGACCGGCCGATCACCCAGACGTGCCTGCAGCACATCGGAATTGCTGCGCTTGTGGGAGGAGAACGAACCTCGCATGCGCGCGGCCAGTGCATCGACCACCACGGTGCCGATGTTGTGCCGGGTGCGGTCGTACTGGGGCCCGGGATTGCCGAGTCCGATCACCAGAGCGGGCCGATCGGTCATGTCCACCAGTCACTTTCGCAGTAATCGACGACAACGGCGCGCCTTCCGAGGAAGGCGCGCCGTGAGTCGTACGAAGTAGGTCAGTTCTCGTCGGCTGCTGCGGCCTCGTCGGCTGCGGAGCTGTCCTCGACTGCTTCTTCTTCCTCGGCGGCGACGTTGCTGGCCAGGTCGCCTGCACCCTCGGCCTCGAGGGCTGCCTCGCTGGGCGCCTCGACGACGTTGACGAGGAGGAGCTCGGGATCGGAGATCAGCGTCGCGCCCTTGGGGAGCTCGACGGAGCTGGCCAGGATCTGGGTGCCGATCTCGGCGCCCTCGACGGAGACCTCGAACTGCTCGGGGATCTGCGTGGCGTCGACCTCGATCTCGATGGCGTTCGCATCGGTGGTGACCAGTGCGCCGGGGGCTGCGTCGCCGGTGACGACGACGTTGATCTCGACCGTGACCTTCTCGCCGCGACGGATGACCAGCAGGTCGGCGTGCTCGATGTAGTTACGGATCGGGTGGACGACGACCGACTTGGTCAGCGCGAGGTGCTTCTCGCCGTCGACGTCGAGCTCGACGACCGCGTTGGTGCCGTCGGCACGCAGGATCGCGGCGAAGTCGCGGGCGTTGAGCGCGAGGTGCTTGGGCTCGGTGGCGTGACCGTAGAGGACGGCCGGCACGAGGCCGTCGCGGCGGGTGCGGCGAGCTGCGCCCTTGCCGAACTCGGTGCGAGTGGTGGCCTTGATGGCATTGGTGTCGGACATGTGTGAGAGAACTCCTCGAAAGACGTGTGCGGCGGGGTACTACTCGCCCGGCGTGGACACGAACGAGGACGGCCGCTGACGACCGTGCCTGCGTCGATCACGGTGACACCCATACACGTGGACGTCACCCTCGCCGAGACAACTCGGTCGACATTACCGGACCATGGATGCCGGAGGTTAATCGGATGTCCGGACAGTGCTACCGGACCAGGGCGCGGCAGGCGTCGGCCGCCTCGTCGATCTGGTCGAGAGTCAGGAAGTAGTGGGGGGATGCTCGCACCACGGAGTCCAGTCCGCGCGCCGTCATGTCCAGCAGTGTCGACGACGCCGGGCTGACGGTCACGGTGATGTCCCGCGCTGCGAGTGCGTCCTTGACCGCGGTGGTGTCCACTCCGTCGACGGTGAACGTGACGATGCCGGTGCGGCGCTCACCCGGATCGCGGACGGAGATGCCCGCGGTGTCGGCCAGGGCGCCCCGCAGTCGGTCGGCTCGCAGTCGCACCGCCGCCTCCACCGCGTCGACACCCAGGTCGAGCAGGTAATCGACGGCGGCACCGAGACCCAGGCGCGCGGCGACGTCGTGCTCCCACGTCTCGAATCGGGTCGCGTCCGAGGCGACGGTGTAGGTGTCCGGGCCCGTCCAGGAAGCGCTGTGGAGATCCAGTGAGCGCGGCTCGAGGGTGTCGAGCACCGACTCCGTGACAGCGAGGAATCCGGTGCCGCGCGGTCCTCGGAGCCATTTGCGCCCGGTCGCCGACAAGGCGTCGACACCCAGTCGGGACAGGTCGAGCGAACTCTGCCCGACCGACTGGCACGCATCCAGAACGACGAGAGCGCCGAATCGATGCGCGATGTCCGCGACCTCGCGGACGGGGCTGAGAAGTCCGCTGTTGGTCGGTGCGTGCACGAGGGACACCAAGGCCACCCGGTCGTCCATCATCGCCTCGAACGCGGCGAGGTCGATCGAACCGGACCCGTCGCTCGGGACGACCTCGACGACGGCGCCGGTGTGTCGTGCTCGCTGTAGTGCTGCGATGGCGTTGGTGGCGTACTCGACCGACGAAATCAGGATGCGATCGCCGGGTGAGAGCGGGACCGCGTAGAAGAAGTCGCACCAGGCTCGCGTCGCACTGTCCGAGAGCGCGATGCTCGACGGTGGAGCACCGACGAGCCGTCCGACGGACGTGCGCACCGCGGCCACGTCGTCCGCGCGTTCCCGCGCCGCGCGGTAGCCGCCGACCTCTTCTTCTCGTCGGAGATGGCCGATGACGGTCTCCACGACCGGGCGGGGCGGAAGCGACGAACCGGCACTGTCGAGGAAGGCGCCGTGCGCGGCCGCCGGGGTATCGGCCCGGACGGCATCGATGTCGACGGTGTCGGTGGGGGGTGCTTCACTCACGCTCATCGGTACGGACAGTACCGGCGCCCGGTCGCGGGAGCGATTAGTCTCGAACGGGGCGGGGTAGAGAAGACCGGGGGCTCGGATGACGAGTTCCGTAGCGAGCGGAGGCATGCATGACGTCCACTTCTCCCGATGTCAGTTCGCGTCCGGCCGCGGAGACCTACATAGCGAGGGTGTGCTTCAAGGTGGGCCCGCCGAGGCTCATCGGCGCCGAGCTCGAATGGTTCACCCGCACGGCGACCGGAACGCGCCCGTCTCTCGATGCGGTCGCCGAGGCCCTGGGAGTCCATACCCCACAGTCTCTTCGGTCCGATTCGCCCGCTCTCGCTCTCCGCTCCGGAAGCATCGTCTCCGTCGAGCCGGGAGGGCAGATCGAATTGTCCTCCGCACCTGCCACGACCATCGACCACGTCGTGGACTCCCTTGCCGGCGATCACCGTCTCTTGGTCGATCTTCTTGCCACGCAGGGCATCACGCTCGACGGAGGCGGCGCGGATGCGGTCCGCGACCCGGAACGGCTCCTGACACTTCCTCGCTACTGCGCGATGGAACGACGATTCCAACGGCACGGCCCCTACGGCAAGCTGATGATGTGCAACACCGCCGCAGTGCAGGTCAGCATCGATGCGGGGGAGGACAGTCGCCGTATCCGGGACAGGTGGGACACCGTGCATGCCATCGGGCCGGCGCTGCTCGCCGCGTTCGCCACTACGCCGGTGCTCCACGGTGTGCCGGAGGGCAAGTGGGCGTCGCAGCGTATGCGGACGTGGTTCGAACTCGACCGCACCCGCACTCGTGTTCCGCTCGGCGTGGACCCTGCGTCGGACTATGCGCGGTGGGTGATGGACGTCCCGCTGCTCTGCGTCCGCCGCGGTGGCACGTTGGTCGAGCCACCCGAGGATTCGACGTTCGCCCAGTGGATCGCCGGCGACCTCGACGAGGAGCTGGGCCGCCGTCCGACCACGGCCGATCTGGACTACCACCTCACCACGGTCTTCCCCCTCGTCCGTGCCAGCGGGCATCTGGAGATCCGGTACCTCGACGGTCAGCCGGACGGGTTGTGGGACGTGCCGATGTACGCGGTCGACGCGCTGCTCTCCACGGAGGCGGTTGCTGCCGAGGCACGAGATCTGGCCCGCCACACGATGGATCGGTGGGAGGACGCGGCACGGGACGGTCTCGCGGACACCGACATCCGGGTCGCCGCGCACGGCCTGCTCACGCTCGCCGCCGACACGGCGCACGGCGCGGCAGCCGAGCGGTTGGCGGACGCGGCACACCGGTGCGCGGCCGGACGCGCACCCACAGCGATGCTCGACGACAGCCGACAGGAGTTCTCTCGATGACCACCGACCTGACCACCGACGTGACGACCGATCGGGTCGCCCTGCGCGATCGGTTGGCCGCGATGCTCGACCGCAGCCGTGCACGGACGCTGTCCCTCACGGACTGCCTGGACGGCGACGGCCTGCGCGAGCAGGTGTCGCCGCTGATGAGCCCCCTGGTCTGGGATCTGGCGCACATCGGCAACCAGGAGGAACTGTGGTTGGCGCGGGACGTCGGCGGGTTCGACGCCGTCCGTGCGGAGATCGACGATCTCTACGACGCGTTCCGCCATTCGCGGTCCTCCAGGCCCGGACTCGACCTGCTGACTCCGGCGCAGGCGCGGGACTACGTGGACACGGTGCGAGCATTGTCTCGGAAGGCGCTGCAACGCTGCACTTTCGAGGAGAGCCGGCTGGTCGAACACGGTTTCGTGTTCGCCATGGTCGCGCAACACGAGCAGCAGCACGACGAGACGATGCTCGCGACGCACCAACTGCGCACGGGCGCGCCGGTTCTCCACGCCCCGGAGTCGCCGGCGGCGCTCGTTCCGGTGTCCGAAGACGCCGAGATCATCGTTCCCGGCGGGCCGTTCGAGATGGGCACCAGCGACGACCCGTGGGCGTTGGACAACGAGCGTCCCGCGCATCAGGTGGACGTCCCGACGTTCGCGATCGACGCAGTCCCCGTCACCAACGGTGACTACATCCGCTTCATCACCGACGGCGGGTACGAACGCCCCGAACTGTGGTCCGAGCGCGGCTGGGCGCACCGGCTCGAGGCGGAGCTCTCGGCGCCTCAGTTCTGGGCTCGCGGCGACGACGGGTTGTGGTGGCGGCGAGTGTTCGGGGAGAACAAGCAGATCCGGCCCGCTCAGCCCGTCGTGCACGTGTGCTGGTTCGAGGCCGACGCCTACGCGCGGTGGGCGGGGAAGCGACTGCCCACCGAAGCCGAGTGGGAGAAGGCTGCACGGTTCGACCCGACCACCGGGACGTCGCGCCGGAATCCGTGGGGTGAGGCGGACGGCGACGAGTCGCACGCGAACCTCGGGCAACGCCACCTCGAGCCTGCCGATGTCGGCGCGTACCCCCAGGGAGCGTCGGCCCTCGGTGTCGAGCAGTTGATGGGCGACGTGTGGGAGTGGACGTCCTCCGACTTCGAGCCGTATCCGGGTTTCGAGATGTTTCCGTACCCCGAGTACTCGGAGGTCTTCTTCGGCGGTGACTACAAGGTGTTGCGCGGCGGGTCCTTCGGCACCGATCAGACGGCCGTTCGCGCCACGTTCCGCAACTGGGATCACCCGATCCGACGTCAGATCTTCGCGGGCTTCCGGTGTGCCCGCGACGTGGGGGCCCAGTAGCCGATGTGTCGACACCTGGGCTACCTCGGCCCGCGCCGTTCCGTCGGGCACGTCGTCACCGCGGGGCCGACGTCTCTGCTGACGCAGAGTTGGGCCCCTCGGGAAATGCGCGGCGGCGGCACGATCAATGCCGACGGCTTCGGGGCTGCCTGGTGGTCGGGGTCCGGCGCACGCACCGCGTCGGCGTATCGGAATGCTCTCCCGATGTGGTCGGACCCGGCCGTCACCGACACCTTGACCCATATCGAATCGACGGCCGTGCTCGCCGCGGTCAGGTCCGCAACTGTCGGAATGCCCGTCGAGCGGTCCGCCTGCGCTCCGTTCGTGGACGGGCGGTGGGCGTTCAGTCACAACGGTGTCGTGGCGGGATGGCCGCACTCGGTGGGATCGCTGGCGGCGAAGATCCCGGTGGAGTCGTTGATGACGCTTGCAGCGCCCACGGATTCGGCTGTGCTGTGGGCGATACTCCGCGATCGTCTCGTCGAGAGCGCCCCGCTCGACGCTCTCACCGGACTCGTCGTCGATGTGGACGCCGCAGCGCCCGACTCGCGTCTGAACTTCCTGCTGTCCGACGGTGACACCCTGTGGGCGACGACGAAATATCACTCGCTGTTCGCGCTCTCGACCGACGACAGTGTCCTGCTCGCGTCGGAACCGCTCGACGATCGCCCGGGGTGGCACCGAATACCCGACCGTAGCGTCGTTACCGCCGCTGTCGGTTCTCTCCACGTCGACACGTTCTGACGCTCTCGTCCGCACTGCTTCATCCGCACCGACCACAGGAGTTCGCCATGACAGCGCCGTCACTGGACATCCACATCACCGCAGAGGACCTGCAGAAGTCCCTGCGCGAGGATGCCCTCCGCGGGCTCACCGCCACCCCCAAGTGGTTGCCGCCGAAGTACTTCTACGACGCCACGGGGAGCGAGCTGTTCGAGCGGATCACCGAACTCGAGGAGTACTACCCCACCAGGACCGAGCGCGGCATCCTGGCCGAACGTGCAGCCGACATCGCGCGCATCACCGACAGCGAGGTGTTGATCGAGTTGGGGTCCGGCTCGTCGGACAAGACTCGGCTGCTGCTGTCCGCCGGGCTCGAGCACGGCACTCTGCGTCGCTACGTTCCGCAGGACGTGTCGCCGTCGGCGCTCACCGGGGCGATGGAGGATCTGGGCCGCGAGTACCCGACCCTCGACGTGCACGGCGTGGTCAGCGATTTCACGGACATAGCGGGCACATCGGAGCTCGGTCGTAGTGCCCTGGGCGCGTTACCGTCCGGTGGTCGGCGCACCATCGCGTTCCTCGGTGGGACGCTGGGCAACCTGGTGCCGCAGGAACGCTCGGACTTCCTCACCGACCTCGCGCGCACCCTGAACACGGGCGAGTTCCTGCTCCTGGGAGTCGGATTGGTGATCGACCCGGCAGTTCTCGTTCCGGCGTACGACGACGCGGAGGGAGTCACCGCGCAGTTCGACCTCAACGTGTTGTCGGTGCTCAACGGGACGCTGAATGCCACGTTCGACACCGACGACTTCGAGCATGTCGCGGTCTGGGACGAGCGGAACGAGTGGATCGAGATGCGGCTGCGCTCACGGCGCGCCCACACGGTGCGGGTCGAGGAACTCGACCTCGACGTGGACTTCGCCGCAGGCGAAGAGATGCGTACCGAGATCTCGGCGAAGTTCCGACGGGAATCCATCACGGGCGAACTCGCCGCGGCGGGATTCGCCGTCGATCAGTTCTGGACGGATGCGGACGAGCGCTTCGCAGTGGTTCTCGCTCGGAGGTAGTCACGACCGAGAACGACCGGCGGGCCGAGACGGAGTTTCCGTCTCGGCCCG
>NZ_JXQS01000023.1:0-16720 GCF_000834565.1 Rhodococcus sp. MEB064
GACACCGCCGAACAACCCTTCACAGAAAGCCCCCCGACCACAGGTCGGGGGGCTTTCTGCATTCACGGGTCCTCCCGCGCACCAACAGGATTCAGCGCTGCGTGAGTTCCTACGTCCGTGTGAACCCGACGGCGTCCAGAGCCGACGCAACGACCTTCTCGACGCCGTTCACATCGGGAACGCCGGCGCCGTTCTCGTCCGATTGCAGATTCTCCAACGTGTCGAACTGGGACTGGAGGAGGGACGGCGGCATGAAGTGCCGGCGCTTGGACATCCGGTCGAGCAGAGTGTCGTAGTCGGCCTGCAGATGAACGAAGAACAGCTCCGTATGTCCCTCTCGGAGCCAATTCCTGTAGAGCCTCGTCAAGGCCGAGCACGCAGTGACCGAGGTTTCCCCGCGTGCCGCCACCCGACCGATCTCCTGTGCCACGGCAGCGAGCCACGGCTTCCGGTCGTCGTCGTCCAGCGGGTGCCCTGCCGACATCTTCTCGATGTTCGACGCAGGGTGGAGTTTGTCCCCCTCGATGAACGTGCTGCTGAGCTTCGTGGCGAGGGCGCTCCCCACCGTCGTCTTCCCGGTACCGGACACCCCCATGACGATGATGTGGCGCGGAAGTTCCTGTGCAGGTTCCTGCACTCAGAACACCACCCAGAGCAGTGATGCCAGCGCGAAGACCGCGAGTCCCAGTGTCGTTTCCATGACCGTCCATGTCTTGAGTGTCGTTTTCTCGTCCATGCCGAAGAATCGGCTGACGAGCCAGAAGCCGGAATCGTTGACGTGGGAGAGCACGGTTGCTCCCGCCGCGATCGCGAACACCAGCAGTGCGATATCGAAGTTACCCAACCCCAGTTCCGCGACCTGTGCCGACACCAGGCCCGCGGTCGTCGTGAGTGCTACTGTGGCGCTCCCCTGGGCCACGCGGAGGGCTGCCGCGATCAGGAACGCCTGCAGGATCAGCGAGAATCCTAGGTCGGAGAGAGACTCCGTCAGGGAGGCGCCGATACCACTGGCGCGGAGGACGCCACCGAACATCCCGCCGGCGCCGGTGATGAGGATGATCGCGCAGACCGGTCCGAGAGCGTCGTCCATGAGCGCCGTGGCCTTGGAGACGCTGAACCGCCCGGGTGCGAGGACTACGAGAGACAGAAGCACTGTCAGGAGCAACGCGACGGGCGTCTGGCCCAGCAGGATGAGGGCATCTGCCCAGGGCGCGTCCTCCGAGATCGCGCCGGCTGTCTGCAGCGTCGACACCCCGGTGTTGAGGCAGATCAGGATCAACGGGAAGAGGAGTACCCCGAGAACGGCGATGAAGCGCGGGGGTGCGTAGGTGGGAGCGTCAGCATCCTCGGCATCCCCGAACAGTGCAGCAGGGGTCGTGACGAACCGATGGCCGAGCCGGGTGCCGACGAGGTACGAGCCGACGAACCACGCGACGACGGCTACCGGCACACCCAGGATCAAGGTGAGACCGATGTCGCCGCCCATGAGGTCGGCCGCGGCGACGGGCCCCGGATGCGGCGGAACGATCGCGTGCATCGCGGCGAAGGCACCGGCTGTCGGCAAGGCGTAGAGCAGGATCGAGCCACCGAAGCGTCGCGCTACCGAGAAGATGATCGGCAGGAAGATGACCAGGCCGGCATCGAAGAAGATCGGGAAACCGAAGATCAACGCCGCCACGCCGAGGGCGAACGGCGCCCGCTTCTCCCCGAACCTGGCGATCAGCGTATCCGCGAGAACCTGTGCCCCGCCGGTCCGTTCGAGCAGTCGACCCAGCATGACGCCGAGGGCGACGAGCAGCGCGACGCTGCCGAGTGTCCCGCCGAAGCCGGTGAGCAGCGTGTCCGGCACGTCCCCGAGAGGGATGCCGGCGGCAACCGCGGTCAGCAGACTCACCAGTACGAGCGACAGGAAGGCGTGCAACTTGACCTTCATGATGAGGAAAAGCAGAAGTGCGACCGCGATGGCCGCCACGCTCAGCAGATAGGCGGTGCCGTGCACCGGTTCCATGATGTCCACGCCGCATCACCTTTCACAGGAAACGACTTCGACACTAACGTCGTGGGACGGTCCGACACGTGCGCCTACGCCTCACCGTGTCCGAATCGTCACGATCACCGGGTGCGTGCGACTCTGGCTTCGTCCCACACCGGCTCCGACGACTCGTAGACCTTGCCGTCGGATCCGAAGACGAGGAACCGATCGAAGCTCTTGGCGAACCAGCGGTCGTGAGTCACGGTGATCACTGTGCCGTCGAACGCGACGATGGCGTCCTGCAACGAGTCGGCCGACTCGAGATCGAGGTTGTCGGTCGGCTCGTCGAGAAGCAGCATCGTGGCTCCGGACAACTCGAGCAACAGGATCTGCAGACGGGCCTGCTGACCTCCGGAGAGGTCGTCGTACTTCTGTTCCGCCTGTCGGGACAACCCGTATCTGTCGAGTGCGCGGGATGCAGCCTCGCGGCCCATGCCGTCGCGGTGCGAGGTACCCGTGTGCATGATGTCCAGCAGCGTATTGCCCTCGAGGTCGGGCCGCGTGTGAGTCTGCGCGAAAAGGCCGGGTCGGACTCTGGCGCCCAGAGTTGCTGTGCCACTGTGCGGTACGGGTGCGATGTCCAACTCGCTGACGGGGAGGTGCTCGGTCGCGGGGTCGGTTCCACCGGCAGCGAGCAACCGCAGGAAGTGTGACTTGCCCGAGCCGTTGGAACCCAGCACGGCCACACGGTCGCCGTACCAGATCTCCGTGTCGAAGGGCTGCATCAGACCGGTCAGCTCGAGTCCGGTGCAGACGAGCGCGCGTTTCGCGGTGCGGCCACCCGTCAGGCGAACCGCCACGTTCTGACGCAGCGGAACTGCTTCCGGGGGTCCGGCCTCCTCGAACTTCGCCAGTCGCGTCTGCGCTGCGTGGTAGCGGGAGGCGACACCGTCGTTGAACTTCGACTTCTCCCGCAGGCGCAAGACCAATGCCCGCAACTTGATCCGTTCCTCGTCCCACCGAGCGCGTAGTTCGTCCAGCCGAGCGTTGCGCTTCTCGCGCGCCTCGGTGTAGGTGGAGAAGTCGCCGCCATGGACCCAGGCGGATGCACCGTTGACGCCGGGCTCCAGCGTGACGATGCGAGTTGCGGCCGTCGCCAACAACTCTCGGTCGTGACTGATGAACAGGACCGACTTGTCCGACGCCGCGATCGTGCGCTCGAGCCAACGCTTTCCCGGAACGTCGAGGTAGTTGTCGGGCTCGTCGAGAAGCAGCAGTTGGTCGTTTCCCGCGAACAGGGCTTCGAGCACGAGGCGCTTCTGCTCACCTCCGCTGAGCGTCGATGCGGCGCGCCATTTCGCACGGTCGAACGGCATCCCCATCGCCGACATGGTGACCTCGTCCCAGAACGGCTCGAGGTCGTATCCGCCGACGTCGCCCCAATCGGAGAGCGCCTGCGCGTAGGCCATCTGGGTCGCTTCGTCGTCGCGATCGATCATCGCGTTCTCGGTGTCGTCGAGAAGCCGAGCCGACCGGCGCACCTGCTCCGTACATACCGACAGCAGCAGATCCCGCACCGTGGTGTCGTCGCGGACCTGCCCGACGAACTGACGCATCACCCCGAGCGTGCCCGACCTGCCGACGGTGCCCTCGTCCGGAGCGATGTCGCCGGCCACGATCCGGGTGATGGTCGTCTTGCCCGTTCCGTTCGGACCGATCAAGGCCGTCTTCGCGCCGTCGCCCACACGGAACGACACTCCGTCGAGCAACTGGCGCCCGTCGGGCAGGAAGTAGTCGACGTCGGACAGTTCGAGATGGGACACGGGACATCAGACTACGGACGTTCGTGCAGACTTGACCGATGCAGCACACAGAGCGACCGCGACCGAGGCTCGTCGCATCGGACGTCGACGGCACCCTCATCGATCATCACGAGCGCGTGACCGCCCGTACGAAGGCGGCCGTTCATGCCGTCGCCGCCGCCGGGGACACCTTCGTCCTCTCGACCGGTCGCCCGCCGCGGTGGATCAGCCCCATCGTCGAGCAGCTGGGCTACGCACCGATGTCGGTGTGCGCGAACGGCGCGGTGATCTACGACAGCGAGAA
The DNA here is from genome assembly GCF_000834565.1 of Rhodococcus sp. MEB064. Taxonomy (NCBI): domain Bacteria; kingdom Bacillati; phylum Actinomycetota; class Actinomycetes; order Mycobacteriales; family Nocardiaceae; genus Rhodococcus; species Rhodococcus sp. MEB064. Next base: position 4,079 of record NZ_JXQS01000023.1, read on the forward strand.
CGATCGCATCGTGTCCGCTCGGACCCTGAGTGTGTCCGATCTCGCCGAACTGGCGGCGCTGGCGGAATCGCTGATCGAGGGCTGTGGCCTCGCTGTCGAGCGCGTCGGTCGCAGCGCCCACGACGCCGCGACTCCGCAGTTCGTCAGCTCGCCCGGATACGAGCACGCATGGCTCAATCCCGACAACACCGAGACCTCGCCCGAGGACGTGCTGTCGGCACCTGCCGTGAAACTGCTGATCCGGCAGTCGTCGATGACCAGTGGAGACATGGCGGCGGCGTTGTCGTCCCACGTCGAGCACCTGGCCGACGTGACGTTCTCGACCGACAACGGACTCATCGAACTGAGTGCGCCGGGGGTGTCCAAGGCGTCCGGACTGCTCGAGATCGCCCGAACCCTGGGTATCGACGCATCCGAGATGGTCGCGTTCGGCGACATGCCGAACGACATCCCGATGCTGTCGATGGTGGGCCACGGCGTCGCGATGGCGAATGCTCACCCCGCCGCGATCGCCGTGGCCGACGAAGTCACCACGAGCAACGCGGACGACGGTGTCGCCCGCGTGCTCGAACGGTGGTGGACCTGACCCGGCGGTGTCAGCCGACGGGTGCGGGCTCCGGTGCGGGTGCTGCCTCGGGGACCGGTGCGACCAGGCCGTCGGCAGGAGCGCCGGCGTTCATTTCCGCCGTGTAGGTGTCGGTGAACGTCTTCACCACCGTCGTGACGATTCCGGTGACCTCGTCGAAGGACAGCGAACCGTTCTCGAAGTCGGACTGCCACCCGTTCGGGATGCGGTACTCGTCCGAGGTCGGGAGCCCGAGCGAGCCGGATTCCGATCCCATGGCGACGAACTGCTTGAAGATCTGTCCCAGCACCGAGACCACCTGGCCGCTGGGCGTGGTGTAGATCGACCCGTTGGTGAAGTCGGCGCGTGTCTGGCCCTCCGGTGCTGCGAGCAGACCGGTCAGAGCGGCACCGAGTCGACCGGACTCGCCACCCTCGGCCACCCACTTCTGGACGATCGGGTTCTGCACACCCATCGCCAACAGCTCGGAGACCAGGCCGGTCAGCGTCGTTCCCGGGGCCGGTGACGCAGCATCGACGCTGGGCGGTGCGACGAGACCGTCGGTGCCGGGTGTCGCACCGTCAGGTGTCGTCGTGTCGGGTGTGGCGGGAGTCGTCGGAGCCGACGTCCCGTTGAGGTTCGCCGCGGCGATCGAGCGGATCTCGTCCATGCGGCCGTACGCGGCGTCGCCCGGGCATTCGGTGTTGCCGACATCGCGGTGCGCGAAGATCACCGGCAGATCGATCGACTTGCCCTGCTGGACGAAGGTGTACTGCGTGCCTTCCGAGGTCATCGTGGTCTGTCCCTGCGGATCCAGACCGGCCTTGCCGAGACGCCAGCCGAGGAACTTGCCGGCCGCGTCGAGCGACTCCTGAGTCGGCTGCTCGGTGCTGTAGTCACCCATCAGCGCGAGACCGACAGTGTTCTCGTTGAAGCCGCCGGCGTGCGCGCCCTCGACGTTGCGGTCCAGGCCGCCTGCGCGACCCTCGAAGACCTGGCCGTACTTGTCCACCAGCACGTTGTAGCCGATGTCGCACCAGCCCAGCGTCTGCGCGTGGTACGCGTAGATCGCTCGGACGATGCCCGCGGACTCGTCCTTGGTGTAGTTGTTGCTGCCCGCGGTGTGGTGCACGGTGGCACCGCCCAGGGAGTCGTCGTACGTGGGGGATCCGCAGCGCTTGGACTCGTCGGCGCCCCACTGCGCGCGGGTGATCACCGAGGGGCCGGAACCCTCGACGGGACTCGCGATGTCACTCAGCGTGCTGTCGGCGGCCGAGGTTCCGGGCGTGATCAGCACGGCGGTGGCCGCGGCGAGCGTGTCCGCGATCGGTTCCGCACGCAGGGGGCGTGACGACGATGCGGGCACGTAGCCCAGGTCCTGAGCGACAGGAGCGGCCGGCGCGACAGGATCGGCTGCATCGGGAAGCGGTGCGGGCGCAGGGTCCACCGGGAACGCCGGATCGGCCGGGTTCAGCGCAGCGCCGGCAGGAACGGTGGGTGTCAGCAGGAACTGCACGCGCTTGGTCATGCCCACGAAGATGGGTTCGGTGCCCGCGGACACCGTGGGAACGTCGCTGTCGGTGCGTCCCGTGTCGATCGGCTGCGTCTCGTTCCACGGCCCCCAGGAACCGTCGTCGAGCTGGGCGCGAACGCGGGCGACAGCGGAGCCGAGCTGATCGGCGGTGAGTGCCACCATGCTGAACGGGGTCTCCTGCGAGACCTCCTTGACCACGGCGCCCGCATCGGCGGGGTCGACCGGAGCCGGCGGCGGAGTGGGAGCGGCGGCCGGGACCTCGGGGACGGTGAGCCCCGGGATGGCCGGAATCTCGAAGGAGTCCGGCAGCGACAGGTCGCGCAGCGAGCCCAGGTCGATGTCGGGCAGGTCGAGACCCGTCAGTTCCTTCAGCGGGATGACGATGTCGGGGGCGTTCGCGAGCGCCAACTTGGCGATCTGCGTGGGCACGACAGCTGTCTCGTCGTTGGCCGCGCGTACACCGGACGTGCTGTCCCCGACTGCGTAGACCACGACAGGGCTCGTGACCGCGAGTGCGGCGACGACGCCCAAGATCAGTGATGGCTTCGGTCGACGGTGCAAGACGATTTCTCCCCTGGTAGGCGGTGCTACGCGGTCAGCGTCACATGTGACAGATGTGACTCATGTGATAGGTGATGCGCAACAGACGTCACAGTAACCACAGAAGGGTCAACCATCAACCTCAAGTAGAGGGTTCGGCCAGGTGTTCGAACGATTGCGTCCCACGCGAGGGTTGCGGGACCACTACACGGCGTCGGATACCCTGGTCACCCGTGACTGATACTTCGCGAGGCCAGTACGATCTCATCGTCGTGGGGTCCGGCTTCTACGGCCTCACCATCGCCGAACGAAGCGCCACGGAGCTGGGAAAACGAGTGCTCGTCCTGGACCGACGTTCGCACATCGGCGGCAACGCCTACTCGGAGCCCGAGCCGCAGACCGGCATCGAGATCCACAAGTACGGCGCCCACCTGTTCCACACGTCCAACGAGAAGGTGTGGGACTACGTCACCCGCTTCACCGAGTTCACGGGCTACCAGCACCGCGTCTTCGCGCTGCACAAGGGCCAGGCGTACCAGTTCCCGATGGGCCTCGGTCTGGTGTCGCAGTTCTTCGGCCGGTACTTCACCCCTGCCGAGGCCCGCGCGCTCATCGAGGAACAGTCCAGCGAGATCTCCGTCGAGGACGCGTCGAACCTCGAGGAGAAGGGGATCGCGCTGATCGGCCGCCCGCTCTACGAGGCGTTCGTCCGCGACTACACGGCCAAGCAGTGGCAGACCGACCCCAAGGATCTGCCCGCCGGCAACATCGCCCGGCTCCCCGTCCGGTATACGTTCGACAACCGCTACTTCAACGACACGCACGAGGGTCTGCCGGTGGACGGTTACACCGCGTGGCTCGAGAACATGGCGAAGAGCGACCTGATCGAGGTGCGCCTGGACACCGACTGGTTCGACGTCCGTGACGCCCTCCGCGCCGAGAGCCCGGACGCGCCCGTCGTCTACACCGGGCCCCTGGACCGCTACTTCGACTTCGCCGACGGCGAATTGGGTTGGCGCACACTCGACTTCGAGACCGAGGTGCTCGACACCGGCGACTTCCAGGGCACGCCCGTCATGAACTACAACGACGCGGACGTTCCCTTCACGAGAATTCATGAGTTCCGGCACTTCCACCCCGAGCGCGACTACCCGGCCGACAAGACCGTCATCATGCGCGAGTACTCGCGTTTCGCGGAGTCGGGCGACGAGCCGTACTACCCCATCAACACACCCGACGACCGCGCGAAGGTGACCGCCTACCGCGAGCGGGCGAAGCGCGAAACCGCCGAGAACTCGGTGCTGTTCGGTGGTCGCCTGGGTACCTACCAGTACCTCGACATGCACATGGCCATCGCCAGTGCATTGACCACGTTCGAGAACACGTTGCGTCCGCACCTCGAATCCGGTGCGCCGCTGGGGGATTCGGCGTGAGCGCCGACACCCTGCTCGGTGTGTCACTCCTCCAGCGCATCCTGCTCCCGCGAGCCGGGGAGCCGCTGGACGTCCGGACCCTCTACACCGACGAGGCGCGTACCAACCCTCGTCGCGCGCATTCGCTCTCCCGCACGTCGGTCTCCATCGGCTCCGAGTCGGAGGTGTCGTTCGGGACGTACTTCAACGCGTTCCCGGCCAGCTACTGGCGCCGCTACAGCACGTTGACCTCCGTGGTGCTGCAGGTGGAGGTCGTCGGGCACTGCCGCGTCGACGTCTACCGCTCCAAGGCCGACGGTTCCCGTATCCACGTGCAGGGCAAGGACACCGACGACGCGCAGATCACCGCCGCCGCCGGGACGACGCTCGAGTTCGAGGTGGACCTCGGTCCCTTCGAGGACGGTGGATGGATCTGGTTCGACGTCACCACCGACACCGACGTCGAGTTGACGGCAGCCGGCTGGTTCGCGCCCGTCGAGGCGCCGGGTCGCGGAACCGTCGCGATCGGCATCCCCACCTTCAACCGGCCGACCGACTGCGTGAAGGCACTGACCGCCATCGCGTCGGATCCGCTCGTCATGGCCGTCGTCGATGCCGTGATCGTGCCCGACCAGGGCACCCGGAAGGTGCGCGACGAGCCGGGCTTCGACGCCGCCGCCGCCGCATTCGGTGATCTGCTGAGCATCCACGACCAGGCAAACCTCGGTGGATCCGGCGGCTACAGCCGCATCATGTACGAGGCGCTCGAGAACACCGACGCCGAGCACATCCTCTTCATGGACGACGACATCGAGATCGAGCCCGACTCGATCCTGCGAGCTCTCGCCATGGCTCGTTTCGCCAAGGTGCCGACGCTCGTCGGCGGCCAGATGCTGAACCTGCAGGCCCGCAGCCATCTGCACGTGATGGGCGAGAAGATCGACACCGGCATCTTCATGTGGGGCGGAGCGCAGAACGTCGAGTACGACCACGACTTCGCGGAGAAGCCGCTGCGCGAATCCACGCTTCTCCATCGCCGGATCGACGTGGACTACAACGGCTGGTGGATGTGCCTCATCCCACGCGTCGTGGCCGAGACCATCGGTCAGCCGCTCCCGCTGTTCATCAAGTGGGACGACGCCGAGTACGGATTGCGGGCCCGTGACGCCGGCTTCCCGACGGTGACGCTTCCCGGTGCCGCGATCTGGCACATGGCGTGGAGCGACAAGGACGACGCCATCGACTGGCAGGCCTACTTCCACCTGCGCAACCGCCTGGTCGTGGCGTCGCTGCACATGCCGGGATCGGCGCGCGGGCTGGTGCTGAACACCGTCAAGGCCACGATGAAGCATCTGCTCTGCCTCGAGTACTCGACCGTCGCGATCCAGAACATGGCCATCCGCGACTTCCTGGCAGGGCCCGAGCACATCATGGAGATCCTCCCGACCGCCTTGGCCGAGGTCCATCGGGTGCGCAAGCAATATCCCGATGCCGTCGTCGTACCGTCGTCGACTCTCCTTCCGGCTCCCAGCGGTGCCGACGTGCCCGCGGTGGGATCACCGGTCGGTCCTGCGGCGAAGGTGTCGCGGCTGGCCAAGGGCGTCCTGAACAACCTGAAGGCGGCCAAGGGGGAGCATCACGACCGGCCGCAGCTCAATGTGCCGACCCTCGACGCACGGTGGTACCTGCTCTCGCAGGTCGACGGCGTCACCGTCACCACCGCCGACGGCCGCGGAGTCGTCTACCGCAAGCGTGACCCGAAGATCGCGTCGGCGCTGCTCGCCGAGTCGATCGCGTTGCGACGCGAACTGCTCGCCCGCTTCCCCGAACTGTCCGACCGGTACCGTCGCGCCGTGCCCGAACTCACCAGCAAGGAGCGTTGGGAACGTGTCTTCAGCTACCCGAACTGAGGGAACCGCCAACCTGGACGTCCGGGCGCTGCTCGCGGTCCAGGACAGTGTCGGGTCGTTGCCGGGCGCCGTGCGCGCTGCCCGTGGCATGTCTCACTTCGGTGAGCATGCCCTCGGCTGGATCGCCATCGGCGGTATCGGTGCGCTCGTCGACGCCGACCGTCGCGAGAAGTGGGCCTCCGTCGCGGTCGGTGCGGTCGGCGCGCACGCCGCATCGATCGTCGTCAAGCGCATCTCGCGCCGCCGACGCCCGACGCATCCGTCGGTGCGCATCGGTGTGAGTACACCCAGCAAATTCAGTTTTCCGTCCTCCCACGCCACGTCCACGACGGCCGCCGCCCTGCTGATCGGGCGGGCCACCGGCCTCCCCGTGGCAGCGGCGATCGTGCCCTCCATGCTCGTGTCCCGTCTGGTGCTCGGAGTTCACTATCCTTCGGACGTGGTGGTGGGGTCCGCGCTCGGCGCGTTGGCCGCAGCAGCAACGGTGCGTGTGGAGAAGAACGTGGCGGTTCGATTCGGTCCGACTGTCGGAGACGCAGCGGCCACGACAGCAGGAGAAGCATGAGCGAGGAACCCGTCGTCGTCGGCGCGCCGCCGAAAAATCTGGCGTCAGGCATCGTCAAAGCAGTCCGGCCCCGCCAGTGGGTCAAGAACGTGCTGGTTCTCGCGGCGCCGCTCGCCGCCGGATCGGTGACCGAGAGTTCGGTCCTTCTTCCGGTCGCGCTCGCGTTCCTGGTCTTCTGCATGGCCGCGTCCGGCATCTACCTGGTCAACGACGCGATGGATGTCGAGGCCGACCGAGCTCATCCCACCAAGCGGTTCCGGCCCATCGCGGCGGGCGTCCTCCCGGTCAATCTTGCGTTCGCGATGGCGGTGGTGCTGCTCGGCGGCGCGATCGGCCTGTCGTTCCTGGCCAACTGGAACCTCGCGGTCGTCATGGGCGTGTACATCGGCGTCCAGCTGGCCTACTGCTTCGGCCTCAAGCACCAGGCCGTGCTCGACATCTGCATCGTGTCGTCGGGCTTCCTGCTGCGGGCGATCGCCGGCGGAGTCGCCGCCGACATCCCGCTGTCGCAGTGGTTCCTGCTGATCATGGCGTTCGGTTCGCTGTTCATGGCGGCCGGCAAGCGCTACGCGGAACTGCAGTTGGCGGAGCGCACCGGCGCGAAGATCCGCAAGTCGCTCGAGAACTACACCACCACCTACCTGCGCTTCGTGTGGACGCTGAGTGCGACCGCGGTGGTCATCTGTTACGGCCTGTGGGCGTTCGACCAGGACGCCAAGAACGGCACCAGCATGTTCGCCATCTCGATGGTTCCGTTCACGGTCGCTATCCTGCGATACGCAGTCGACGTCGACGGCGGCGAAGCGGGTGAGCCGGAGGAGATCGCGCTCGGAGATCGGGTGCTCCAACTGCTCGCCATCGTGTGGATCGGAGTGGTGGGTGTCGCTGTCTACCTCGCATGAGGATGTGACAGATCTTCCTGGCGACGACGAGTCGCGGGTGACCGACGCGGTGGAGACACCGCGGTGGGCCCGAGTGACCGGCGCCGTCGGCATCGTCGTGGTCGGAATCCTCGCGTTCGTGGGGGCGTGGGACCGTCGATGGATCGCCGACGACGGCTTGATCGTGCTGCGCACGGTGCGGAATCTGCTCGCCGGCAACGGTCCCGTCTTCAATGCGGGCGAGCGTGTCGAGACCAACACCAGCGCTGCCTGGACCTACGTGGTCTATGCGTTCTCCTGGCTCAGTGGTGTGCGCCTCGAGTACGTCGTCCTGACCATCGCCTTGGTTCTGACGACGGCGGCCGTGGTGGTCGCCATGATCGGCACCGCACGTCTGTACTCGGGCCGCGCGGTGCTGGTGCTCCCCGCGGGAGCGATCGTCTACATCGCGGTTCCCCCGGCGCGAGACTTCGCGACGTCGGGACTCGAGTCGTGCCTGGTGATCTTCTGGATCGCCGTCCTGTGGTGGCTGATGGTCCGGTGGGCGGATCGGCGACAGCCGACTCCGTCGCCGGCTCTGGTGCTGGTGATCGCATTCTGGGGCGGCCTCTCGCCGCTGGTCCGGCCGGAACTGGTCATCGTCGGCGGTCTCGCGCTGCTCATGCTGGTGATTGCCTCGCCGGGGTGGGTGCTGCGCGGAGCGATCGTGGTCGTGGCGGGACTCCTGCCGGTCGTCTACCAGATCTGGCGCATGGGCTACTACGCCCTGCCGTACCCCAACACGGCCGTCTCCAAGGACGCGGGCGGAGCCAAGTGGGCACAGGGCTCGACGTACCTGTGGAACCTGGTCGGCCCGTACGCCCTATGGGTGCCGGCGCTGCTGGTCCTGGGCGGGGCACTGATCGCTCTGACCCGACAGCAGCGCTCCCGGCCCTCACGCGGTGACGTGAGCCTTCTGTCGCGGGTTCGCACACCCGGGGCAATGGTGACCTTCGCGTTGGTCGCCGGCCTGATCTCGGCGGTCTACGCGGTCCGTGTCGGCGGCGACTTCATGCACGGCCGCACACTTCTTCCGGCGCTGTTCCTTCTCCTGCTTCCGGTGGCGGTCGTCCCGATCCCGCTGCGCCGCGGCACGGTCGCGCTGGTCTCCTGCGTCGCGCTGTGGCTGGGAATCGTCGTGTGGGCGGTCTTCGCCGCCACCACGACCGGAATGCCGCAGGGCACCACCGTCGGGCGTAGCGGCATCGTCGACGAACGCGCGTTCTACTCGCAGAACACCGGCCACCGGCATCCGATCCTGGCGAGCGACTATCTGGACTACCCGCGCATGCGGGCAATGGTGCAGACCATCGAGAACACTCCGGACGGCGGACTGCTGCTGCCGTCCGCGCAGTTCACCTATTGGGATGTCGTGCCGCCACCGCTGCCCATTCCCGAGGGCGGCGCCGAGCATGTCGTCTACTTCCTCAATCTCGGCATGACGAGCATGAACGTCGGGTTGGACGTCCGCGTGCTCGATCAGATGGGTCTCGCCTATCCGTTGGCCGCTCACACCGAACGTCTGGACAACGGCCGCATCGGACACGACAAGAACCTGTACACGGATTGGGTCGTGGCGGACACCGGAATGGTGGACGTCCATCCCTTCCTGCCGTTCTACCTGGACGAGGAATGGGTCGACCAGGCTCAGGTGGCGTTGACCTGTCCGCAGACGCAGGCGCTGCTGACGTCGTACCGGTCGGACCTGACGAGAGCTCGGTTCATCCAGAACTTCAAGAGTGCGTTGGACTTCGCGGCGTACAGATTCGACCGGGTGCCGGAGTACGAAATACAACGGTGTAATTTGGAACCGCCCCCAGAACGCCCCGCGCCTTGACGCCGTTCGCATCTCGCCCCGAAGTGAGATCCGCGTCACAGTCCGATCACCGGGTCGTGGCGTTTCTGTCTCGGAGTCGTACCGATCCGACAGGTGTGGCTGGATTCTGGCATCTCGTTTGTGTAACGCTGTCCACGTCGGCGGAGATATGTGTAGATGATGTGCGTCGACGCGCACGGTTGCCCGAGGGGCGACTACGCGCGGAAGACGAGACCGACGGTGGATGTTCCGGGTTCCTATTCGGACCATCGCCCGAGATCGATCGACGAAGCGGTGCGGCCGACCGGCTGCACGGAACTGTGAGAGGCCGAATGTATGCGTGACGGGTCCGTTACCGATGTCGCTGGTGACGACAGCGCTCAGCCGCGGAAGGCTTCACGCCTTCGCGCACCCCGAGTAGGCCGACGTATGCGTCAGGCTCTCGTGTCCACCGTGATGGCCGCCGCCATCCCCCTCGGCCTCGCGGTCGTGGGAACCGGGCCCGCCGCTAACGCTGCATTCGACCCGGGCGCCCAGGATTTCTGGGTCGGGTCGTCCATGGGTGACATCAAGAGCCGTGTCTGGCGTGCAGCGGACGGCAACACGAACCGTGTCGTCTACCTGCTCGACGGACTGCGCGCCACGAACGACATCAGCGGCTGGGAGACCGAGACCAACGCAGGCGCATTCCTGGCCAGCTTCAACATCAACGTCGTCGAGCCCGTCGGTGGAGAGTCGAGCTTCTACTCCGACTGGTACGCACCGTCGAACTTCAACGGACAGCGCACCACGTACAAGTGGGAGACCTTCCTGACCCAGGATCTGCGCAACGCTCTGCGCGATCGCCTGGGCTTCCGGTCCAGCCGCAACGGCGTCGTCGGCCTGTCGATGGGTGGCAGCGCCGCCCTGACGCTCGCCGCGTACCACCCGGACCAGTTCAGCTACGCCGGCTCGCTCTCCGGATACCTGAACATCTCGGCTCCCGGTATGCGTGAGGCCATCCGTCTCGCGATGCTCGACGCCGGTCGCTACAACGTCGACAGCATGTGGGGACCCCCGTGGAACCCGGCGTGGCTGCGCAACGACCCGTTCGTGTTCGCGCCTCGCCTGCGCGACAACGGCACCCGCGTGTGGGTCTCGGCCGCCAGCGGCCTGCCCGGTGCCTACGACCGCCCGGTCGCACCGATCGACTTCTACAACACTGCCAACGGCATGGGCCTCGAAGCTCTCGCCCTGGCGAACAGCCGCGCCTTCCAGGTGCGGATGGCCTCGATCGGCGCGAACAACGTGACCTACAGCTTCCCGGCTCAGGGAACGCACCGGTGGGGCTACTGGCAGGACCAGATCTACCAGCTCGCCCCCGACCTCAGCGCCAACATCGGCTGACGTCACCCCTTCTCGACCGACAGCCCCGACCCTCGCACCACGCGAGCCGTCGGGGCTGTCGTGCGTCGCGGGTCGATCCGTCCCGGCGTCGCGACTCCAGTAACATTTGCACCACCAGTAACAGCGAGCCTCCGTCGTACGGTCACCTCCACCGTGTAGAACAAGACGGAACGGCACCCGGTTCGCGGCCAGACGAGCGCGCCGGTGCCTGCGAATCACGGTCATATCAGGAAGCGAGTCCCACACATGCGAGTTCCGAACGCGGCGTCGCGGAGAGCGCGGATGCTGTCCGCCCTGGCGGTATCGCTGGTTCTTCCGCTCGCGGGCGGGTTGACGGCCACGGCGATCGCCGCTCCGGCCCAGGCAGCCCCCGTCCAGACTGCGCCGGTGCGCACCCAGATCGCGGACGCCGGCGCCACGGTGTCGGCCGTCGACTGGATCACCGACCGTCGCGTGGCGGTGTGGGTGAACTCGCCTTCGATGGGAATCCCCATCCAAGTGCAGATCCTTCTCGCGCGTGACTGGAACAAGACGCCGCAGGCCACGTTCCCGTCCGTGTGGATGCTCGACGGAATGCGCGCGACCGACACCGAGAACGGCTGGACCGCCGAGACCGACGCCGAGTCCTGGTTCGCCGACAAGAATGTCAACGTCATTCTGCCCGTGGGTGGTCAGTCCAGCTTCTACTCGGACTGGGCAGAACAGAACAACGGCGTGAACTACAAGTGGGAAACGTTCCTGATGAAGGAACTCCCGCCCATTCTGGAACGTGACTGGCGGTCGAACGACACGCGTGCAGTGGCGGGTCTGTCGATGGGCGGCACCGCGGCGATGACGCTGTCGGCGCGCAACCCCGGTTTCTTCAAGTTCGCGGGATCCTTCTCCGGAATCCTGAGCACGACGACTCTCGGCATGCCGCAGGCCATCGGCTACGCGATGCAGGACGCCGGCGGCTTCGACGCCGGTGCCATGTGGGGCGTCCCGTCCAGTGAACTGTGGGCCCAGCACGATCCGTACGTGCTCGCCGAGAAGCTGAAAGGTATGAGCCTCTACGTCTCCAGTGGCAGCGGCACCGCCGGTGAGTTCGACCAGCAGTCCGACATCCCCGGCATCAGCACCAACTACGCCGGCATGGGCCTCGAGATCCTGTCGCGGCTGACGTCGCAGACCTTCGCCACCAAGCTCAACAAGCTCGGAATCCCGGCATCGATCAACTACCGCCCGTCCGGAACGCACTCGTGGGCGTACTGGCAGTTCGAGCTCAAGCAGGCGTGGCCCCAGATCGCGACCGCACTGGGTGTCGACGTGGACAAGCCCGCGTGCAGCGTCGGTGGGAACATCGGCGGCACGGCGAGCGCCAACGGCTGGCTGGGAGACTGCCTTACCTCCGAGTACGACGTGGCCGGCGGCCGTGCACAGGACTTCCGATTCGGTCGCGTCTTCACCTCCGACAGCGGCACGTTCCCGGTGGCCGGAGCCGTCGGCGGTGCCTACGCCGGGAACGGCGGCCCCGCCGGTGCGTTGGGCATGCCGCTGTCCGGCGAGCTCGGTACCCCGGACGGTCGCGGACGCTACAACTCGTTCCGCAACGGAATGATCTATTGGACGCCGCAGACCGGTGCACACGCCGTGCGCGGAGCCATCCTCGACGAGTGGGCGCGCCAGGGCTACGAGGGTGGACCGCTGGGATACCCGCTTCGCGACGAGGTGCAGACCCCGTCCAAGCCGGGCGCAGTGCAGGGCTTCGAGATCGGCGCCATGTACTTCTCACCCGACACGGGCACACACGCCGTCATGGGCAAGATCATGGAGAAGTACGGCCAGACCGGCTGGGAGAACGGCGCCCTGGGATTCGCCAAGACCAACGAGGTGACGGTCCGCGACGGCGGCCGCTTCACCGAGTTCCAGGGCGGCAACATCTACTGGTCCCCGGCGACCGGTGCCTGGTCGATCCTCAACGGTCAGATCTTCGATGCCTGGAAGAGCGTCGGGTA
>NZ_JXQS01000024.1:0-106158 GCF_000834565.1 Rhodococcus sp. MEB064
CGTCGGTCGACACCACCGCGGCGTCGACCGACGGTCCGACCACCGCGGCGCAGTCGACGCCGCCCGCGCCGGGGCCGTCGTCCTCGCCCGGTGCGGGCGCTCCCGGTACCGGACCGGGGAGCTCCGGTGTCGTCGCCGCCCCGACGTCCGCGGCCGGAGCGGGCAGGGCGGTCGGCTCTGCCGGTCGAGGGCAGACCGGGGGACGCTCCGGGTCGTCGGCGGCTCCGCTGTCGCGGCCGTCCGGACGTCCGTCGGCGTTCGGTGGGAGAGGATCGGACTCCCGCATCCTGCAGAGCGCCTCGGGTGGCGGAACCGGCGGCGGCCGCGCCGCCGGGTACGGACCCGGAGGAATGATGCCGGGATCCCGAGCGGGCGGAGATCAGGACTCGGAACATCGCACGGCGGGCTATCTGGTCACGGCCGACAACGGGGACGACCTGGTGGGAGAACTCCCGCTGGTGGCGCCGCCGGTGATCGGGTGACCGGCGCGCACACCTGGCACCTCACCTCGCTCGCCTTCGCCGTCGCGATGGAACGGGTAGGACGTGATCGAGTTCCGTTCCCGTTCACGTGGACTACCGATGCTCGCACCGCGGAGACGCTGCTCGCACGTCGATCGGAGGCGCGACGCCAGGCGGACGACGCGGCGCTGCTGTCAGCGCTGTCCCTGCTCTCCAGCGACGAACCACAGATCACCGCCTGTGGGACGGGTGAGTCGGATCGGCCGGTCAGACTGCGGGCCGCCGTCGCCGGAGAGTTCGGCGTGGTGGTGGCGCAGGATCCCGGCCCCAGCGCGGACCGAGGTGGCGACGTCCATGTCCACGCCGTCTCGAGATCGGCTCTCGTTCCCACGCTCGTGTCGGTGCTCCCTCGTGTGGCGGCCGGCAGGATCGCGTCGTCGACCGCGGCGCGGGCCGACCTCGTCGGTGCACCGCCCTCCTACCTGCACGGCTCGGCCGGTGACGACGACATCCGACGGGCGATGGCCGTACTGGACGCGCCCCGAGCGGGTCTCGGCGAAGTCGTCGTCGGCTACGCCTCGGCCGTCGACGGCCCCCTGGCCGCCCGCGGAGGGTTCCGGTGGATCGACGTCTCGGGTGACGGACGCTACCTCCTGATATCGGGTGACCAGGTGAGCGTTCGACCCGCCGACCTCCACGCGATCACCTCGGCCCTCGACGATGCGGTGCGGCGCGCGGTCGACGGGGACCCGCACGGTGAGGCGCTCCCCGCAGCTAGGGTTGGGCAACTGGACGCCGTACCCGTCGACGGGTACGGCCGATCGAGAGGACCGGTCAGATGAGCGATCGCTATCCGCGCGACTCCGAGAACTACGGTTACGACCCCAACGGCGGCTACGACGACCGCACCCGTGCCTACGGTCGGCAGGATGCGTACGGCGCTCCGGGCGGGCAACCGTACGCACCGCAGAAGCAGGGACCGTCGTCGGCCGGTCTGAAGTTCGACGTCGGCCCGTTCGTCGGTGGCGTCGTCGCGACAGCGATCACGACGTTCATCGCCGGGTGGGTGGCCACCGCCATCGTCCAGGCCGTCTACAACCGGACCGGCACCAGCGTGTTCTGGATGTACGGCCTCACCGATCCCTGGATCGCCGGGGTCTACGGTGCACTCGCCGCCGTCCTGGCGGGCGCGTTCATGCTGCTGCTTTTCCAGGCGGTGCCCTCCCCCAGCACGTTCTTCAGCTGGATCGCGGGGTTGGTGGTCGTCGCGATCATCGTGCTGCCGTTCCTCGCTGCCGGAGCGATCACGGCCGCCTTCGGTTCGGCGATCGTCAACGGTCTGATGGGGTTCGTCATCGTCGCGTTGCTGTCCACGACAGCCGCCAAGACCTATCACGGGCGGCGCTGACCGCAGTCAGGGAATCCAGTAGCCCTGGGCTTTGATCGACTTACGCGAGATCCGATACCGATTCTTGAAGACCGCCGCGATCGCGCGGGTGGTCACCGTGTCGCAGGCGACCCACGCCGCGTGATCGGAGGCGTCACGAACGCCGGCGGTCACCGCGTCGATCATCGATGTTCCGTGCCCACTGCGCGGTACCCGATGCACCGTGGTCGCGGGGGTCGCGGCGATGGGGAGACGATCGTCGTCGGCGTGCACGGTCTCCAACCACACGGTGACCGGTAGGTCATCAGGAAGTGCGCTGAGCAGCGAATTGATCGCCGGCAGTGACGCGCTGTCGCCGGCCACCAGGTAGCCGGCCGGCAACGGATCGGGAACCGAGAACTTCGACCCCTGGAACGTCGCCTCCACCGTGTCGCCGATGTCCGCGTCCCTGGCCCACCGTGCAGCGGGGCCCTCGTGCAGTGCGAACTCGAGGTCGAACGTGTCGTTCGCAGGGTCGGGGTTCACCACCGTGTACGCCCGGTGATGCAGCGACGCGTCGGGTTCGCCCGTCGGGAACCACAGCCGAAGCCACATCGTCGGGTGCACGGACTTACGGGTGAACAGTCCGCCTGCATCGAGTGTGAGGCGGCGGTAGTGCGGCGTCACGTCGTGCGTCCCCGTCACCGTCAGCAAGACGTTCGATCCGCCCATCAACGTCAGGACGGTGCCCTGCCAGCCCTTCGTCTGCTCGGTCATGGACTGAGGGTAGCCTAACTCTGCTCGGTGCGGCTCCGCGTCACTCCTTCGAGGAACGACGCCACGCCGTCCTCGTCGTTGCTGTCCACCACCAGCCCCACCAACGCACGTACTTCGGGAATCGCATTGGCCGGGCAGATCGGGGTGCCGACCCAGGCCAGCATCTCCAGATCGTTGCGCGCATCCCCCGCCCCCGCGGTGTCCCGTCGCGCGATACCGCGTTCCTCGCACAGCTGCG
This sequence comes from Rhodococcus sp. MEB064, assembly GCF_000834565.1. Lineage (NCBI taxonomy): Bacteria > Bacillati > Actinomycetota > Actinomycetes > Mycobacteriales > Nocardiaceae > Rhodococcus > Rhodococcus sp. MEB064. Next base: position 2,843 of record NZ_JXQS01000024.1, read on the forward strand.
CGAGGGCCGTGGCCTTGGAGACTCCGCGCGCCGCGATCTCGATGTACGGGGCGCCCGAATGCGTCACCTCGACACCGTCGAGACCCGCCGCGATCACCGTCCGGTAGAGCTCCACGCTGGGCACCGTCGGATGCCGACCCACGATCTTGACCATCGTCTCGTCGAGCCACGGGAATTCTCCCGCCAGATCCATGGTGTCGGGATCGCGATGGTGGTCGGAGAACACGGACAGGGCTGCGTAGCCCGCCTCCGCCGCGAATGTCGTCGGTCCGACCGCGGCGAAGACGATTCCGGGAATCAACGATCGGAGACGCGCGATCGCGGCACCGCCGGTATCGATGTCGATGCCGACGGTGCGCGTGACCACGGGGGTGCCGTCGGCGAGGTCGATCACGACAGCACCGTTGGCGCACAACGCAATTCCGCGGAAACCGCTCTGCGTCGCGAACTCGTGGACCGAATGACGGGCACGCGCTGTCGCCCAGACCACGTCTATGCCCGCCGCCGCGGCATCGGCCATCGCGCGAGCAGTACGCGGCGAGATGGTGCGGTCAGACCGCAGCAGCGTCCCGTCCAGATCGGTGGCGAAGAGTCGAACGGTCACCCGCTCAGCTTCCCACCCGATCGGGTGAAATCAGGTCAGGGCGTCGGCAATCGGGGTGTCGCCCTTGTCGAATTCGATCATCCGCCCGGCGGTCGACGGTGTGTCGAGGACGGCCGCGATCACGGCGGCGACGTCGTCGCGGCTGACGGAATCGCCCGTGGCACCCTGCTCCTTGGTGGTGATGGAGCCGGTGCCGGCGTCGTCGGTCAGGCTCGACGGCGCGACGATGGTCCATGCCAGGTCGCTGTTCTTCAGATGCTGATCGGCCTCGGCCTTCGCCTCGGCGTACGCGTAGAAGGAGTTGTCCGGCGAGACGCCGTGATCCGGTCCGGCTCCGAAGTACGACACCAGCACGAAGCGCGGCACCCCCGCGGACACGGCCGCGTCGACACAGCGGATGGCAGCGTCACGGTCGACGGCATAGGTGCGATCGGTATCCCCACCGCCCGCTCCCGCCGCGAACACCACGGCGTCGTGGCCCGTGACGGTTCCCGCGATCTCCGGCGTCGTCTGCGACTCGACGTCGGCAACGGCGGCGGTAGCCCCCGTCTTCTCGATGTCGGCACTCTGGTCCGGGTTGCGGATCAGTGAGGTGACCTCGTGCCCGTTGTCGGTCAGGATCTTGGCGAGCTTCAGGGCGATCTTTCCGTGGCCACCGACGACGGCGATACGTGACATGACTGGTTGGTCCTCTCGTGAAACGTGGACGGTCGGACGACCTGCTCCGCGCGGGGGGTTCCCGGGGTCACGACCCGCACAAACATCTCAGGGATACGGACGCCCGGCAGCGGCGGGTCCACGGACCTTTCCGACGAGGCCCGCGACCGCGAGAATGGTCACGACGTACGGGAGCATCAGCATGAACTCGCTGGGTACCGGTGAGCCGATGATGCCCAGCACGTTCTGCAGATTGGATGCGAAACCGAAGAGCAGCGCCGCGAGGGTCGCCCGTACGGGATCCCATCGGCCGAAGATGACCGCGGCCAGGGCGATGTAGCCGGCACCTGCCGTCATCTCCTTTCCGAAGGCACCGACGGATCCGAGGGTGAAGTACGCACCGCCCATTCCCGCGATGGCGCCCGCGAGGCAGACGTTCCAGAAGCGGGTGCGAGCGACGTCGATGCCCACGGAATCCGCCGCTCGCGGATGCTCGCCGACCGCGCGCAGCCGTAGTCCCCATCGGGTGCGGAACAGTCCGACGAACACCGCGGCGACCGCGATGTACATGACGTATTCGATCACCGTCTGACGGAACAGGACCGGCCCCACGATGGGAATCTGGGACAGCAGCGGAATCTCGATGCGCGTGAATCGCGGCGGCGTGTTCAGGGTCGCGGCGCTCGGCACCAGCACCTTCGAGTACAGGAAGCTGGTCAGGCCGACGACGAGCACGTTCAACACGACACCGACGATGACCTGGTTGACGAAGTAGCGGATCGAGAACACCGCCAGGACGCTGCCGACGAGGGCTCCGGCCACCAACGCCGCCACCAGGCCCGCATACGGCGACCCGGTGAGCGTGGCGACGACGGCACTGACGAACGCTCCGCCCAGCAACTGCCCTTCGATGGCGATGTTGATGACGCCGACACGTTCGGACACGACGCCGCCCAGGGCACCGAAGATCAGTGGCGTGCTCAGCGCCACCGTGCCCAGCAGGAGTCCCGGAACGGGGATGGTCTCCCCCACGGCGGACCAGGTCAGGAACAGGAGCACGAACGCCACCGCGAACACGGCGGTCACAGCGATCGGGGTACGACGACCGGCGCGGGTACGGACCGCGCTGAAGGCGGTGAGCGCGAACAACACCACGACCAGGACGATGCACGTTGCTCGAGCGGGGAGACCGACGTCGGGCAGCCTGACGAAGTCGCTGTCGCTGGCGAGGGAGAACGTGCTGGTTCCGCTGTCACCTCGGACGCCGAAGGCGAGGAGTGCTATCACGGAGACCACGCCGAACACGACGGGCAGTTTCCAGGACGACCCCGACCGAGCGCCGGCGTCGGGAGGGGCGGTGGCGAGGGAGCTCATCAGCTCACCGCTTTCGCTCGTGGTTCGGGCAATCGGAAGACCGCGCGCACCAACGGCGGCGCGGCGATGAAGAGCACGATGACGGACTGCACCACCAGAACGATGTCGACAGGGATCGCCTCGCCGGCCTGCATCGCGAAACCACCGGCCTTGAACGCACCGAACAGGATGCCGGCCGCGAACACGCCCCACGGGCGCGAACGCCCGAGGAGTGCCACGGTGATGGCGTCGAACCCGATGCCTGCGTCGATGTCCGCGGAGAACCCGGTCGTGACCGTGCCGAGAACCTGGGTGACTCCGGCGAGACCGACCAGAGCGCCGGACAACACCATCGAGTAGATGTAGACCCGCTCGACCTTGATACCGGCGACACGAGCAGCGGACGCATTCTCACCGACGACGCGGAACCGGAACCCTGTGCTGGACCGCTCGAGCAACCACCAGACAGCGGCGGTGACTGCGATGACGACGACGAAACCCCAGTGCAGCGAGTACTTCGAGCCGAACAGCGACGGCAGCGTCGCGTCGTCCATCATCGCGGGGGTCTTGGGGTTGTTCGAGCCCGGCGCCTGGAGCGCTCCGGGCGTCCGCAGCAGATACGAGATCAGGTAGAACGCGACGTAGTTGAGCATGATCGTGACGATGACCTCGTGCGCACCGGTTCTCGCACGCAGGACACCGGCGATACCGCCCCACACGGCGCCGCCGAGAACGCCCGCGAGGACCGCGGCGATCAGGTGCACGTAGGGCGGAAGGTCAAAGGTGAACCCGACGTATCCGGCGCATGCCGCGGCGATCAGCATCTGTCCGCGGCCGCCGATGTTGAACATGCCGACGCGGAAGGCCAACGCCACGCCGAGTCCTGCGGCGATCAGCGGGGTCGCGAACGTCAAGGTCTCGGTCAGCGGACGGATGCCGTCGGCGAAGCGCGGGCGTCGGAAGTTGTAGACGCTGCCCTGGAACAGCGACGAGTAGGCGCCCCACACCGAGTCCCAGATCGCGGACAGCATGTCGGTCGGGCGGGAGAAGAAGTACCCCGCTGTCTCCCGCACGTCGGGGTCGGTGGCGGCGATGAGGACCGCTCCGACCACGAACGCCATGAGTACCGACAGGAACGACAGCAGCACACTGCCACTGGCGATCTTGCGGAGTACCGATTCCGACTGTGACGGCGCGGTTGCTTCCGTCGTGCTCACGTAGCGCCCTCGGCGCGTTCGGTTCTTCCGCCTGCCATGAGCAGTCCCAACTCTTCTCGCGATGCGTCACCCGGCACGATGCCGACGATGGCGCCTCGGTACATCACCGCGATGCGGTCGGCCAGGGCCGAGACCTCGTCCAGTTCGGACGAGATCACGATGACCGGCGTGCCGGCATCACGCGTCGCGACGATGCGCTTGTGGACGAATTCGATGGATCCCACGTCGATTCCGCGCGTGGGTTGCGACGCGATGAGCAGTCGGAGGTCGCGGCCGAGCTCACGTGCCAGCACCACCTTCTGCTGGTTTCCGCCGGACAGCCGCCCGACGGGAGTGTCGATGCCGGGGGTGCGGATGTCGAACTCCGACACCTTCTCCGACGCGAACGTGCGCAGGAACGACCGCAGGATGCTGCCGCGCGCGGAGAACGGCGCACCGTGGGAGCGATCGAGCATCAGATTCTCGGCGACGCTGAACTCGGCGACGAGCCCGTCGTCGGTGCGGTCCTCGGGCACGAAACCCACGCCCGCGTCGAGGACTGCCCGGACGTCGCGCCCCACGATCGACGCACCGTCGAGGGTGATCGATCCCGTCATCGCCGGGTGCAGACCGAGGAGCGCCTCGGCGAGCTCGGTCTGTCCGTTGCCCTGCACGCCCGCGATCGCCAGGATCTCCCCTGCCCGAACCTCGAACGACACGTCGTCGACGACGGGTCCGGCGGGACCGGGCACCGTGAGGCCGGTGACGACGAGAGCCGGATCACCCAGCTGCGCAGGCTCTTTGGACACCCGTAGCTGGACGTCACGTCCCACCATCAAGGATGCGAGCTCCCCGTCGGACGCTGTGGGCTCGGCCTGACCGACCACCTTGCCCAGACGCACGACCGTGATGCGGTCCGCGACGACGCGCACTTCACGCAGCTTGTGCGTGATGAACACGATGGCGGTGCCCGAGTCCGCGAGTTGACGCATGATCGTCATCAACTCGTCGGTCTCCTGCGGCGTGAGCACCGCGGTGGGCTCGTCGAACACCAGGATGTCCGCGTCGCGCGAGAGCGCCTTGATGATCTCCACGCGTTGCTGCACGCCGACCGGAAGGTCGCCGACGACGGCGTCGGGATCGACGTCGAACCCGAAGCGCGCCGATACCTCTCGCACCAGCGTGCGGGCTGCCCCGATGTCGAGACGACCACCGAACGTGGTCTTCTCGTTGCCCAGGATGATGTTCTCCGCGACGGTGAACACAGGGATGAGCATGAAGTGCTGGTGCACCATGCCGATGCCGGCGCTCATCGCCTCGCCGGGACCGGCGAACGTTCGCGTGTCCCCGTCGATGAGGATGTCGCCCTCCTCGGCCCGGTAGAGGCCGCTGAGGACGTTCATCAACGTCGATTTACCGGCACCGTTCTCACCGAGGAGGCAGTGGATCTCTCCTGCCTCGACGGTGAGATCGATGCGGTCGTTCGCCACGAGGGATCCGAAGCGTTTCGTGATCCCCCGAAGCTCCAGCTTCGGCTTTCGTTCGAGCGCTGATGTCATCTCAGCTGGGCGAGGACGGCGACGTGACCGTGATGGACCCGTCGACGATTCCTGCCTTGATGGTGTCGAGCTCGCCCTGCAGTGCCGGGTCGACCTGCGACTCGAAGTCGTGGAACGGCGCGATACCGACTCCCTCGTTCTCGAGCGTCCCGACGTACGGGGAGTTGTCGAAGTTGCCCTCGGCAGCCGCCGTGACTGCTTCCTCGGTACTGGTGGCCAGTCCCTTGGTGACGGAGGTCAGTACCAGATCGGAGACGGACGGGTCGGAGACGTAGACATCGGCGTCGGCACCGACGAGTGCGATGGGCCGGTTGGCGTCACGGATGGCCTGTGCGGCCGACTGGTAGATCGGTCCACCGACGGGGAAGACGACGTCCGCGTTCTGGTCGATGAGGCCCTGCGCGGTGTTCTTCGCAACCTCGTTGGCCTCGAAACCGCCCGTGAAGGAACCGTTCTGAGCGTCGACGTCCCAGCCGATGACGCGGACGTTCTTGTTCTTCTGCTCGTTGAAGTACTTCACGCCGTCCGCGAAGCCGTCCATGAAGATGGTGACGGTGGGGAACTGCGATCCGCCGAAGGTTCCGACGACGCCGGTCTTGCTGAAGCTCGCGGACGCATAGCCGGCCAGGAACGCGGACTGCGCGGTGTCGTAGGTGAGCGGCTTGACGTTGTCGAGCTCGATCGACGAGTCGTCGACGATGGCGAAGTCGATGTCGGTGTTCTGCTCGGCCGCGGCCTTGGTCGCATCGGCCAGCGCGAATCCGACGGTGACGATCAGCTGACATCCCTGGTCCACCAGGTTGTTCAGGTTGGGCGTGTAGTCGGTCGGTGAGTTGGACTGCACCGTCTTGGCCTCGACGCCGAGGTCGCCGGCCGCGGTCTGCAGTCCCTCGTAGCTGAGCTGGTTGAACGACTTGTCGTCGAAACCGCCCGAGTCGGAGACCATGCAGGGGGTGAAGTCACCCGATGCGGAGCCGCCGCCCGCGTTGTCTTCGGGCGCCGACCCACAGGCTGTGACCAGGGTGAATGCGCTCGTGACTGCGACGGTGGAGAGTGTTGCTCGGGAGAAGGTGTTAGGCACCGGTGTGCTCCGTTTCGCTCGTGGCTGTGAAGGAACATTAACCCGAGCGTCGAACGAGCGCCGCGCGTCTGCCCGAAAACCCGCGCGGCACGGCTGTGGACACAGCACTAGGGCCGGACACCTGTCGGTGTCCGGCCCTAGTTGAAGTTTCGGTGGGTTACTCCGAAATCAGATCGCGCGAACGCCGCTCGCCTGAGGACCCTTGGCGCCCGAGGTCACCTCGAACTCGACGCGCTGGTTCTCTTCGAGGCTCTTGAAGCCGGTGCCCTGGATCTCGGAGAAGTGGACGAACACGTCGGGTCCATCTTCCTGAGCGATGAAGCCGAAGCCCTTTTCAGCGTTGAACCACTTGACGGTGCCCTGAGTCATGATTTTGCTCCCTTTTACAGCTGACATGTCGGGCTCCACACCGTGTGAAACCCGGGCCGGCACTGAACGTGACGAATTCCGAGTTTCCTCAGACGACGCGCACGCTCGCAACAACAAGTTCCCAGCGAGCGTGCATGAAACACGAACACACAAAAACTACGACCTGTCAGCTGGGATAAGGCTACAACACACCATGGACAGTGCGCTACCGGTACCGCTTGCGGTGACGAGATGCACTCGGCGGGTATACCCGGACGATGACCGATTCAGCCCGTCTCGTTGCCGATGCCCTCACGTCGATGCGCGATCGCGCACCTCTCGTGCATGCCGTGACCAACTATGTGACAGCAGGTTTCACGGCCAACGTGCTTCTCGCGGCGGGCGCGAGCGCCGCCATGGTGGACAACGAGGACGAGGCCGCACTCTTCGCCGGGGTGGCCGACGCAGTCCTGATCAACCTGGGAACTCCGCAGCCTCAGCTCCGCGAGGTCTATCTGGCCACGGCGTCGGCGGCATCCGCGGCCGGCACTCCGTGGGTCCTCGACCCCATCGCCGCCGGAGGGTTGCCGTGGCGCGGCGCGCTGGCTCGGGATCTGCTGACGCACCGACCGGCGGCCGTCCGCGGCAACGCCTCGGAGATCATCGGGCTCGACGGTCTGTCCGCCGAGGGCAGTGACAGCCGCGGCCGGGGAGTCGACAGCTCGGACGATCCGGCGGACGCCGTGGAGTCGGCACGCAGGCTGCTGTCCCATGCCACCGCGGTGTCGGCGTCGGGCGAGATCGACCATGTCATCACTGCCGACGGCGTCGCGACGATCACGGGCGGCAGCGCGCTGATGACGAAGGTGACCGGCACCGGATGCTCGCTCGGTGCACTGGTCGCCGCGTACTGCGCAGCCGTGGACGACTACGGCCTCGCCACGGTCGCGGCGCATACCCACGCCACGGTCGCTGCCGACATCGCCGCCGAGTCGGCCACTGCGCCCGGCAGTTTCGCCGTGGCCTACCTCGATGCACTCCACGACGTCACGCCCGACGACATCCTCCGGCGCGCGCACGTCGAGTGGCGGCCACGGTGACGTCACCGATCACCGACTACCTGGAGGCCGTGCTGCGCGACTGCCGGGACTCGGACGGCGGCGAGGTCCTCACGGGCAACCGCATCCTCTCGAAGGCCGACCCCGACGTGTTCTCGGTCGCCGTCGTCACCGTCGAGGGCACGGTCTACTGCGCCGGCGACGTGGACTCGTCCTTCTCGATCCAATCCATTTCCAAGGCACTCACCTACGCCCTCGCGCTGGCCGACCGTGGGCTCGACGCCGTGCACCGCAAGATCGACGTCGAGCCGTCGGGCGACGCGTTCAACGAGATCTCGCTCGAACGCGACACCGGCCGACCACGCAACGCGCTCATCAATGCCGGTGCCATCGCGGCACACTCCTTGGTCGAGGGGCGTGAGGTCGAGCATCGCGTCGACCGGATCCTCGCGCTGCACTCCGCGTTCGTCGGCCGCGACCTCTCCATCGACGACGACGTGTTCGACGCCGAGATGGAGTCGAGCGACCGGAATCTGGCGCTAGCCCACATGCTCGCCTCGGTGAAGGTCCTCGAGTGCGATGCACACGAGGTCGTCACCGGGTACGCCCGGCAGTGCAGCATCGACGTCACCACACCCGATCTCGCGATGCTCGCCGCGACGATGGCGAACGGCGGTGTCCATCCCGGGAGCGGCGACCGGGTGGCGACGTCCGCCGTTGTGCGACAGGTGCTCTCGACCATGACCACGTGCGGGATGTACGACGGCACGGGCGACTGGATCGCGAACGTCGGCATTCCCGCGAAGAGCGGTGTGTCAGGGGCGATCATCGGCGTCCTGCCCGGTCAGCTCGGGATCGCCGTCCACTCCCCACGACTCGACGACCGTGGCAACAGCGTGCGCGGGGTCGAGGTGTTCGAGCGACTGTCGCGGGACATGGATCTGCACATGATGGACATCGCCCCGTCCGGTCACTCCGCGGTGCGCCGGGCCCGTGAGGAGGACGGTCGCACGGTGTACGAGCTGCAGGGCGACATCCGGTTCGCCGGCGCGGAGAACATCATGAGCCGCGTCCTGGCCGACCTCCCGGACGACCCGACACGCATCGGCTTCGAGCTCGAGCCCGCCCGAGCGGTCAACGGAGCTGCGGTGCGGCTGCTCGGTGAGCTGATCGAACGGCTGCGCAGCGACGGCCACGACGTCGAGGTGGACGACCCCAACGGGCTCATGTAGCCAGAAGGCCGGCCGGGGTCAGGCAGCGGGGAGGCCGGCCGGAATCAGATGAGCCGAAGTTTCCTCCGTGAGCGGAAGGTGCGGGGGTTGCCGGTGAGCGGATCGGTGAAGCTCAACCGGCGTGCGAGCAACTGCAGGGGTGTCGAGAAGTCGTCGGGCGCCACGGACGTGAACGTCGGGTAGTACGGGTCGCCGTGGATCGGGATGCCGAGCGAGGAGAGGTGCAGTCGCAACTGGTGGGTCTTCCCCGTGCGTGGGAAGAGCCGGTAGCGCGCCGCGTCGCCCACCCTCTCGATGATCTCCACCCGAGTCTCGCTGTTGGCCTCCCCGGGTTCCTCGTGCGCCGTCATGACGCCGTGCTCCTTGACGATGCGGCTCCGGACCGTTCGCGGGAAGTCGAGAGTGGCGTCGTACCCCGCGACGGCCTCGTACTCCTTGGTCAGGGAGCCGGTCGAGAACAGATCCTGGTACGCGCGTCGATACCGGGAAGCTCTGGTGAACAACAGCACTCCTGCGGTGGCGCGATCGAGGCGGTGCGCCGGCGTGATCTCCGGATCGTCGTATCGTCGGCGCAACCGCACCGTGGCGGTTTCGGTGACGTGTCGGCCTCGAGGGATCGTGGCGAGGAAGTGCGGCTTGTCGACGACGACGATCGCGTCGTCCTCGTAGAGCACGTCGAGTTCGAACGGGACGGGAACCTCCGCGGCGGGGACTCGGTAGAAGTACACGAATGCGCCTGCGCGATAACGGGTGTCACAGGTGTAGGGCCGACCACGCTCGTCGACCACCTCGCCGCGCGTCATCGCGGACGCCCACGCGTCGTCCGGGTATTCGGACCCGAGGTACTCGACCGTCGTGTCGGGGTGGTCTCCGTGCGGCAGCCTGATGCGCAGGGGAGCCAATCCGTCGCGGAACGGGAGCGGCAGAGCCGTCATGCGGGGTGGCACCCGGTACACATCAGCACCAGTCCCCGCCCGTGGCCGTCGTCCAGATCGACGTATCGCGACGTGGGAGTGCCGCAGCACGAACAGGTTCCGATGACAGCCGCGTGATCGGAGAACTCGACGGTCTGGCGCTGGTCGAAGACGTACAGCGAGCCCGACCACAGACCGTCGTCTCCGTACTTCTCGCCGTAGCGCACGATGCCCCCGTCCAGCTGGTAGACCTCGTCGAAGCCCCGCGACCGCATCAGCGAGGACAGCACTTCACACCGGACGCCGCCGGTGCAGTACGTGACCACCGGCTTCGACTTGAGGTGATCGAAGACTCCGGAGTCCAGTTGGGCGACGAACTCCCTCGTGTTCTCCACGTCGGGGACGACGGCGCCGTCGAACCGTCCCACTGCCGCCTCGAAGGCATTGCGGCCGTCGAAGAAGACGACGTCGTCGCCGCGCTCGGCGACCAACGCGTGCACGTCTTCGGGGGCGAGGTGCGTGCCTCCCCCGACGACACCGTCCGGTGTCACCTCGATCTCGTCGGGCGCTCCGAACGTCACGATCTCGGGGCGCACCCGCACGCTCAACTTCGGGAAGTCGTCGCCGCGTCCGTCCGACCACTTGACGTCCGCGTCCGCGAACGGCGCGTACTCCTTGGTACCGCGGACGTACTTCTTCACCGCGCGGACGTCCCCGCCGACGGTGACGTTGATGCCGTGCGGAGCGACGATGATGCGCCCGGTCAGGCCGTTCGCCGACGCCAGGGAGTGCTGCCACAGCCGGATCGCGTCGGGATCCGGCAACGGGGTGAACACGTAGAACAGCACGATCTTGGGCGTCGCCACGATCGTCCAGTCTACGTCGTCCCGCGTCAGGTCAACGGCGGTGCCGGAGCCACGGTCTGCGTTCCGCTGGCCACCCTGAACCCCGCGCCGAAGTACGCCGCCGATGCAGGATCCTCCTTGGCGACGACGTACCAGTGGTCCATCTGGGCGCCGGCCGGCGTCACCTCGAAGACGCCGAACCCGTGCGTGTCCAGGTCCACGTACTTCACGTGGTGGTTGAACGCCTTGAACGCTTCCTCCGCCACGCGCCCGACGGTGTGTTCGGGCACCTTCAGGAAGTCGTCGATGTTGGCCGAGGTGACGGAGGTGACCACGAGTTCGGTGGCGACGGTGCCCGCCGCGGGATAGGCGGCAGCGTCGACCGGGATGTCGCACGCCCACGAGGAGTGGATGTCACCGGTGATGAAGACCGTGTTGTCGACACCCGCGGTGCGGATGGCATCGAGGAGTCGCCGACGGTCGGCGGTGTAGCCGTCCCAGGGATCGGCGTTGTAGGACACACCCGCGGCGGGGAGGCCGAGCAGTTCGGTGACGCCGCGCGCCGCCTCCGGCTCGAGGGGCGGGATCAGCGTCGGCGTGATCATGACCGGGTTGCCGACGATGCGCCACCGGGTCGGCGACGACGTCAGACCCGAGGTCAGCCATGCCATCTGGTCGGCGCCGGTGATGGTGCGGTCGGGTGAGTCGACCTGCTCGCCCTGGAACGGGAGCACCTGCTTCGAGCGGTATGTCCGCAGGTCGAGCATCGACAGTTCCATCAAGGTGCCGAAACGCAGTCGGCGGTAGAGATGGCGATTGTTCGCCGTACCCGCGGCGCGAACCGGCATCCACTCGTAGTACGCCTGCACAGAATTCGCCTTGCGTGTCGCCCAGTCGCCCTCGGTCGCGGGCTGATGATTCTCCGCGCCCGTGTCGTACGCGTCGTTGGCCGACTCGTGGTCGTCCCAGGTGCAGATCCACGGCACCCCGCGATGCGCTGCCTGCAGATCGGGATCGGACTTGTACTGGCCGTGGCGTATCCGGTAGTCGGCGAGGGTGACGATCTCGTGCACCGGATCGTGGACCCGGACGACTCCGTTCTTCCCCTCGAAGCCGCCCGTCTCGTACTCGTAGATGTAGTCGCCGAGGTGAATGATCGCGTCGAGGTCGGGTCGAGCGGCCAGGTGGCGGTACGCCGAGAAGTAGCCCGACTCCCAGTTCGCGCAGGACACCACACCGAACCTGAGCCTGGCCACGTCGGCGTCGGCCGCCGGGGCCGTCCGAGTGGTCGCGACCGACGAGGACTCACCCGCGGCGGAGAAGCGGTAGTAGTACGTCGTGGACGGGGACAGTCCACCGACGTCGACCTTGACGGTGTGGTCGCTGTCGGCGGACGTCGTGACGGAGCCGGAGCGGACGACGTCGGTGATCGCGGCATCGCGCGCGAGCTCCCACGTGACCGTCGTGGCCGGACCACGGCCGGATCCCGGCACGGCATCCGGCGTCGGCGTGACACGGGTCCACAGCAGAACGGCGTCCTCGAGGGGATCGCCCGACGCGACGCCGTGGCGGAAGACCGGTGACGTGCTTGCCGACGCCGTCCTGGTCGTGAGCGACGCGGCCGCTCCGACGCCCGCGGCGAGGGTCGTGGTGCGCAGGAAACCACGTCGATTCAGACGCGGAGATGATGACGTACTGCGGTGTTCTGTGTCGTCCACCCGCTGAGTTCATGCCATCGCGGGCGATCGGTCAAGTGAACAGGTCGTACAGGTTCATCGGTCGATGGAACACCACGGTGGGGACCTCGCGTTGGAGGTGTTCATGAAGGCAATCGTGTACACCGAAACCGGCAGCCCCTCCGTCCTCACCGCGGTCGATCGCGACATCGCCGAACCCGCTGAGCAGGAGGTGCGAGTCCGCCTCGTCGTGGCGGGCGTCAACCCGACGGACTGGAAGTCGCGGACGGGAGCGAAGCCGGGTGACAAGCCCGCGTTCGACGAGGTCGTGCCCGGCCAGGACGGTGCGGGCATCGTCGACGCGGTGGGTTCCGCGGTGGAGAATCTCGGGATCGGCGACCGTGTGTGGCTGTTGCTCGCCCAGCACGAGCGCCCCACGGGAACGGCGCAGGAGTTCACGGTGGTGCCGTCCGACCGAGTCGTCCGCCTCCCCGACGGCGCGGACTTCGATCTGGGCGCGTCCCTCGGAGTTCCCGCGATCACCGCCCACCGCGCGCTCACCGTCGCGGAAGACGGGCCGTCGCGGCTGCATCCCGGCGCGTTGTCGGGGAAGACGGTTCTGGTCGCCGGCGGCGCCGGAGCCGTCGGTCATGCCGCGATCCAGCTGGCGACGTGGGCGGGCGCGACTGTCATCACGACGGTCAGTGGACCGGAGAAGGCCGAACTCGCCTCGGCAGCGGGTGCTCACCACATCGTGAACTACCGGTCCGACGACGCGGTGGCACGAATCCGCGAGCTCGCTCCGAACGGAGTCGACCACTTCGTCGAGGTTGCTCCGGCCCAGAACGCCGAGTTGGACGCAGCAGTAGCAGCGCCTCGCGCATCGGTGGCGATCTACGCCAACAACGGTGGCGATTCCGTGTCCATCGACATCCGTCCCAGCATGGTCGGCAATATCCGCTATCAGTTCGTTCTCCTCTACACCGTCGGCACCGACGCACTCGAGGCTGCGAAGGAAGACGTGTCGGCTGCCGTGGCTGCGGGCGCCCTGCCCGTCGGCGACGATGCCGGCCTACCGCTGCTCCGTTTTCCCCTCTCGCGTACTGCCGACGCGCACGCCGCCGTGGAGTCCGGGGTGACGGGAAAGGTGTTGATCGACATCTCGACGCCCTAGCTCATGACCAATGACCGATAGGCCATTGACAAATGGCGTGATGGGGATCACCATTTGCCGATGATGGCGCGACGAGTGGCCGGTCTCCTTTTCTTCCTCGCCGTCGTCGCCTTTGTCGGCATGAGCACTCTCATCTATTCCAAGGCGTTCCGTTCCGTGGTGATGGTCGACCTGGTCACCGACACCGTCGGCAATGCACTCCCGCCGAACGCGGATGTCAAGATCCGCGGCGTCATCGTCGGTGAAGTTCGGTCGGCCGACACGCAGGACGGGCGGGTGGTCTCCCACCTCGCCCTCGATGCGGATCAGGCCTCCGCCATCCCGTCGACGGTAACGGCTCGACTGCTCCCGAAAACGCTGTTCGGAGAACGGTACGTCGCTCTCCAAGCGCCGAAAGGGCCGACGTCGGACCCCATTTCGGCGGGAGACACGATCCAACAGGACGTCAGCGGGAATGCCGTGGAGGTCGGCCAGCTGCTCGACAGCCTGCTGCCGTTGCTCGACGCCGTGCCGCCGGACAAGCTCGCGTCGACGCTCGGTGCGCTGGCCCAGGCACTCGACGGGCGAGGTGAAGTGCTCGGACGCACCATCGACAGACTCGACCGGATCTTCTCGGCTCTGGGAGACGAACTTCCGACCCTGCAAGCCGATCTCGCGGACTTCGCCACCCTCACCGAGACGTACTCCACCGCGGCACCCGACCTTCTCGACGCTCTCGACAACCTGAGCGTCACGGGAAATACCGTGGTGGAGAAGAAGTCGGCGATCGACACGCTGCTCACCTCCGCCGTCTCGACATCCGGGAGCACTGCCGACCTACTCGCCGCTAATGCGGAGTCCGTCGTGTCGCTCTCGCGGGACACCCGCGGAACACTCGAACTGCTGGCCGAGTTCTCACCCACCATCCAATGCGCGCTGCCCAAGTTCGCCGCCCTGATCGGCGACGCGGAACGCATTCTCGGAGTGAACGAGGAATACCCGGGGGCTCGCGCGACCGTCAATTTCGTCAATCCTCGCGGCCGCTTTCTGCCAAATCAGGACGAGCCTCGACTGTTCGACGATCGACCGCCTGCGTGCTACCAGGACGTGACCGCACCGGGACGATTCTTCCCTCAGTATCCCGGCAGCGGCATCAACGACGGCTCGTACCAGCCTCCGTCGCGGAACCCCGGGCCGGCGGAGATCACCTACACGGAAGCGGCGCAGTTCTCCCCTGTGCCGACCGACGCGTCGTACGCAGGGTCGGACATCGAGCGCGACACCCTGGCCGTCGTCTACGGGCAGGGCAGTGGAGTCGAGCCGGAGGACGTGCCGGGGTGGACGACCCTGATCGGAGCGCCGGCGCTGCGCGGCACCGAGGTGTCCGTGCGCTGAGTCAGCGCGGTTCGATGACCGGCTCGGTGGACCACGGGAATTCGATCCACAGATCGGTTTCCCGCCAGGAGAAGTCCGGCGTGATGATGGTGCGCGGCTTGGTGTAGACGACTGCCGACTTCACCTCTGCTGCATGCTCGTTCAGCAGTCCCACGACGAGCGACAGCGTCCGACCCGAGTCCGCCACATCATCGACGACCAGAAGCTTCTTGCCGACGATGGCGTCCGTGTCGAGCAGAGGAGCCAGGACCACCGGGTCCGGCAGCGTCTCCTCCACCTCCGTGTAGAACTCGACGTTCAGAGTTCCCGCAGCCTTGACGCCCATGGCGTAGGAGAGCGCACCGGCCGGAATGAGCCCACCGCGTGCGACCGCGATGACGATGTCGGGGCGGAAACCGCTGTCGACGACGGTGCGCGTCAACTCGCGGGAGGCAGTGCCGAACAGGTCCCATGTCATCGTTTCACGCATGGAAATCGAATCTACCCCGACGGCGCCGTAGCTACCCGCTGGTGACGCTGCCGACCCGTCATGGCCACTCGATCGTCTCCGCAGCGGCGATGTCGTCGATCACCATCGTGACGACGGCCTCGACGGGCGAACCGACTCGTGACAGCAACGCCTCGGTCACCACCGCCGACGCCCGGATCGCGGACGCCGACGCCAACCGCGCGATGACGGTCTGCGACTCCCGGTGATCCTCGGGATCCTGACTGTCGTCGTCCGAAGCCTGCCGTTCCGGCTCGGGATGGACACCGAGCGTTCCGAGAACGACGGTCACGACGTCAGACGGGGACACATCCGGGTCACGCGATGCCGCGTCGCGTACCACCGCACCCACATCGTCACCGTCCAGACCGTCCGGATGCGCCGCTTCGAGGAGCAGGCGGAGCATCGCGGCGTACACGTCCTCGACCCGAACGCCCTTCTGGGAGGCCAACTCCGAGACTGCGGCCGACCTCGCGTCGACATCCTCGTCGCGCAGCGCCGCCGACAACCGGGTGATGCCGTCGGCCACATCCTTGGCGGAGGCCGGCCACCGTGCGGGCCAGGTCGTGATGGTCATCGAGGGGTCCTCTCGTCGGGTGCCGTCGACACGGTCCCACGACGGTCCGACAGAACGATCACCGACGCTCGAACACTCCGCGGATGTACGCCGCCTGGCCGATGTGCTGCAGGTCGTCGGACACGACGCTGATCAGTCGGACGGCGAGTGTGACGGGTGGGTCCCAGTTCTCGTCGATCACACGGTCGAGGTCCTCTGCTGTGAGCGTGTCGAGGTACTCGACGGTGCGAGCGTGGACCGCGTCGACGTACCCGACGAGGAGGTCAGCGTCGACGTCGACCTTGCCCACGTCCTCCGTCGACTGCCCGTATCCGATGGCGTCGTCGTCGAAGGGGAGGCCGAACCTGTCGTTCCAGCCCTGCGCGATGTAGACCTGCTCGCTGTCCGCGACGCCGGCGATGTGGTCGTCCTGCACGCGCGCGAGGTGCCAGACCAGCCAGGCGACGGTGTTGGCCTCGGGGTCGATCCGGTACGTCAGCGCCGCGGGGTCCAGCCCGTCCAGAGTCTGGTGCACCGTTTCCTTGATGCGGTCGTACGCGTCGATCAGCACGCCTCTGTGGTCCACCGGTTGTCTCCTTCGTGTCGGTGGCCCCAGTGTGCCCGAGTTCGAGCTCCCTTACCCCTCGCGAGTACGTCGAAAGTGTCGCGAAGCAACCCCCTTTCGCGACACTTCGGACGTACTCGCGGGGTGAGGGTCAGAGGAGTGCGCTGATGTCCGAGGGGAGTTCGGCGGTCGACACCGCACTCTCGGTGGCGACGCCGTTCGCGACGACGATACGCGATACCCCCGCATCGGACAGCACGTAGAGGTCGCCGGTGTTCGAGAAGACGACGCCGGTGCCGTACCGCGCACTGGATGACACTGCGCGCGAGTAGAACGGCGTGCCGTCCGGTCCGCTGAGCGTCAGGGTGCTTCCCGACACCGATGCCGTCGTCGTGCCGCTGGTCGCCGAGCCGCCGTCCGCGACGAACGCGCTCGCCGGGGGTGGCGGCGGGGTGGTGCTCGTCGGCGGGGGAGGCGGCGGTGCTGCCGTCGTCGTGGTCACGGGAGGCGTGGTGGTCGGAGCCGGGGCGACGGTCGTGGTGGTCGTCGACGTGACCGGGGGCGCGGTCGTCGTGGATGCGGGCGCCGGAGCCGTGGTGCCGGGTGCAACCGTCGTCGATGGTGACGTTGCCGTCGTCGTCGGTGCGACGCGGGCGGCCGCGAGCGGCGCCGTCGTCGTCGTCGGTGTGACCGTTCCCGGGGTGACGCACGTCGAGATCCCGTTCGATCCCAGCGAGGTGACCGAAATACGGCGCGTCAGGGCGGGAGTCGACACGAACTCTCCGACGCGCGAGTAGAGCGAGACGGTGAAGTTCTGGAGCAGGGAGAGGATCTCGGCCGGGGGGTAACTCGACAGGGTGCCGGCCGGCAGATTGACGGTGCGCGACTGACCGAGCAGTGCCTCCGACTGGAACACGAGCCGGTAGCCGTAGAGCGGATCAACGGACGGCCAGGACAGCAGCGCTGCTCGGTTGCTTCCTTGGAGAGAATCGGTGCAGGTGAAGCTCGCCGGTCGGACCATCGTCGCCGCGGTCGGGACGGCCCGGGCTTGCGCAGTGTCGTTCAGGGCCGCCTCGGTTCCCTGTGTCGCCGCGAATCCGGGCACCACGACCACCGCCACGAGGGCTGCCGCGACCCCGGAATGCACTCGATGACGACCGGGCGGGACGGACGATTCCCTGCGGAGACTTGTCGGCCGTACAACGACGTACAGCAGAGCCGCCGCGGCGAGACCGCCGACGACCCACGCGAACGGTGTGGACAACCAGGACGCTGCGTAGCCCGCGTACGGGACGTGCGCGACGACCCGGTCGGCGGAAGACAGGATGTACGGATCGGCGTCCGGTGTGGAGTTGGCGTCACCCTTCAGGATCAGGACGGCGGTCTCCCCCTCGGCGAAGTCGACGCGGTCCACGCGGTGAGTGATGCGCGACCCGTCGGAGCGGACCACGCTGACCACGTCTCCGACCTGAACCTCCACCGCGGACGTCCCACGCGCGAGCGCCAGCGATCCGGTGGGAATCGACGGTTCCATCGAGCCCGATCGGAACACCAAGGGTGTCAACGAGAACACGGAGGCGCAGACCGCGAACACGATGCAGAGGGCGCCGAGCACGGCGGCGGCGGTGAGGGCGCGGTCGGCGACCCGGCGCCGCCGATCGGATGTATCGGACTGGTCAGGCACTTCCCACCCCCGTCGCAGCGAAGGTGAACGTCACGGTGTTGTTGACGCCCTGCAGGGTGTTGGCTGCGTTGATCGACAGATCGAACTGCACACACAGCGACTCGGTCGCGCCGACAGCCAGCGGGCGTGACGTGGTCAGGACGGGCGTCGTACCGCCCGTGCACGTGAGACCGGTCGCGACAGAACTGACGGCGACACCCGTGCCGGCTCTCACCGCGGTGGTCAGGCTGGTTCCGAGGCCGCCGGCCGACGTCACCGCTGTCGGGATGTAGGTGAAGGCGATGTTGCCGGCGTTCCGGACGTTCACGAGTGCCGCGGTCGACCTGCCGGGCAGGATGTTTCCCGCGGGCAGTGTGATCGTGGCAGGCGTGGGGGCACCCTCGGTTCCGTTGACGGTGATGTCCACCGACCCGGTGAGGAACTGGCCGGACGTCGTCGTCGATGACGTCGACCAGGCGGCGAGGGTCCCTACGGCGCCGAGACCGAACACGAGACCGGACGCCAGGATCGCCCGCACACGGACGCCTGCGGATCCGTCGAGGAAGGCGATCATGATGCGTGTCGCCCGGAGCGTCGACGGTCGCGCGCTGCCGAGACGAATTGCAGTGCGGCGTAGGCGACGAGCAGAGCCGCGCCGACGCCGACGACCGTGGTGCGCGTACTACCGGTCAGCCAGTTGTTCACGTAGCCCAGGTACGGGATGTCGTACCAGACTTCGCCGCGGATCTGTCCGGGCTGCACCGGGTTCGGGTCGGGCTGCGGATTGTTGTCGCCCTGCGTTGTGTAGACCCGGGCACCGTCCTTGTCCAGGCCTGTCGAGATGATGCGGTGCGTGACCACATCGGGCTGACCGGACGCGATCTGGTACGTGATCGCGGTGCCGACGCCCAGTTGCTCGGACGGGCGGATGACGACGAGGGTTCCCGGCGGATACGTGGGTTCCATGGACTGCGTGAGAATCGTGTACGGCTGAGCGCCCGCGACCTTGGGCACCACGACCGCCGCGAGCAGTACCCCCACGACTCCGATCAGCAGAACCCAGGACAGGATCGTCCCGATCCACCAGAGCGGGCCGGTGCGACGAGGCGTCGCATCGGAAGACTCGGTCATCGGGTCTGCTCCACGGCGAACGAGAAGCGGTGCGTGTAGGCGACGGCGCTGGTCGACGTGACCTGCGTCAGAACCGTTCGTATGCACCATGTCTGCGTTCCACCTTTCGGAAGAGCCTGCCAAGGACTCGTCGCGACAGTGGAGGGTGCGGACGACGAGAAGGTCGTGAAGGCTGATCCCAGGACGGTCGTCGACGTGCAGACACCGTCCGTGATGACGCCTCCCGACAGCGAGACGGTGGCGCCGGCGCCCGTCGTCGAGACGACGGGGCCGGCAGAAGCGAGTCGGAACCGGAGTGGAGTGTCCCCGGTGTTGGTGATCACCAGTGGTGCCTGCACAAATTCGTTCAGGGCAACCGGATCCTTCTTCAAGGCGCCGAACGTGTAGTTCGTTCCGTCCGGGGAACCGGTCGACAGCGAGATGGTTCCGGCCGTGACCGTCGCGCCCGCCACCGTCTCCTGGTCACGCCAGAGAGCACCGGTGCTCTGGACGGACCCGAACACGAGGGTGGCGGCGCCGACGACCGCCACCCCCAGCCACACCTTCCGCGGCACTTCGAGTCACCTCACTGGTTGTCGTTACGAATCAAGCAGACCGGCCAATTACGCTGTAGTGCGGGCGTTCTGCTGCAGGTTGATGCGAAAGTTGGTCAGATTGACCGAATCTTCCGTACCTACCTGATTCGGCGTCGTCTCCACGAAGGTGACCGTGACCGTGACGTCGACCGTACGGCCGTCGTCCGCCTCGGTGATCTGGTTGTTCGCGAGCGGAGCGCCGTTGTAGGTGGTCACGAGCGACACAGGAGTGTTCGCCGGCGTGAGTTCGCCGCCCCGTGTGATGGTCTGCGGATCGGCGGCGATCGTCGCGCGCAGGTTCTCGCCGTCGGCCAGCACCTTGTAGGACGCCTTGTACTGCAGAACGTCTCCGGGGACCATGCGGAACGTCGCGATATTCAGGTTGCCGGGGGTCTTGATTCCACCGGGTGACACATCGGTCCACACGCCGGCCGCCACCGGGGAGATGTCGAGGTTGCCGGCGGTGATGGTGCCGCCCTGCACGGTCTCCGAATCGGTCCACAGCGCGTAGCTGCCTGCGCCACCGAGCAGGAGGATTCCGGCGGCACCCGCAGCGAGGGCACCCTTCGTGGTCTTGTTCATGGGTTTCACTTCCGTCGTTGTCCTCCACGCCGGACATCGGCGCGGTACAAACCATTACTTCTAGATTTGATTACCCATTCGTTACACGAGCCAAAGCGGATGGGGGTGAAACTCGACGATGTCGGGATGCTGGTCAAACCGGCGCTGCCAGTGACGACTTGATATCGTTCGAGACGGTAATCATGCCTCGCACCTGCCCTTATCGAGCCATTAATGACCATTCTTTTCCTCAGGTGAAATGGTCTTGCCGTGCAGGGATCTGCACCATTGTCTGTCTGCCCGGCCGAAACTCGACCCGCAGAAAACTTCAGTTTTGTTTCGAGATTCCCGGTTTCGGGCATGATTGCGCCGTCGAACCCCCTCGCCAAGGACCCTCATGACACCTGACATCACTACCGCGACGCCCTCGTCGGACGTGGCCCGGCCGAGCTCCGTGTGGCTCGTCGTACTGAGCGCGATCGTGGCGGTGGTCGGTGGATTCCTCGGCTCCGGCGCTGTCGTCGGCACACCGATCGCGGAGGCGGCGGACGGTGCCCTCAGCGCCACCGCAACCCTCGTCGCTCCCGCCGGACCGGCGTTCTCCATCTGGTCGGTCATCTACCTCGGACTGATCGCGTACGCCGTCTGGCAGGCACTGCCCGCCCAGCGTCGGTCGGAGCGGCAGCGAGCACTCCGCGTGCCCATCGCCGTGACGATGCTGCTCAATGCCGCCTGGATCACCGTCGTGCAGTTCGGGCAGGTGTTCCTGAGCGTCGTCGTGATCGTGGCACTCCTCGCGAGTCTCGCGTTCGTTTTCGCTCGACTGATCGAGGCACCTCGAACGACTGCGGTCGACACGGTGATCATCGACGGCACGATGGGCCTGTACCTGGGCTGGGTGTCCATCGCGACAGTGGCGAACATCAGCGCCTGGTTGGCCTCGATCGGAGTCGAGTCCGCTGCCACCGCGTGGGCGGTCGTCGTGCTGGTCGTCGCGGCGGCCGTCGGATTGTTCCTCGCAACGGTGTCCGCGGGCCGCATAGCGCCTGCTCTGTCGTTGTCGTGGGGTCTCGGCTGGGCGGCGCAGGGACGCCTGTCCGGAGAAGTCCTGAACACCACGGTCGGATGGACGGCCGCGGTGGCTGCGATCGTGGTTCTCGTCCGCACGATCGCCGTGCGGGCGCGGCGCACCGCGACCTCACGCTGACGTTTGTGCGGTAGCCGGGGCGTCACCCCGGTCGATACAGTTACTGAATCGCTGTAGTGCAAATTTGACTTGGACTTGTATGACTGAGGGTCCTAACGTCAGTCGCACACGCACAACAGCGAGAAGGGCTGATCCACTGATGACTGCAACGGTGACGACGACCGCTCCCCTCACCGGGGAACTGATCATCGCCGGGTCCACCGTCCCCGGCACCGGCAAGACGATTCACGGCATCGATCCCTCCACCGGCACGAGCCTCGAGCCCGCGTATCGGCACGGCGCACTGGCCGACGTCGACGCAGCGTGCGCCGCCGCGGATCAGGCCTTCGACGAGTACCGCTCCACGACGTCCGCGGCACGCGCACAGTTCCTCGACGCGATAGCCGACAACATCGAGGCACTCGGCGAGACGTTGATCGAGCGAGCGGTGGCCGAGTCCGGTCTCCCCCTCGGCCGCATCACGGGCGAGGTCGGGCGCACCAGCGGTCAACTCCGCCTCTTCGCCTCGGTGCTGCGCGAGGGCAGCTGGAACGGCGCCCGGATCGACCCCGCCGTGCCGGACCGCGCTCCCCTGCCTCGCGCCGACATCCGCCAGCGCATGGTCTCGCTCGGGCCCGTCGTCGTGTTCGGCGCCAGCAACTTCCCGCTGGCGTTTTCCGTCGGTGGCGGTGACACCGCATCGGCTCTGGCCGCGGGCTGCCCCGTCGTCGTCAAGGCACACGACGCCCACCCCGGCACGTCCGAGTACGTGGGGCGCGCCATCACCGAGGCGGCGGCCGCCACCGGAATGCCCGCCGGCGTCTTCTCCCTCGTCTACGGCGACGGACCCACCATCGGTACCGCAATGGTCACCGACCCCCGGATCAAGGCCGTCGGATTCACCGGATCACGCTCGGGCGGAACAGCACTGGTACGCGCTGCTGCCGGTCGACCCGAACCGATCCCGGTCTACGCCGAGATGAGCTCCATCAATCCCGTCTTCCTGTTTCCCCACGCTCTCCAGACGCGCGCAGCGGACCTCGGCCGTGCGTTCGTCGGTTCGCTGACGCTCGGATCCGGCCAGTTCTGCACGAACCCGGGCCTCGTCATCGCTCAGGACGGCCCCGGCCTGGACGCGTTCGTCGCAGCTGCCGCCGACGCAGTCGCCGAGAGCGCCCCGACGACCATGCTGACCCCCAACATCGCGGCCAGCTACGGCAAGGGCGTCGAAGCGCTCGGCTCCGCCGCCAGCGAGGTCGCGCGCGGCCGTGCGACCGATGCGCCGAACGCCGGACGGGCAGCGCTCTTCAGCACCGACGCCACGACCTTCCTCGGCCAGGACGTGCTGCAGACGGAGGTCTTCGGCTCGTCCGGCCTGGTCGTCCGCTGCGCCTCCGCCGAGCAGGTCACCGCGGTGGCTCGCGCGCTCGAAGGCCAGTTGACCGCCACCATCCATGCCGACGCGGCAGACCATGCCGACGCCGGGCGCCTGCTCCACGTCCTGGAACTCAAGGCCGGGCGCATCCTCTTCGACGGATGGCCCACGGGCGTCGAGGTGGGTCACGCCATGGTCCACGGCGGCCCCTACCCGGCGACGTCGGACTCACGGTCGACGTCCGTCGGATCGCTCGCCATCGAGCGGTTCCTCCGACCCGTCGCCTACCAGGACGTTCCCACCGCCCTGCTTCCCAGCGCCATCGCCGACGGCAACCCCGACGGCATCTGGCGCCGCATCGACGGCCAACTCTCCCGCGACTGACCACCCAGTACCTCACTTCCCGCATCACCCGGCCGGCCTCCGGCCTTCCCGCTCCACACCGACCGGCCTCCGGCCTTCCCGCACCCACCCCACTTCTCGTACACCAGGAGATCTCATGCTCGACGGCGTCCTCTTCTTCCCCGTCACCCCCTTCACCGACTCCGGCGAGGTGGATCACGCGCTGCTCGCGGAACATATCGCGAAGGGTGTCGATGCCGGCCCCGGCGGCGTGTTCATCGCCTGCGGCACCGGCGAATTCCATGCACTCGAGACCGTGGAGTTCGGCGAGATCGTCGCCACCGCAGTGCGTACCGTGGCGGGTCGGGTTCCCGTCTACGCCGGCGCCGGCGGTTCCGTCGCCCAGGCGAAGATCTTCGCCCGGACCGCTCGCGACAACGGCGCCGACGGTCTCCTGCTGCTGCCGCCGTACCTGGTGACGATGCCGCAGGCAGGCCTCGTCGAGTACACCCGCCAGGTCGCGTCCGAGACCGACCTGCCCGTGATCGTCTACAACCGCAGCAACGCGCGCTACGACGAGGCATCCGCCGTCGAGGTCGCGCACTTCCCCACCGTCGTCGGATTCAAGGACGGCACAGGCGATCTCGATCGTGTGTCACGCATCGTCCGCGCAGTCCAGGATTCCCTCGCTCCCACCGGCAAGGCATTCCAGTTCTTCAACGGCCTCCCCACCGCGGAGGTGTCGCAGCAGGCCTACCGCGCCATCGGCGTCACGCTCTACTCGTCGGCGACGTTCGCCTTCGCTCCCGAGCTCGCCCTGGCGTTCTACACCTCGCTCGAGAACGGCGACGACGACCTGACCGACGCCCTGCTGCGCGACTTCTTCCACCCACTGGTGCGGTTGCGCGACTCGGTCCCCGGCTACGCCGTCTCTCTGATCAAGGCGGGCGTCACGCTGGAAGGTGTTGCCGCCGGCCCTGTTCGCGCTCCCCTCGTCGACGCCGCCCCGGCGGATGTCGAGACGCTCACCGCGATCATCGCCGCGGGCCGCGCCGTTCTCGCCGACGCACTCGCTGCGGACTCGGTCACCAAGGAGGCCGTGCACTCGTGACCGGACGCATCGCCTCTGTCACCGTCACACCGGTCGCGTTCGCCGACCCGCCGCTCCTCAACACCGTCGGTGTCCATCAGCCGTTCGCCCTCCGGGCGATCGTGCAGGTACGTACCGACGACGGGATCGTCGGTCTCGGTGAGACCTACGCGGACACCGCACATCTCGTGCGGCTGAACGCGGCGGCAGAGGCGATGCGCGGTGTCGACGTCTTCGCGCTGAACGTCCTGCGCACCGTGATCGACGACTGCCTCGCCGGCCTGTCGGTAACAGGCGGTGACGGCGTTGCCGGAATGATCACGACCGCCAGCACCACCGATCGCGTCTTCTCGCCCTTCGAGGTCGCCTGCCTGGACATCCAGGGCAAGATCCTCGGTCGGCCGGTATCGGACCTTCTCGGTGGATCGGTACGGGACACCGTGCCGTTCAGCGCCTACCTGTTCTACAAGTGGGCAGCGCATCCGGGCGCGGAGGACGACCGGTGGGGTGCTGCGCTCGATCCCGACGGGATCGTGCGCCAGGCCCGGACGATGATCGAGCAGTACGGCTTCGGTGCGATCAAGCTGAAGGGTGGGGTGTTCCCACCCGAGGAGGAGATCGCGGCGATGGTCGCGCTACGCGAGGCCTTCCCTGATCTCCCCCTGCGACTCGACCCCAATGCGGCGTGGACCGTCGACACCTCCCTCGAGGTCGCGTCGGCTCTGAACGGCGTCGTCCAGTACCTCGAAGATCCGACTCCCGGCCTCGACGGCATGTCCGAGGTCGCCCGAAAGGCCCCGATGCCGTTGGCCACCAACATGTGTGTCGTCGCCTTCGATCAGCTCGAGCCGTCGGTTCGGCGTGACTCCGTGGGCGTCGTCCTGTCGGATCACCACTACTGGGGCGGCCTCCAGCGGTCGCGTCTGCTGGCAGGTATCTGCGACACGTTCGGACTCGGCCTGTCGATGCACTCCAACTCGCACCTGGGCATATCCCTCGCCGCGATGGTGCACCTCGCAGGCGCCACGCCGAATCTCACGTACGCCTGCGACACACACTGGCCGTGGAAGACCGAGGACGTCGTGGTCCCGGGCGTTCTGCGCATCGAGAACGGCGCCGTCGCCGTACCCACGGGACCGGGGTTGGGCGTCGAACTCGACGAGGGCGCGCTGGCGAGGCTGCACCAGCAGTACGTCGACTGCGGGATCAGGGACCGTGACGACACCGGCTACCGGCAGAGTCTCGAACCCGCCTTCGTCAACTCTTCGCCGCGATGGTGACCGGCCGTTCACACGGTCGGCTATCTTGAGCCGATGTTCTCGCTCTCGCGTCTGACGTGCTTCATCGCCGTTGCGGAGGAGCTGCACTTCGGCCGCGCCGCCGAGCGGCTCCACATGACGCAACCGCCGCTGAGCCGACAGATCCAACAGCTCGAGAGCGAGCTCGGCGTCCAACTGATCGACCGGACTTCCCGCTCGGTGACACTGACCGCCGCCGGCCTCGCGTTCCTTCCCGACGCCCGCCGCATCGTCCGGCTGGCGGAGAGCGCTGCGCTGACCGTCAAGCGCGTCCCGGAAGGCGACCTGGGAACAGTGGTCATCGGATTCACCGCGGCGTCGGCCCACGCCGTTCTCCCACGGCTCCTCGCCGACGTCCGCGACACCCTTCCCGACGTCGAACTCGTTCTGCGCGAGATGGTCTCGTCCATCCAGATCGACGCACTGGCCAGCGGTGAGCTCGACCTCGGGTTGGTCCGTCCCACGGTGACCCGGCCCGGGATCACGACGCGGCCCATCCACCGTGAAGCGCTCGTGGCCGCGATCCCCGAGGGTCACGAACTTCTCGACGTCGAACGCCTCGCGGTGACCCACTTCGAGGATCAGCCGGTGATCATGTATTCACCCGTCGACGCCCGGTACTTCCACGAGCTGCTCATCAGCACCTTCACCGTCGCCGGCGTGTCTCCCCGCTACGTGCAGTACGTGACGCAGGTGCACACCATGCTGATGCTGGTGAGTTCCGGGCTGGGGTGCGCGTTGGTTCCGGCGTCGGCACGCACGATGCACACCGAGGGTGTGGTGTTCCGCGAACTCCGATCCAGCACCGAGAAGCCCGTACGGCTCAATGCCGCATGGCGTCACGACGCGACGAACCCCGCCCTGCACCGGGTGCTGGGCGACGTCGCCGCCGTGACGCAGCTCTAGCGGGCGACCTCGACGGGCGGCTTGACCGCCACGACGGGGCAGTGGGCGTCGAGAAGAACGCGCTGGGACAGGCTGCCCAGCAACAGCTTTCCGACGGGCGACCGGCGTCGCACTCCGATGACCAGGATCTCGACGTCCGGCTCGTACGACATGTCGACCAGGTTGTCGGCATGCGATCGGCCGGGAACCAGGTCGGCCACGCGCACCGCGATACCGTCGGCACCCGAGTCGGTCCGGGCGGCCATGATCTGCTCGTCCACCGACGACCGGTCGCCGTCGACCACGACGGTCACGTCGGTACCGCGCATGACGGCCTCGCGGAACGCGAACGGCAACGCATTGCGGTCCTCGACGGTGTCCGCGTATCCCACGACGACGCTCATGAGGTCTCCTTCTGTCCGGGCTGGAAGACCGGCGTCACGAGCGTGCCGTCGGCGAGGAACGAGTGAAGATTGTCGAGGGTCAAAGCTTCCATCGCCGCACGTGTCTGTACGGTCGCGCTTC
The DNA here is from genome assembly GCF_000834565.1 of Rhodococcus sp. MEB064. Taxonomy (NCBI): domain Bacteria; kingdom Bacillati; phylum Actinomycetota; class Actinomycetes; order Mycobacteriales; family Nocardiaceae; genus Rhodococcus; species Rhodococcus sp. MEB064. The sequence continues at coordinate 30,153 of NZ_JXQS01000024.1, forward strand.
CGACGTGCGGAAGCAGAACGACGTTGTCGAGGCGTCGGAGCGCTTCGGGAACCTCGGGTTCGTGGGCGAACACGTCCAGTCCGGCACCGGCCAGACGTCCGCTCTGCAGGGCGTCGACGAGGGCGTCCTCGTCGACGACGCTGCCGCGTGCGACGTTGACGAGGAATCCGTCGGCGCCGAGCGCGTCGATGGTCGCCTTGTCCACCAGCTGCTGGGTGTCCGGGCCTCCTGCGGCCGCGACCACCAGAACGTTCACTGCCGCAGCAAGTTCGCGGGGTGAGGAGTAGTAGTCGTACGGGCTGCCGTCGACCACGTTGCGATTGTGGTACCCGATGCTGCATCCGAACGCGTCGAGGCGATGCGCGATGGCGCTGCCGATCCGCCCGAGTCCGAGGATGCCGACCCGCGAGCCGCTGACCTGTCGCGCGAGCGGGGGCATGGGCTTCGTCGTCCACTCGCCGGCTCGCACGTAGCGGTCGGCCGCGGAGAACCCCCGCATCGTGTCGATGAGCAGCCCCAGCGCGGTGTCCGCTACGGCGTCGGTCAGGACGTCGGGTGTGTTGCTGACACCGATGCCGAGGCGACGAGCCTCGTCGGCGTCGGTGCCGTCGTATCCGACACCGAAATGCACGATCGCTCGCAGACCCGGCAGGAGTCGCATCAGGTCGGCGTCGACACCGACCCGGCCGGAGGTGACCACGGCGCGGACCCGGTCGGCGTGCTGCTCGAGGAAAGCGTCGCGGCCGTCGTCCGGCAGAACGAGCGCACCGCCGGCGCTGAGCGTCTCCATCAGAGACGGCTTCAGTCCGCCTACCCGCAGAACATCGGAATAACGCTGCGCATCAGCCGAACTCGGTGAGCCACCGTCGGTCATGCCGCCTCCTTCGCCAGTGCGCCGACCGTCGGGTGTGACGGCCTTCGTCCGGGTCATCGTATGCCCGGCGACGAATACCGGTCCAACACGCAATTAGCATGGATCAATACTCATCCAGCATTGATATGATCGCCGCGTGTGATGCAGCAGGTCAGAGCCTCGACGCTGTGACCCGGACCGCACGGGAAGGCCGTGACGACGTGAAAATCCGCTCTCAACTGCGATTTTGCGGGTCATCCGCTGTTGACGCTCACCGGCCACCCTCCTACCGTGTGTCTACCGTCACAGGCGGCAACGAACCCGCAACGTCTTTCTCGACCGGCCTCCGGCCTCCACGCCCCAGCGCGCGTCGACAGCCCCGACAGCACGCGCTAGGCAGAGCCCCACTCAGCTTGGAGAATTCATGAGATCCACCCGCGCCACATCTCTGGTGTCGGTGCTCGCTGCGTCGGCATTCCTGACCGGATGCACAGTCGCCAACTCGGACAGCGGCGATGCCGCAAGCCCGGACACCGTCCGGATCGTGCTGCCCCAGGAGCCCCCGACACTCGAGCCGTGCGACGTCTCCCTCACCGCCATCGGTGTGGTCGTCCGCTCCAACATCACCGAGCCCATGATCGAGCGTGACCCCACATCGGGTGACCTCGAACCGAAGCTGGCCACCTCCTGGGAGCGGACGTCCGATACGGAGTGGACCATCCGCCTGCGGGACGACGTCACCTTCAGCGACGGATCCACCTTCGACTCCGAGGACGCCAAGGTGTCCATCGAGCGAGCAGTGAACTCGGACCTGGCCTGCAACGTCGAGGGCTACGTCTTCGGCGACGACGATCTGACCGTCACGGCGCTCGACCCGACCACCGTGACGGTCGCCTCGCCGGCGCCGGACCCCATCCTCCCGCTGCGCCTGTCGTTCATCGAGATGGTGACCAGTGAGGTCGGCGACGCCGAGCGCACCCGTGAACCCATCGGCACCGGCCCCTACCGCATCGATTCGTGGGACTACGGGCAGCGACTGTCCCTGGTGCGCAACGACTCCTACTGGGGAGAGGAGCCCGAGTTCACCCGCGCGGTCTACCAGTGGCGCACCGAGGGTTCCGTGCGCGCAGCCATGGTGACCAACGGCGAGGCCGACATCGCCACCGGCCTCGGCCCCGAGGACGGGGCCGGCGACCTCGGTGCCGCCTTCCCGAACAACGAGACGACGGCACTGCGCATGCAGGCCACGACGCCGCCGCTCGACGACCAGCGTGTGCGGGAAGGCATCAACTACGCCATCAACCGCTCCGGCATCGTCAAGGCGCTGTTCCGCGGAATGGGTTCCCCCGCAGCACAATTGATCGCGGACGGCGTCGTCGGCTACAACGACGAGTTGACGCCGTGGCCGTACGACATGGAGAAGGGCAAGGCACTGATCGACGAGGCTCGCGCCGACGGTGTTCCCGTCGACACCGAGATCCGCCTCATCGGCCGCACCGGGCAGTTTCCCAAGATCAACGAAACCGTCGAGGTCATCCAGAACGCACTCGCCGGCATCGGCCTGAACGTGAAGATCGAGATGAAGGACACCGCGGCCACCGCGGAGTTCCAGGAACGCCCGTTCCCGAACGTGGGGCCGTACCTGCTGGTGATCCAGCACGGAAACCAGGCAGGCGACGCAGCGTTCACGATGGACCAGTACATGAGGAGTGACGGCTTCCAGAGCTCCTACGGCACAACCGGTTTCGACGAAGGTATCGACGAGGCCGAGGCACTCACGGATGAGCAGCGCCAGGATGCGTTCGCCGGGTTGTTCGCACGCGAACCCGAGGAGATCACGCAGATGGCGTACATCGCCCACATGAACGGTGTGTTGGCCAAGGACCCGCGCATCGACTACACCCCCGATTCCGCCACCGTCGACGAGATGCGACTGGCCGAGATGACTCGGAGTTCCGATGCGACCGACTAGCCCCACCCGCCAGCAGCCCACCTCCGGAAGGGTGTGACCGCCATGTTCGCTTTCCTCCGACGACGCGTCTACACCAGCCTCGTACCCCTGCTGGTCGTCCTGATCGGCGTCTTCTTCCTGGCCCGACTTACCGGCGACCCCACCAGTCTCTACCTGCCGGAGTCGGCCACCCCCGCCCAACGCGAGGCCTTCGCCGCGCAGAACGGCTTCGACCAGTCCGTGTGGACGCAGATGGCCGACTACTTCGGCGGCGTCCTGCATCTCGATTTCGGCGAGTCACTGCGCACCGGTGAAGCCGCGTCGACGATGGCTCTGCGAGCCTTCCCCGCGACGCTGCAGCTCGCGTTCGTGACGATGCTGCTCGCCGTGATCGGTTCCATCGTCATCGGCTGCTGGGCCGCTTACCGTCCCAACTCGATCGCCGATCGCTTCTCGAGTCTGCTGTCGATGACCGCGGCCAGCATCCCGGACTTCTGGTTCGCCATCACCGGCGTCTGGATCTTCGCCGTCGTGCTCGGTGTCCTGCCGACCTCCGGAACCGGCGGCGCCGCCGCCTGGATCCTGCCGATCGCGACCCTGCTGATCCGTCCGCTGGGCGTGCTCACCCAGGTCGTCCGCGGAGCCATGGTGTCCGCCCTGTCCGCACCGTACGTCCGGCTGGCACGGAGCAAGGGCGCCGGCGACCTGCGCGTCGTCACCCATCACGCCCTGCGTAACGCTGCCGCTCCGGCCCTGACGGTTGCCGGTGACCTCACCGTCGGCCTGGTCAACGGCGCGGTCGTGGTCGAGGCCATCTTCGGCTGGCCCGGCATCGGAAAGCTGATGATCGACGCGATCCTGCAGCGGGACTTCGCCGTTCTCCAAGCGGCCGTGCTGCTGACGGCCATCAGCATCTTCGTTCTGAACATCGTCATCGACGCGTGCTACGCACTCCTCGACGCACGAGTTCGCGACAAGGCAAAGGTCTGAGGAGGCCGTCATGACACTCGAAGCAAGCAAGGACAGCTCGGGGATCCCGGTTCCTCCGGTGCTCCCCCCGGGCCCCGATCCACAGTCCGCGGCGCCGTCGCGCACCACCACGATGCCGCTGTGGAAACTGCTCCTGCGTGACCGCGTCGCCACCATCGCAGCCGGCATCCTGATCCTGGTGTTCCTCACCGCGATCTTCGGCCCGATGGTCGTCTCCGACGCCGCCACCCGGCAGGACCTCGACCGCTCCAACCTGGCACCGTTCTCGATGAGCACCGGCTTCATGAACATCCTGGGCACCGACCCCCTCGGTCGCAGCATGCTCGCCCGGTTGATCCTCGCGAGCCGCACCACCCTGTCGGTCGCCGTACCCGCCGTGATCCTGTCGGGCATCATCGGCTCCGTCATCGGAATGTGGGCCGGCTACCACCGCGGATGGCGAGAGACCACCGCGATGCGCGTCGCCGACGTCATCATGAGCTTCCCGTCCCTGCTCATGGCCGTGGTCGTGCTCTACGTCTTCTCCCCCAGCGCCGCCAACATCGTGCTGATCCTGACCATCACCCGCATCCCGATCTACCTGCGCACCGCCCGTGCCGAGAGTGCCGAGCTGCGCTCGCGCGTCTTCGTCGACGCGGCCCGCACGTTCGGCGCCGGCAGCGGCGCGGTGATCCGTCGTCACGTCGTACCCATCCTGTTGCCGACGCTGCTCACCGTCGCCACGCTCGACTTCTGCTTCGTGATGCTCGCCGAGTCGTCCCTGAGCTTCCTCGGCATCGGCATCCAGCCGCCCGACATCAGCTGGGGCCTGATGGTCTCGCAGGGCCGCACCTACCTGCAGAGCGCCTGGTGGCTGTCGTTCTTCCCCGGCCTCGCCATCGTCATCACGACGGTGTCCGCGACCGTGCTCGCCGCGTGGGCACGCATCGCCACCGACCCGGCGCAGCGCTGGCGCCTCACCCTCCCGCGTTCGAAGAGAAAGGCACGCCGATGAGTGCTCCCGCTCTCGCCCGCACCGCGCTCGACGTCGACAACCTGACCGTCGAGATCCGCACCCCGTCCGGCACCGTCCGCGCGGTCGACGGAGTCTCCTTCAGCGCGAAACGTGGTCGCACGTTGGCACTGCTGGGAGAGTCCGGCTGCGGCAAGTCGATGACCGCCCAGGCCCTCGTGGGTCTGCTCGAACCCATTGCCGACGTCGTCGACGGAACCGTGATGCTCGGCGACACCGACCTGGTCACGGCCAGCTCCAAGACCCGCCGCCGCATCGCCGCGACCGAGCTCGCCATCGTCTTCCAGGACGCACTGACAGCGCTGAACCCGGTCTACACCGTCGGCACGCAGTTGGCGGAACCGTTCCGCATCCACCGCGGTATGTCCGCCAAAGCGGCTCGCGTCGAAGCGATCTCGTTGATGGAACGCGTGGGCATCCCCGAGCCCGAGTCACGCGCGGACTCCTACCCCCACCAGTTCTCCGGCGGTATGCGGCAGCGTCTGCTCATCGCCATGGCCGTGGCCCTGGGTCCGACGGTGCTTCTGGCCGACGAGCCCACCACCGCCCTCGACGTCACCGTGCAGGCGCAGATCATGTCCCTGCTGCGCGACCTGCGCACCGAGCACGACATGGCCGTCATCCTCATCACGCACGATCTCGCCCTCGTCGCGGAGGAAGCCGACGACGTCGCCGTGATGTACGCGGGAACCGTCGTCGAAACGGGACCCGTCGCCGAGGTGTTCGGCGATCCGAAGCATCCCTACACCAAGGGGCTGCTGGACTCCGTGCCCGTCGCCACCGTGCGCGGCGAGCACCTCAAGTCCATCGGCGGCACCCCGCCGGACCTTCACTCCATTCCTAGCGGCTGCGTCTACCAGGCCCGCTGCCCCATCGCTCGCGCCGTCTGTGTCGCGGAGCGTCCCGAACTGCGCTCCGCCGGCGATGTCCGGTGGACCGCATGCCATTTCCCCGAGGAGGTGTCCGGTGTCCGTTACGACGACAGTGGAGAGTGAGGCCGCGGCCACGCAGGCCGCACCGTTGCTCGAGGTCCGTGGAGTGTCCAAGACGTTCGATGTCGCGGCCGGCAGCGGAGGCCACAAGAAGCTGCGCGCACTCGACGGCATCGACCTGACGCTGCGCCGAGGCGAAACACTGGGACTGGTCGGTGAATCCGGCTGCGGCAAGTCCACTCTCGCGCGCACGCTGATGATGCTCGAGCGCCCCGATACGGGCACCGTGTCCTGGGACGGCGTCGACCCGTTCAGTCTCAAGGGCAAGGAGCTGCTGGCGTGGCGTCGGCGGATCCAGATGGTGTTCCAGGACCCGTACGGCTCCCTGAACTCCCGCATGTCGGCCGCCGAGATCATCTCCGAGCCCTGGCATACGCACCGCACGATGTACAAGACCAAGCGCGACCGCGCCGCCCGCGTCCGTGAACTGCTGCACCTGGTCGGACTTCGTCCCAGCGACGAGCACCGCTTCCCGCAGGAGTTCTCCGGTGGTCAGCGCCAGCGACTCGGCATCGCCCGAGCCCTGGCACTCGACCCGAGTGTCGTCGTGTGCGACGAGCCCGTCTCGGCCCTCGACCTGTCGGTCCAGGCGCAGGTACTCAACCTGCTGTCCGACCTGCAGAAGGAACTGGGCATCAGCTACGTCTTCATCTCGCACGACCTGTCGGTGGTGCGGCATGTCGCCGACCGAGTCGCCGTCATGTACCTCGGCCGCATCATCGAGACCGGACCGACCGACGACGTCTTCGACCATCCCACGCACCCGTACACCGAGGCACTGATGTCGGCAGCCCCGACGCTGGATCCCTCGACCCGGCGTTCGCGCATCCTCTTGGAGGGCGAGGTACCGTCGCCTCTGAACCCGCCGTCGGGCTGCCGTTTCCGCACGCGCTGCGCTCACGCGACGGACGTCTGCTCGACGGGCATTCCCCCGACGGTCGGCCGTCTCGGGAACCTGCACATCGCGGAATGCCACCACCCCAGATCGGACGCCTTGCCCGTATGACCGGAATCGAATGGACGATTGTCGGGCTCGCCGTGTTCGTCGCGTCCTGCCTGCAATCGTCCATCGGTTTCGGTATGGGAATGGTCGCGGCGCCGATCCTCGCGATCATCGACCCACGGATGGTGCCCGGCACGCTCATCCTGCTGGCCACGGCACTGACCGCGCTGGTCGTGCTGCGCGAGCGGACCAGCCTGGACGTGCGCGGCGCCGGCTGGGCGTTGGTGGGTCGAGTTCCCGGCGTGATCGCCGGCGCCGCGCTCCTGGTCGTCCTCCCCGATCGTGGCCTGTCGATCATGCTGGGCGCGGTCGTGCTGTTCGGCGTCGTCGCCACGTCGATCGGCTGGTCACCGGCACCCCGACGCGGCTCGCTGATGACGGCGGGTGCGGCATCCGGACTGCTCGGAACCGCGACATCCATCGGTGGACCGCCGATGGCGCTGATCTGGAGTGGAAGCACCGGAGCGACACTCCGCAGCACCATGAGCGGCTTCTTCCTCGTCGGCTCGATCATGTCTCTGGCCGCGCTCGGCATCACAGGGTCCCTGTCGGCGCGGTCCTTCGTCGCGTGCGCTCTGCTGCTGCCCGTCGTGGCGCTGGGCTATGTGGCGTCGCGGTGGGTGAATCGTGTGTTGGATAAGCGCCGGCTCCGGCTGGTGTCCATCGTCGTCTCGGCCGGTGGAGCACTGGTTCTGCTGGTCGATGCGCTGGTGTGACAGTGCGCCCTGTGCGGTGAGCGTGCACCCTCTGTGGTGAGCGCACACCCTCTACGGCCGGCTGCACAGGGTGTGCGCTTCATGGCGGGGGTGTGCGCTCCATCCGCGCAGCGCCATCTGCAAGTGAAGACCGCTGCGGCCGGCTGGACGAGGTGTGCACCTCACGGCGGGTAGCGCGCTCCTCCGACGCAGCACTCCTTTGCGAGCGCACACCTGCTGTGGTGAGCGCACATCCCCTACGGCCGGCTGCACAGGGTGTGCGCTTCACGGCAGGGGTGTGCGCTCCATCCGCGCAGCGCGCGACCCAGCGGCTGCACCACAGTCCTCGCGAGCGCACACCCGCTACCGCCGGCTGCACAGGGTGTGCGCTTCACGGCAGGTGTGTGCACTCAGACTGCGCAGCGCGCGACCCCAGCGGCTGCACCACAATCCGCGAGCGCACACCCCCTACGGCCGGCTGCACAGGGTGTGCGCCTCACGGCAAGTGTGTGCACACTAGTCAAAGGCCGCCGAACCGATACCCGCTGAGCATCGCTGCATCCACAAATAGTCTTGGACGGGAATGGATCGCGGGTCCTAACCTTCTTCTGTGAGCACCGCCACCGAAACTCCTCGTACCCGTAGCGCCACGCCTGTCGTCACCGAGATGCGGGTGATTCCCCTCGCCGGCCACGACAGCATGCTGCTCAATCTCAGTGGCGCGCATGCACCGTTCTTCACGCGCAACCTGGTGGTCCTCACCGACTCCGACGGCCGCACCGGTGTCGGTGAGGTACCCGGCGGGGAACCGATCCGGCGTTGCCTCGAGGATGCTCGCTCCCTCGTCGAGAACGCATCGGTGGGCAATTACCACGCGGTTCTCAACGCCATGAGGCACGCGTTCGCCGACCGCGACTCCGGCGGACGCGGTGCCCAGACCTTCGATCTCCGGATCGCGGTGCATGCCGTGACCGCGGTGGAGAGCGCCCTGCTCGATCTTCTCGGTCAACACCTCGGCGTCAGTGTCGCTGCCCTGCTGGGCGACGGCCGCCAGCGCAACAAGGTTCAGGCGCTGGGCTACCTCTTCTTCATCGGCGACCGCACCAAGACCGACCTCGCCTATCGTGCCCCGTCGGATGAGAGCAGTTCCGCCGACACCTGGTCCCGCATCCGGCACGAGGAAGCCCTGACGCCCGATGCCGTCGTCGCGTTGGCCGAAGCCGCACAGGCGAAGTACGGCTTCCAGGACTTCAAGCTCAAGGGCGGCGTTCTCCCCGCACCGCAGGAGGCGGACGCGGTCCGTGCGCTCGCGGAACGATTCCCCTCTGCGCGGATCACCCTGGACCCCAACGGCGGATGGCTCCTGAAGGACGCGATCGAGACGTGCCGTGGTCTGCGGGACGTCCTCGCCTACGCGGAGGATCCCGTCGGGCCCGAGGGCGGCTTCTCCGGCCGTGAGGTGATGGCGGAGTTCAAGCGCGCCACGGGCCTCCCGACTGCCACCAACATGATCGCCACCGACTGGCGCGAGATGGGGCACACGATCCGGTCGGGCGCCGTCGACATCCCGCTGGCGGACCCGCACTTCTGGACGATGAACGGATCGGTCCGCGTCGCGCAGCTGTGCGATGCCTGGGGTCTGACGTGGGGGTCGCACTCCAACAACCACTTCGACGTCTCCCTCGCCATGTTCACCCACGTCGCCGCCGCTGCGCCGGGTGACATCACGGCGATCGACACACATTGGATCTGGCAGGACGGACAGCGGATCACCACGAATCCGTTCACCATCGACGGTGGTTACCTGACCGTTCCCGAAACACCGGGGCTCGGAGTGGAACTCGACATGGAGCGCGTCGAGGCAGCACGCGAACTGTACGAGCGCGAGGGGCTGGGCGCTCGCGACGACGCCAGGGGAATGCAGTTCCTCATCCCGGACTGGACATTCGACAGCAAGCGGCCGGCTCTGCAGCGCGCATGAAAGTCGTTGTTGCCGATCGGAACCTGCTTCCCTACCGCCAGACACTGGAGAGCGGGGCGCCCGACGGCACCGAGCTGTCCTGGCACGAGCGCTTCGACGAGGACGCCCTGATCGCCGACCTCGCCGATGCCGACATCCACGTGGGCGGCAAGGTCACCGACGCGATGGCGCGAGCCGGCACCCGGCTGCGACTCGTCCAGGTCGTCGGCGCGGGCGTCGACAACGTGGCGCGCGCATCACTTCCGTCGACGACCGTAGTGGCCAACACCTTTCATCACGAGGACTCGATCGCCGAGTACGTGCTCGCCGCAGCGATCCTGCTCCGACGCGGGTTCCTCGATCAGGACCGCGCTCTGCGACAGGGCGTGTGGGCAACCTCCGTCTACGACCAGGCGCTACCCCAACCCCACGCCACTGCCGGCGCGCGGGTGGGCTTCGTGGGATTCGGCCACATCGGTCAGCGGTCGTGGTCGCTCCTGCGCACCCTCGGATGCATCGGCGCTGCCGTGACAGGACGCGGTGCCGTCGACGCGGTCGCCCATGGCCTGGACTGGGCCGGCTCGACCGACGAGCTCGACAGGCTGGCCGACGAGTCCGACATCATGGTCGTCTCCGCTCCGCTGACGACTGCGACCAGCGGCATGATCGGTCCCGCGCAGCTGCGCGCACTCGGGCCGCAGGGTGTTCTGATCAACGTCGGACGTGGGCCACTGGTGCAGGAACGTCCACTGTACGAAGCACTCTCGTGTGGCGACCTGGGTGCCGCCGCGATCGACGTCTGGTACGACTACCCCGGAGTCGGCGGACAGGGAGCCCCCAGCTCGTACCCGTTCGGGGCACTACCCAACGTGCTCATGACACCGCACTCGTCGGGCATCACCCGTCGCACCTTCGACGGCCGGTCTCGCGACGTTCTCGAGAACATCCGACGCATCGCCGACGGAGTCGATGTGAAGAATCTCGTGTCCTGATTCCGACATCCCGACACGACGAAGGCCGGTGACCACGCGGGTCACCGGCCTTCGTCGGGATGAAGCTAGGAGACGCCCAGCATCTCGTGATCTGCCAGGGCCTCGGTGATCACGCGAAGGTGATCGTCGACGCTACCGAGCGTGTGCTCGATGGCCGTGAGACGCGAGAAGTAGTGTCCGACAGGGTATTCGTCGGTCACACCGATACCGCCGTGCAGCTGGATCGACTCCTGGCCGATCTGCCGGGCGGAACGCCCGATCTGCAGCTTCGCACGCGACGCGACCGTCGGATCGGGTGATCCGTCGGCCAACGACATCGTGGCGTACAGCGCCATGCTGCGAGCGAGCTCGAGCTGGACGTACATGTCCGCTGCGCGGAACGTCAGTGCCTGGAACTTGGCCAGCGGCACGCCGAACTGCTTGCGCTGCTTCAGGTAGTCGGTGGTGAGCCGCAGCGACTCCTCCATCGCACCGAGCGCCTCGGCAGCGAGAGCCGCCTGCGCACGGACGTTGGACGCCACGATGGCGGCACTGGCGTCGCCGCCGTCACCGAGCGGTTCGCCCGCGACGTCCGACAGCTCGAGCGATGCGCCGCGCAGTCCGTCGTGGGTGCGGTAGCTCTTGCGGGTGAGTCCCTCGGCATCGGCCGCGACGAGGAACAGGCCCACACCGCCACCGGGCAGCGCTGCGCTGATCACGAAGTGATCGGCGCAGTCACCGTGCAACACAGGGTTTTTCACACCCGACAATGCCCACGAGCCACCGTCCTCGGTGGCCGACGTCGATACCTCGGCCGCCGGCCAGCGGGTGCCCGGCTCGGAATGAGCGAACGCGAGGAGGGTCTGCCCCTCGGCGACGCCCGGAAGGATGCGCTGACGCTGCTCGGTCGATCCGACCTCGGTGATGAGGCCGCCCGGGATGAGCACGCAGTCCAGCAGCGGCTCGGGTGCGAGGCGGCGACCGATCTCCGTCATGACTGCGAAGGTCTCGACCGGCCCGGCATCCATGCCGCCGTCGTCCTCGGCGAAACTGAGGCCGAGCAGTCCCAGTTCGGCGAACTGCTTCCAGACCGACTCGGTCCATCCGCGCTCGCTCTCGACCGCGGCCTTGCGCTTCTCGTTGTCGTAACTGCGAGCGAGCACGTCACGCACCGTGTCGCGCAGCAGCTTCTGTTCTTCGTCCAGTTCGAACTGCATGTCGTGCGCTCCTAAAGACCGAGAATGCCGGACGCGATGATGGTGCGCTGCACCTCGTTCGAGCCGCCGTAGATGGATGTCTTCCGAAAGTTCAGGTACGTCGGGGTGGCACGCTGAGCCCACACCGGCGTCGGCGAATCCGTGCCGGCCGAGAAGGGCAGCGAATCAGGTCCCGCCACGTCGGTCAGGATTTCGGTCGCCAGCTGCTGCAGCTCGCTGCCGCGCAGCTTCAGCACGGACGATGCCGGGTTCTCCTTACCGGACACGTAGCTCGACACGATGCGGAGCTGTGTCAGCTCCAGCGCCAGTACCTGGTTCTCCAGCTCGGCGAACCGCGCGGCGAAGACCGGGTCCTCGAGCAGGGTTCCGGTGCCGACCTTGGTCTCGGCAGCGAGCGCCTTGGCCTGGGCGAGCTTGGTCTTGGTGAACCCGAGGCGCGTGATGCCGGTGCGCTCGTTGCTCAGCAGGAACTTGGCGTAGGTCCAGCCGGCGTTCTCCTCGCCGACCAGGTTCTCGACGGGGACGCGGACGTCCTCGAACCAGACCTCGTTGACCTCGTGGCCGCCGTCGATCAACTTGATCGGGCGCACCGTGATGCCCGGGGTCTTCATGTCGACCAGGATGAACGAGATACCGGCTTGCTTCTTCGGCGCATCCGGGTTGGTCCGTGCGAGCACGAAGATCCAGTCGGCGTGCTGGCCGAGCGTGGTCCACGTCTTCTGACCGTTGATGACGTACTCATCGCCGTCCCGAAGAGCGACCGTGCGGAGCGACGCGAGGTCCGACCCCGCCTCGGGCTCGGAGAAGCCCTGGCACCACCAGATGTCGAGGTTCTGCGTGGGCGGGAGGAACTTCTGCTTCTGCTCCTCGCTACCGAAGGTCGCGATGACGGGCCCGACCATCGAGATGTTGAAGGCCAGGGGCTCGGGCACCGAGGCGAGCTGCAACTCGTCCAACCAGATGTGGTGCTGCATCGGGGTCCAGTCCTTGCCACCCCATTCGACGGGCCAGTGCGGGCTCGCCATGCCGTGCTTGTTCAGGATCTGCAGCGTCGTGATCATGTCCTCGCGCTCGAGTTCCTCGCCTGCCGCGTTCCGCTCGCGGATATCGGCAGGGATCTCGGTACGGAAGAAAGTCCGCATCTCGTCGCGGAACGCAGCTTCCTCATCGGTGAGTGCCAGGTTCATCTGTGACCTTTCGAAGTCATTCGCTGATTGTTAGCACCGTACTCCCCGGTAACCAGGCTCGGACAGGGGTGCCGTCGACCGATATTCTGATGTCCGACCATGACGGACCACGCCGACTCCGACGCGCGGAACAGCTCTGTCCGAGTGGCCCTCGTGCGCCACGGCGAGACCGACTGGAACATCGACGGGCGTCTCCAGGGATCGTCCGACATCCCGCTCAACGACATCGGCCGACAGCAGGCACGGGACGCCGGATCCGTGCTCGCAGCCGACGAATGGGACACGTTGGTGAGCTCTCCGCTCTCCCGCGCGGCCGAGACCGCCGACATCATCGGAGACATCGTCGGCCTTCCGCGATCGGCGGATCACGACGATCTGGCCGAACGCCACTTCGGCCGCGCCGAGGGAATGACGGGATACGACGCCTGGGCGTACTGGCCGGACGGTCGCTACCCGGGCGCCGAGTCGAGTCACGACCTCGCCGTCCGCGGACGACGCGGGCTGGACCGGATCGTGGACACTCATTCGGGCGAGTCGGTCATCGCCGTCGCGCACGGCGGAATCATCCGAGCGATCCTCCATACCGTCACCGGCCATCCGGCCCCGCGCATCGCGAACGCAGGGATCAGCGTGCTCGTGGGTCAGCGGAGCGGTAGCGACGTCGACTGGACGGTCGAGACGATCAACTCGATTCCGGTACGTCGCCGCCGGCGCTGACCGGCAGGTAGGTCTCCACCGGGGCAGGTCTGCCGAACAGGTATCCCTGCGCGTACGTACATCCGAGTTCGGCGACGATCAACTCCTGCTCCCTCGTCTCGATGCCCTCGGCGACCGTGCGCATGGACAGGGCCGACGCCATGGCCTCGACCGCCGCGACGATCGACACGGAGGCTTCGTCCTCGGTCACGCGGCCGATGAAGGACCTGTCGATCTTCAGCACCGAGATCGGGAGATCGCGCAAGCGACCGAGGGACGAGTACCCCACTCCGAAGTCGTCGAGAATCAGGACGATCTCCTGCTCGGCGAGTCGCGCGAGCACACGATGCGCCACCTCCGGATCGGCGATCAGCGCGCTCTCCGTCACTTCGAGGCCGAGAACCGAGCCGTGCAGTCCGTGCGCGGCCAGCAGACCCGCGACGATGTCGGGAAGCCGCTCGTCGCGTAGTTGCAGGACGGACAGGTTGACCGACATCGTCATGGTCGGGGTCCCTGCGGCCCGGAGCCGTACGAGGTCGCCGAGAGCGGTGTCGAGTACCCAGGTGCCGATCTCGGAGATCATGTTCGTCGCCTCGGCGATGGGAATGAACTCGTCGGGACGCACCCACTCGTCCTGCCTGCGCCACCGCAGAAGGGCCTCGTAGACGTAGACGTTGTGCGTGCGCAGCGAGACGATGGGCTGGTAGTACACGGACATCTCGCCGCGGTCGATCGCCCCGCGCAGGGCCGTGCCGAGTTCGACGGCCCTCGTCGCGGCGGTTCGGAGCGACTCGTCGAAGAACGCGTACGACCCCGGCCCGCGGGACTTGGCGTCGTACATGGCGGTGTCCGCCTCGCGTATCAGCTCGTCGGCCGCCTCCCGCTGAGTCCGGCCGGTGCTCGCGGCCCGGCCGGATGTCGCGAGACCGATGCTGACGCTCACGTAGAGCGACGCGACGCTCAACACGAACGGTTGCGAGAACGCCTCGAGCATCCGGGCCGCGAGGCGCTCGGATGTCTGGCGGTCGGACTGCGTCACGACGACGAATTCGTCTCCGGCATATCGGACGACGGAGTCCGCGGCATCGACGACGGACAGGATCCGCCGAGCAGCGGCGGCGATCAGTTCGTCTCCCGCGCGATGCCCGTAGGAATCGTTGACCATCTTGAAGTTGTCGATGTCGAGGAACAACACCGTCGTCGGATGCCACGGCGCGTAGGGGACCTCGTGCGTCCGGTCGAGGATTCCGGCCAGCATCGACCTGTCCGGCAGACCCGTCAGGGTGTCGTGGGTGGCGTCGTGTCGCGCCGTGTCCTCACTGTGCTGCGCGCGGCTCAGTGCGCGCTCTCCGCGAATGAACAAGCCGACCAGCATCACGGCGAGGAACACCGACCGCACGAGAATGTCCGCGGTTCCCGCACTCGGACCCACCAGCGGCAGAGCCGAGCAAGTGGCCACCAGTGCCACCGCCACGGTCATTCGTTGTCGCGTCAGGGCGGGCGTCACGCCGGCGCTCCGCCCGACTCGGGCCATCGACGGGTGTTGCGCCGCGGCGGCGAGGAACACGAACGACAGGAGATAGGTCGCGTCGAGGGTCACCATCGGTGCGGTCACGCCGCGCGCCGTGGCGATCGCGTAACCGAGGTCCCCGACGAGGCTGGCCAGCAGACCGACCACCAGAAGCGTCAACGAGACGTTCACACGCCGCCTCGACAGCAGCAGGAAGAACGCCATCGTGAACAGGCCCGCGTCGATCGCCGGGAACAACCCGTTGACGACGACGAACGGCACGTCGTCGGTCGACGACAAAGCGGGCGCGATCAGCAGCACCCACGACACGAACGTCATACCGAGCGTCACCAGGAACGCGTCGACGACCGTGGGTAGCGATTTGGCGAGACGCCCACTTCCCGACCACCCGACGATCCCGACGACCACGAGCGCGTACCCGAGCAGAACGAGGAACTCGGGCACCAGCCGCAGCGACTCCGGGAAGACGTCGCGCACGTCTCGCAGGGACAGTCCCACGAGGAATGCTGTCGACGCGCCCACGACGCATCGCCACGAAAAGGTGTCGGCGAGACTGTTGCGCTTGAGCCCGACCAGCGCCGCGATCATGCACCCGGCGGCGGCGACGGCGAAGACGCCGTGTCGTGCACCGCCGGGGACCGCGAAGTAGGCCGCGAGGACGACCGTGGCGACAGCGAGGGAGAGAAGAAGGTAGGTACCCGGCGACGGTCTGCGCCGAGAGAATCCGAGGCGTCCGGCGACGCGGGACGGCGGCGAGACAGGCGTCGAGACCATCGACTCGTCCTTCCTCGGCGCTGCGCGACCCTCCCGACCCCTCGCTCAACCTAACCGAGCGCGGGGATACCGACACCATTGTCGCAGGAGAACCGCGGTGTCGGGCCGTTCCGACGGGCCTTCGCCGAGGCCCTGTGGGCCCGATTCGCCGATAACGATGGGATAACGAAGAGACCGATCGCCCCTGAGGATGCGGGACTTCGGGCCCGACTTCGGTAGGTCTGGGTGAATGACCGTTTCGGATACAGGTGCCCAAGACCGCCCGAAGGATGCTCCTCCGGGAGTGTTGAAGCGAGCGATCGCCGCCTCCGCCATGGGCAACGCGACCGAGTGGTTCGACTACGGCGTCTACGCGTACACGGCGACGTACATCGCGAACGCTTTCTTCCCGGACGACCTCGAGTCGGCCACCTTGCTGACCCTCGGGATCTTCGCCGTCTCGTTCCTCGTGCGCCCTATCGGCGGACTCGTGTGGGGACCTCTCGGAGACCGGCTGGGTCGCAAACACGTCCTCGCTCTGACCATCGTCATCATGGGCACGGCCACGTTCCTGATCGGCGTGATCCCCAGCTATGCGTCGATCGGCATCTGGGCGCCCATCCTCCTGGTGATCCTGCGCATGATCCAGGGCTTCTCCACCGGCGGTGAGTACGGCGGTGCGGCGACATTCATGGCCGAGTACTCCCCCGACCGCAAGCGCGGGTTCTACGGAAGCTTCCTCGAATTCGGCACCCTCGGCGGCTTTTCGCTCGGCGCCTTGGTGGTGCTCGCGGTCGACCTGTTGTCGACGGACGCGTTCATGGACACGTGGGGGTGGCGACTGCCGTTCTTCGTCGCCGGACCGCTCGCCCTGATCGGTCTCTACCTGCGGTCCAAGCTCGAGGACACCCCGGTGTTCCGCGAGCTCGAGGATCAGGACGCCGTCGAACACAAGGTGTCGACCCAGTTCCGCGACCTCATCGCCACGTACTGGAAGCCGATCCTGACCCTCATGGGTCTGGTCGTCGCGCTCAACGTCACGAACTACACGCTGCTCAGCTACATGCCGACCTACCTGGAGAGCCGAATCGGCCTGTCCAGCACCGCGTCACTGTTCCTCGTCGTCATCGGTCAGCTGGCGATGATGGTCGTCATCCCGTTCGCCGGGGCACTGTCCGACCGCATCGGGCGCAAGCCGCTGTGGCTGATCTCGATGGTCGGCCTGCTGATCTTCGCCATCCCGATGTACATGCTGATGACCGTCAACTTCGGGTGGGCGATCGTCGCGTTCACGGTGCTGGGTCTGCTGTACGTCCTGCAGCTGTCGACCATCTCGGCGACCTTCCCCGCGATGTTCCCGACGCACGTGCGCTTCGCCGGCTTCGCCATCGCCTACAACGTGTCCACGTCACTGTTCGGCGGAACCGCGCCGGCTGCCAACGAATGGCTGGTCGAGCGGACGGGCAACGACCTCGTGCCGGCGTTCTACATGATGGGCGCGTGCGTCGTCGGCCTCATCGCACTGTTCTTCGTCGCCGAGACGGCGGGCGCGTCGATCCGCGGCCGCGGGGTTCCGGGCGTCGACACGCAGGCACACCCGTCGGCAGTTCGGAGCTGACGGCCGGGCGAGTACGTCCGTAGTGTCGCGAAAAACCCCCGCGCAACGACACCATGGCCGTACTCGCGGGGGTCTCGGTCAGCTCAGCGCTGGCCGCGAGGCGGTCCGCCGTCACGCTGCAACTGGATCAACACGCCGCTGATCCTGGTGCGCCGCAGGGCTTCCAGGGTCTCGTCGGCAAGATCCGCAGGCAGCTCGACCAAGCTGTGGTCCGGCCGGATGCTGATGTGCCCGAAGTCGCTGCGGCGCAACCCGCCCTCGTTGGCGATGGCACCGACGATGGCTCCGGGAGCCACCTTGTGCCGCTTGCCGACGCTGATGCGGTAGACCGCGAGGTCCTGATCTCCCTTGCGCGACTTGCGCAACGGGGGCGCGTCACGGTCGTCGAACTTGCGTTCCGGTCGTTCGCGCTTCTCTCGAGGAGCGGGCGGCGGCTCGGGCGACATGAGGAACGCGTCACCGTCACGCGACTGCGTCGCCAACGCCGCGGCGATGTCCGCCATCGGCACGTCGTGCTCGCGCTCGTAGTCCTCGATGAGGCGACGGAACATCGCCAGCGACGTCGACGACAGTGACGTGGTGATGGAGTCGGCGAACTTCGAGACACGCTGCGCGTTGACGTCCTCGACGCTGGGAAGCTGCATCTCGGTGATCGGCTGACGCGTGGCCTTCTCGATCGCCTTGAGCAGGTGCCGTTCCCGAGGGGCGACGAACAGCAGTGCCTCGCCGGCGCGGCCCGCGCGACCGGTACGACCGATGCGGTGGACGTAGGACTCGGTGTCGTGCGGGATGTCGTAGTTGACGACGTGCGAGATCCGCTCGACGTCGAGTCCACGCGCCGCGACGTCGGTGGCCACCAGCACGTCCAGCTGACCGTTC
Source organism: Rhodococcus sp. MEB064 (assembly GCF_000834565.1). NCBI lineage: Bacteria > Bacillati > Actinomycetota > Actinomycetes > Mycobacteriales > Nocardiaceae > Rhodococcus > Rhodococcus sp. MEB064. Next base: position 48,461 of record NZ_JXQS01000024.1, read on the forward strand.
TTGAGCTGGCCGATGGTGCGCTCACGCTGAGCCTGGACGATGTCACCGTTGATCGCGGCGGCGGAGTATCCCCGTGCTCGCAGGCGTTCGGCGAGCTCCTCGGTGGCCTGCTTCGTCCGGACGAAGATGATCATCGCCTCGAAGTCCTCGACCTCGAAGATGCGCGTCAGAGCGTCGAGCTTGCGCTGGTGCGCGACCTGGACGTAGCGCTGCGTGATGTTCGGGGCCGTCGATGTCGTGGTCTTGACGGTGATCTCGACCGGATCGTGCAGGTACTGCTGCGAGATCTTGCGGATCGCCGACGGCATCGTGGCCGAGAAGAGCGCGACCTGCTTGTATTCCGGGGTGTCGGAGAGGATGCGCTCGACGTCTTCCTGGAAGCCCATCTTCAGCATCTCGTCGGCCTCGTCGAGGACGAGGTACTCGAGGTGGGAGAGGTCCAGCGTCCCCTTCTCGAGGTGATCGATCACTCGGCCGGGGGTACCGACGACGATCTGCGCGCCGCGGCGAAGGCCCGACAACTGGATGCCGTACGCCTGACCGCCGTAGATGGGCAGGATGTGCAGACCGGGGATGTGGGTCGCGTACTTACCGAACGCTTCGGCGACCTGTATGGCCAACTCGCGTGTCGGCGCGAGCACCAGCGCCTGCGGAACGCGGTTGGACACGTCCAGGCGGGAGAGGATCGGCACGGCGAAGGCGGCGGTCTTGCCGGTACCCGTCTGCGCGAGGCCCACGACGTCGTTTCCGGCCATCAGAGGCGGAATGGTCGCAGCCTGGATGGGGGACGGGGTCTCGTACCCCACGTCCGACAAGGCCTTCAACACACGTTCGTCGATGCCCAGATCGGCGAAGGTGGTGGTGTCGGTAGGGGCCGATTCCGACTCGGAAGTGCTCATGTGTACCAGAGTCTAGTCGAGGTACGCCCACCCGACCGCCATCTGAAGGAACCGGACAAACCGGATGCGGTACTTCGTTCACCGTTGCACCGATGCATGTGATGAGATACACACCACACCTGCTGCAACTGGAAGGTACAGATACTGTGCGCGAATATTCCGTTCCCGCGTCCTACACGATTCCGGACGACGTCTCGATGGCCGACACCGTGTTCCGATACGCGGACGAGACCCCCGACTGGGTGCCGTTCCAACGGCGCGCGGGCGGCTCGTGGAAGGACGTCACGGCACGTACCTTCGCCGACGAAGTCGCCGCCGTCGCGAAGGGCCTCATCGCCTCCGGCGTCGAGTTCGGTGACCGCGTCGCGATCATGGCCGGCACCCGCTACGAGTGGGTGGTGCTCGACTACGCCATCTGGACCGCCGGTGGGTGCACCGTGTCCATCTACGAGACGTCCGCAGCCGACCAGGCGCAGTGGATCCTCGAAGACTCCGCGACGAAGCTCTTCGTCGTCGAGACCTCCGAGCACCTCACCCGCATGAAGGACGTCACCGACGGCGCGGCGGATCTGCGCGAGGTGCTGAGCTTCGACGGCGGCGCCATCGACGAGCTCTCCACGCGCGGTTCCTCAGTCTCCGACGAGGACCTGCACGCCCGACGCCACCAGGTGACCGCGTCGTCCGCCGCGACCCTCATCTACACCTCGGGTACCACCGGACGCCCGAAGGGTGTGCAGCTCACGCACTCCAACTTCTTCGCCGAGACCACGGCCACCCAGGTGGCACTGCACGACCAGATGACCGAGGGCAAGCGCACGCTGCTGTTCCTTCCGATGGCGCACGTGTTCGCCCGCGCCGTGTCGTTCGGTGCGTTCGAGGCGAAGGTGACCGTCGCGCACACGTCCGACACCACGACGTTGGTCGAGCAGTTCGCGGAATTTCAGCCGGACTTCATCCTCTCCGTGCCCCGCGTGTTCGAGAAGGTCTACAACTCGGCGAAGCAGAAGGCGCACGACGGCGGCAAGGGCAAGATCTTCGATCAGGCCGCCGACGTCGCGATCGAGTGGAGCATCGCCCAGGACAAGGGCGGTGCCGGGCTGGTCCTCAAGGCCAAGCACACCCTCTTCGACAAGCTGGTCTACTCCAAGCTGCGCGCTGCACTCGGCGGACGGTGCACCAGCGCACTGTCAGGCGGCGGCCCCCTCGGCGCTCGCCTCGGACACTTCTTCCGCGGCATCGGAGTGCCGGTGCGTGAGGGGTACGGCCTGACCGAGACCAGTGCAGCTGTCACCGTCAACACCACCGACAAGCAGCGCATCGGCACCGTGGGTCGTCCGCTCGCCGGTCACGCCGTCAAGATCGCCGAGGACGGCGAGATCCTGGTCAAGGGACCGGTCGTCTTCTCCGGCTACTGGCACAACGACAAGGCCACCGAGGAATCGATCCGGGACGGCTGGTTCCACACCGGCGACCTGGGATCTCTCGACGAGGAGGGCTTCCTCTCGATCACCGGGCGCAAGAAGGAGATCATCGTGACCGCCGGCGGCAAGAACGTCGCACCGGCCGGCCTCGAGGACTCCATCCGATCGCACCCGCTGGTCAGCCAGTGCCTCGTCGTCGGAGATGCCAAGCCGTTCATCGGCGCGCTGATCACACTCGATCCCGAGGCTCTGCCCGGGTGGCTCGAGCGTCACAACCTGGACAAGAGCACCACGCCGAGCGATCTGACGACCAACGCCGACCTGGTCGCCGAGATCGACAAGGCCGTCGCGACCGCGAACTCGAAGGTCTCCAAGGCCGAGCAGATCAAGAAGTACACGATCCTGCCCGGCGACTTCACCATCGAGTCGGGTGAGCTCACCCCCACGATGAAGCTCAAGCGCAACGTGATCCTCGAATCGCACGCCACCGAGGTCGCCGACATCTACGGCGGCTGACCTTCCGAGCCCCGACCGACGCGCGTCTGTGAGAACTCCTCACCGGCGCGCGTCGCTCGTTGTGGGTGATCAGTACCAAAGCAAGCCGATGCCGGGGTCGTGACGAATGAGTGTCATGACCACCACACTCACCGAGCCCGACACCGCGCGCACTCGTGTCCATCCCTTCGCGCGGATGCTCAGCGGCGTCGTTGCCGCCGGCATGGTCCTCGGAGTCGGTGAGATCCTGTCGCTGCTGTTCAGCTCCGCCTCGTCCCCGTTCTTCGCGGTCGGATCCACCACCGTCGACCGCACTCCCGCGTTCGCTCGCGAGTTCGCGATCGAGACGTTCGGCACCAACGACAAGGCAGCACTGTTCGTCGGCATGTCGATCGGCATCGCGATCATCGCCGCGATCGCAGGCCTCCTGGAACGGCCCGCCCGGCCCATCGGTTCGGTGATCCTGCTGGTCCTCGGCGCTATCGGCGTCTACGCCGTCATGCAGCGACCCACCTCGACCCTGAGCGACGTCATCCCCACCGTCGTCGGTGTCGTCGTCGGCATCGCGGTCCTGCAGGCCCTCACCAGGGCTCTCGAGGTTCCGTCCGACACCGTCGACGGATTCATGCCCCGACGCAAGTTCCTCGTCCTGCTCGGAGCAGCCGGCGCAGTGGCCGTCGCGGCCGGAGTCGCCGGACGCTACCTGGGCGATCGCGTCGCCGGAGTCGCCGACGACATCAAGAATTTCCGCCTGCCGAGTGTGGCCGCCGGCGAGACGGCGAAGGCCATCCCCGCGGGGACCGACATCGGCGTCGAGGGCGCGACCCCCTTCGTCACCCCCAACAACACCTTCTACCGCATCGACACCGCCCTCCAGGTGCCGCAGCTGACCACGTCGGAATGGCAGCTGAAGATCCACGGCAAGGTCGACCGCGAGATGACTCTGACGTGGGACGACCTGATGGCCCGCACACCGATCGAGCGCGTCGTCACGCTGACGTGCGTGTCCAACGAGGTCGGTGGCCCGCTGGCCGGAAACGCCACCTGGATCGGCTTCCCCATCAAGGATCTGCTCGAAGAGGTGGGCGTGCAGGCCGACGCCGACATGCTGCTCTCGACCAGTATCGACGGCATGACCATCGGCTCTCCCGTCGAAGCGCTGATGGACGGACGTGACGCGATCCTCGCGGTGTCGATGAACGGCGAACCCCTTCCGGTCGAGCACGGCTACCCGGTCCGCCAGGTGGTTCCCGGCCTCTACGGCTTCGTGTCCGCGACCAAGTGGGTCGTCGACTGGGAACTCACGCGTTTCGACGCGGCCAAGGCCTACTGGACCGACCGTGGTTGGGGCGACAAGGCTCCGATCAAGACGGCATCACGCATCGATGTGCCGGCGGCGTTCGCCCCGGTCGCTCCCGGTGCGGTCCGCGTGGCAGGCACCGCATGGGCCCAGACCCGCGGTATCGACCGCGTCGAGGTCCGAGTGGACAACGGCCCCTGGGAGCCGGCGACCCTGGCCGAGCAGTACACGATCGACACGTGGCGCCAGTGGTACTGGGACTGGAACGCCACGGCGGGAAACCACAACATCCAGGTCCGCGCGACGGATCAGGACGGCAACACCCAGGTCGAGGAGCGCACTCCCCCGATCCCCGGTGGGTCGACCGGCTGGCACACCCGCACCATCATCGTCAGCTGAGTCAGGCGTACTCGAGGACGTGATCGGCGGCAGCGTCGGTCACGTCCTTGTGGATCTTCTCGTGCAGGAGGTCATGCCCGGCATGCTCGTACTCGCGCAGCGTCAGGTTCGGCACCCCACGCGCGATGTCGCGGACTCCGTCGACGGGCACCATGCGATCGTCGATGCCGTGCAGCGCCAGAGTCGGTGCGTTGCAGGCTCTCACGAGATCGTCGTGGCCGACGGCGCGCGGCGGAACGGCGACGAGAACCGTGGACAGTGCGGTCGTCCCCGATCCGAGCATGCGCACGGCAGTGGCCGATCCCATCGAGTGCCCCATGACCGCGACGTTCCCGCCGGCCACCACGTCGACCAGGTGGCGGGCGTTCTCCGCGAGCGCATCGAGATACGCCAGGTCGTCGGCGACCTCACCCTCGGACAGACCGTGGCCGATGTGATCGAGGGCCCAGGTGTCGACTCCGCGGGCGGCCATCGCCGCGCCGAATCGGTGGTACTGGCCCGTGTGCTGTCCGCGGCCGTGCAGGAAGACGAGGCTTACCCGCGAATCCGGTGACGGCCACCGTCGATAGTGGACGCGTCCGCGGGATCCCTCGAAGAACGGCATGGGGCCATTGTGGCCGATGTGATGGAAAAGCAATCGCATCGACACAGAACCGAACCCCGCGGTCCGTCTCGGTCTGTAATTATCGGACCATGAAGTTGGTTTCCGTCGTCGTGCTTGCTGTGATCGCCGCCGTGATGTCGGCACCGCCGTCCGGTGCCGCCGAAGGACCGCACGTCGTCGGAGTTCGTGAACTCTCGCCGACATACTCCGTCGTCGACGTCTGGTCGCCGTCGATGAACCGTGTCGTCCCCAACGATGTCCTCCGACCGGCGCGGGGCGGTTCGCTCCCCACGCTGTATCTGCTCAACGGCGCCCTGGGCAACGAGGACGGAGTCGGCTGGATCAACAACTCCGGCGCCCCGGGATTCTTCGCCGACAAGAACGTCACCGTCGTGCTCCCCATCGGTGGGCGTCTGAGTTTCTACACGGACTGGCTCGCCGACGATCCGATCCTCGGATCGAACAAGTGGCAGACCTATCTGACGCGGGAACTGCCCGGCGTGATGGATCAGCACTTCGGCAGCACCCGTCGTAACGCGGTGGCGGGTGTGTCGATGAGCGGCGGGCCGGCGCTCGACCTGGCCGTCCAGGCACCGGGCCTCTACCGAGCCGCCGCCTCGATCAGCGGGTGCCCCGCCTCGGCGAACCCGCTGGCGCAGGCAGCGATCTCCATCATGATCGGAGGCGCCCTGAACAATCCGTTCAACATGTGGGGCCCTCCCGGATCGCCGGCCTGGGCCCAGCACGATCCCTCCCTGAATGCCGACCGTCTCCGCGGAACGGCTGTCTACGCAGGATCCGCGAGCGGCCTCCCCGGCCCCGTCGACCGGATCCCGACGGGCAGCATTCCCCCGTTCGGCGGAGCGGCGGTGGAGGCCATGGTGAACACCTGCACCGGCATCTTCGCCGACTCGGTACGCAGGGCCGGTGTACCCGCGACCATCTCGATGAGAGGCGAGGGATCGCATAGCTGGGCACTGTTCGAGGACCAGCTGAAGGAGGCGTGGGGAACGACCATCGCACCGGCCCTCGGAACCCGGTGACCTGTCGGACGAGCTGGCTAGGGTGGCGGAATGTTCGTCACCGGAGACTCCCTCGTCCACAGCGCAGGCGATCTGGCACTTGCATCGCAGTGTGAATACGCGCTGCTCCGCACCCTGGACGCGTCTCTCGGCCGCATCGACGTCGAGGGCGTGGACGACGCCATGTTCGCGCGGCTGGCGCGCCTGGGCAGCGATCACGAGGCCCGCGAACTGCTCCGCCTGAAGCGGCTGCACCCGGACGGCATCGCGATGATTCCGAAGCCGGAGAAGCGCATCCCGTCCGAGCTGGCCACAGCCGCGGCCGCCACCATCGCCGCCGCGGCGGAGCGCGTTCCGGTGATCTACCAGGGCACGTTCTTCGACGGGCAGTTCCTGGGATTCAGCGACTTCCTCGTGCTCGACCCGGTGACGGACAGCTACGAGGTGCACGACACCAAACTCTCCCGCAGCGAGCGGGTCCCGTCGGTGCTGCAGATCGCCGCGTATTCCGATGCGCTGACGGCAGCGGGTATTCCGGTATCCCCCACCGGACACCTCGTGCTCGGCGACGGCACCCACAGCACCGTCCACCTCCCCGACGTGCTCCCCGTCTATCGACGGGCGCGGCGGGAGATGGTGGCTCTGCTGACAGCGCACTACGAGCAGTTGCTGCCGGCGTCGTGGGCCGACCTCGACATTCGCGCCTGCTTCCGATGCGAGCACTGCGCACCCGAAGTCGAGGCGCAGCGCGACCTCCTGCTCGTGGCGGGCATGAGGGTGTCGCAACGAGCAGCTCTCCTCGCTGCGGGCATCACCACGATCGACGATCTCGCCGCGTCCGAGGGCTCGGTTCCCGATCTGCCCGAGCGCAGCCTCACCGGACTGCGGTCTCAGGCCCGTGCGCAGGTCGAGCAGGAGAGCACCGGGGAACCGGTCGTGGACGTCCACACCCCGAGCGCGCTCGGAGCACTCCCGGCCCCGGATCCGGGCGACATCTTCTTCGACTTCGAGGGTGATCCCCTCTACAGCGAGCACGGGGCGACGGACTGGGGACTGGAGTACCTCTTCGGCGTCGTGGAGGGCGGAGGCCGGTCGGAGGGCGCAGGCACGTTTCGGCCGTTCTGGGCGCACGATCGGCGGGAGGAGAAGTCGGCGTTCGTCGAGTTCGTGGACTACGTACTGGCCCGGCGCGAGAAGTACCCCGACATGCACGTGTATCACTATGCGGCGTACGAGAAGTCGGCCCTGCTGCGGTTGGCGTCGCGGCACGGCGTGTACGAGAACGAGGTGGATCACCTGTTGCGGCAGCAGGTCCTGGTCGACCTGTATCCCGTCATGCGATCAGCTCTGCGCATCGGCGCGCGGAGTTACAGCATCAAGAAGTTGGAACCGTTGTACATGACCGAGGTCCGCGGGGATGTGGCGGATGCGGTCGCATCGATCACCGAGTACGCGCGCTGGTGCGACCTTCGAGACCGCGGCGACGTCGAGGAGGCTGCGCAGGTGTTGTCGGAGATCGCCGACTACAACGAGTACGACTGCGTGTCGACGCTGGAGCTGCGCGACTGGATGGTCGATCGCGCCCGGGCTGCCGGAGTCGCACTGCGCGGGCCGGTAGCTCCGGTCGATCCGCCTGTCGACGATGCCGATGCGTCGCGAGATGCGTTGTGGGAGTTCGCCGGCGAACCCGGTTCGCGGACCACCGATCAGCAGGCGGCAGCTCTGCTCGCTGCCGCTGTGGGCTACCACGACAGGGAAGCGAAGCCGTTCTGGTGGGCGTACTTCGATCGCCTGTCCTCCCCGATGGACGAGTGGGCCGACACTCGGGACGTGTTCATGGTCGAGGGGGTCGAGTCCATGTCGGAGTGGGCGTCGACAGGCCGCAAGTTGCCGCGGCGTACGACGGTGCTGCGCGGCGAGTTCGGACCCGGTAGCCGCGGGGTCGGATCGAAGGTCACGGTGCTCTACGCACCGCCCGCACCCGAATGGATCGCACCCGAGAAGCGCGCGAACCCCCAGTACCGCTGGACGATGAAAGGCACGGTCCTCGACGTCAGCGACGACGGCTCACTGGTCACACTCGAGGAGTCGCTGTCCAAGGGTGCGGAACCCCATCTGTCCGAACCTGTTGCCACTACGCCGGACTCGTTCATCTCCACGAAGAGTCTCAGCGCCGCCATCGCCGCGACAGCGGCGGAGGTGGCGGCCGGTCTGCCCGCCCTTCCGGCATCGGCGGTGATCGACCTGCTCAGGCGTGATCCGCCGCGATTGCGGTCGGGGGCGGGCCTCACGGGCGTCGCGGCCGATGGTGACGTCATCGCGTCCATCACGGCGTCGCTGCTGGACTTGAACGACTCGTACATCGCTGTTCAGGGACCGCCCGGAACGGGCAAGACGTACACGGGTTCTCGAGTCGTCGCTGCGCTCGCCCGCGACCACGGGTGGCGAATCGGCGTGGTGGGCCAATCGCATTCGGTGATCGAGAATCTGCTCGACGGAGTGATCTATGCCGGTCTCGACCCGGACCGCGTGGCCAAGAAGGTGTCGTCGGACAGGCCACACGAGTGGACAGGCATCGACTCGTACTCGGAGTACCTGGCCTCCCGGACGGGGGGATGCGTGGTCGGAGCAACGGCGTGGCCGTTCACCAATCGGAACGAATTCCAGGAGCTGGAGCTCGATCTGCTGGTGGTCGACGAAGCAGGACAGTTCTCGTTGGCCAACACCGTCGCCGTGGCCAGGGTGGCTCGAAACCTGATGCTGCTGGGCGACCCCCAGCAGCTACCTCAGGTCAGCCAGGGCAGCCATCCCGAACCCGTCGACACGTCGGCACTGGGCTGGCTCGCGGACGGATCGGACACCTTGCCCGCGCAACTGGGCTACTTCCTCGCGACGACGCGGCGTCTGCACCCGGCGTTGTGCTCGGTGGTGTCCGACCTGTCCTACGACGGCCGCCTGAGTTCGCACGAGTCGGTGCAGGTGCGCAACCTCACGGGAGTCGAGCCGGGCGTCCACACGGTGCTGGTCGACCACGTCGGCAACGCCACGTCGTCCCACGAGGAAGCGGTGGAAGTGGTGCGACTGGCTCGCTCGCTCCTCGGGTCGAGCTGGACCGACGGCACCGGAACGCGACCGCTCGAGGCGTCGGATCTGCTGGTGGTCGCTGCCTACAACGGGCAGGTCGCCACCGTGCGTGCCGCGCTGGACGACGCCGGGCTGGGCGACGCGTCGTGCGGAACCGTCGACAAGTTCCAGGGACGCGAGGCTGCGGTGGTGATCGTGTCGATGGCGGCGTCGGCACCCGAGGACGTCCCTCGCGGTATGCAATTCTTGTTGTCTCGCAACAGGATCAACGTCGCACTGTCACGGGGGCAGTGGGCGGCGTACGTCGTGAGGTCACCCGCTCTGACGCACTACCTGCCGTCGTCGCCGGCCGAGTTGTCGCTGCTCGGCGCGTTCATGCGGGTCAGTCCGGACGAGTAGCCGTCAGACCGATACTGCCTTGGTCGCGATCCGGGCAGCCAGGTCGTCGAGTTCGGCGATCACCGCGAGCGTGTCCCGGTCCACCAACCACCGCAGCACGACGCCGTCGATCGTGGCCAGTGCGGATCGAGTCAGTGACCCCATGGGCTCGGTCCACCGCATGGACGACGCCTCCGCGGCCGCGTCGAGGAAACGCTCGGTGGCGGTATCCATCACGCGGTACTGCAATGCGCCGATGCCGGGACCCGCTCCCGCCGACCGCACCGAGTAGGCCGTGATCTCGTACGTGAGCAGCTGACGATCCGCGGTGGCCTCGACGACCGTCCACAGCGCGGCCATACCGCGGTGGAGCACCTCGCGCAGCGCCCGGGGGCCGACGCACCGGAGACCGGACGGCTCCGCCGCGTGATGCAGGGCGATGCTCACCGCCGATCCCAGCTCGTGGACGAGCGAGGCGCCCATGGCGGTGACGAGTGCTTCCTTGTTCTCGAAGCAGCAATGAACGGCGCCCAGGGAGACCGATGCGTGATCCGCCACGGCGCGCACCGTGACCGCGGAGATTCCCGACTCGGCGGCCACTGCGAGTCCTGCGTCGATCAGCTGTGTGCGCCGGAGGTCGGCTGCCAATCGGACGGACATGACCGAATCCTAAGGGGTTGACCTCGACGGACGTCCAGTAGTTGTATCCAGCGATGACCGCATGGACGAACTGGGCAGGAAACCAGCATGCCGAGCCCAGCGCAGTCGTGAGACCCCACAACGCCGACGAGATCTGCCGGATCGTGGCCGCGGCTCCAGGGCGGGTGAAAGCAGTGGGCGCAGGACATTCCTTCACCGGTGCGGCCGTGACGGACGGCATACTGATCTCGCTCGACGACATCACCGGTATCGAGCGAGTCGAGCCGGGACCGGACGGCACCACGGACGTCACGGTTCGAGCGGGAACTCGACTGCACGACCTGAACAATCAGCTGTACGCACGCGGGCTCGCCCTCACGAACATGGGCGACATCGACGTCCAGAGTGTCGCGGGCGCCATCTCGACGGGCACGCACGGAACCGGCGCGGCATTCGGTGGCCTGTCCTCCCGAGTTGTCGGCGTACGGCTCGTCGGGGCCGATGCCCGCGAGATCGATCTCACCGACGGGCCACTGTTCGAGTGCGCACGACTCGGACTGGGCGCGTTCGGCATCCTCACCGCGGTGACGATGCGGTGCGTGCCCGCGTTCGTGCTGCACGCCGACGAGAAACCGGGGAGGTTGGGCGACGCACTCGAACGGTTCCCGGACGACATGCGCACGGTCGACCATCCCGAGTTCTACTGGTTCCCCCACACCGACCGCGTCCTGACCAAGCGGAACACACGCATGCCTGCCGACACCCCACTCGACCCGGTCGGCACACTGTCCGGCGCCGTCGACGACCTGTTGTCCAACAACGTCTTCGAGCTACTCAACCGCGTATCCACGCGCGTCCCCTCGGTCATTCCGCGGATGAACAGACTGTCCGCAGCAGCATGGTCCGGACGCACGGCGACCGACCGGAGTGACCGCATCTTCGCGTCGTCACGCAGGGTTCGGTTCCGGGAGATGGAGTATGCGGTGCCGCCCGAGTCGCTGCCGCACGTGATCCGGGAGATCGACGCCTGGATCGAGCGCACGCAGTACCGGGTGAGTTTCCCAGTGGAGGTGCGCTGCGCCGCAGCCGACGACGTGTGGCTGTCGACGGCGTATCGACGAGAGTGTGTCTACATCGCGGTGCATCAGTATCACCGGCGGCCCGACGGCGGGTACTTCGACGCCGTCGAGGCCATCGCTCGCGACGTCGGCGGCCGGCCGCACTGGGGCAAGCTGCACTCGCTGGACGGCGACACCCTTCGCACGCTGTACCCACGATTCGACGACGTCGTCGCCGAGAGGGGTCGCGTCGATCCGCACGGCGTCTTCGATAACGACTATTCGGACAGAGTCCTGACGCGACTAGAGTGACACAGTGAACGTGATGCGCAGGGCCCTGTCCGGAATACTGGCGGCGGCGCTGGTCCTGGGAATCGGCGAGTTGCTGGCCGCGGTCGTCGGGCCTGATTCGTCGCCGTTCGTCGCAGTGGGATCCGCCGCGGTGGACAACACTCCGTCGGGTGTCCGGGAGTGGGCCATCGGAACGTTCGGTACCTCCGACAAGCTGGCGCTCTTCATCGGCATGGGCGTCGTCATCCTGGCGCTTTCCGCCGCGGCCGGTGTGCTGGAACGACCGAAGCGGCCCATCGGCTCGGCCCTGTTCGTCGTCCTCGGAATCCTCGGTGTGCTGGCGGCGATGACGCGCTCGGGGAGTGGAGCCGTCGCCGCCCTTCCCACCATCGTCGCGGTGGCTGTCGGCATCCTGGTGCTGCGGTCGCTGGTCGACCGCGCGGAACCTGTGGCGGGCGAGGGGTTCTCGCGTCGGAAATTCGTCACACTTGCCGGAATCAGCGCTGCCGCCGCCGTCGCCACGGGTGCCGCGGGTCGAGTGCTGGGAGCGTCGACACGTGCCGTCACCCAGGATCGAGCGGCATTCACCGTCCCGGTGCCCGACAGCCCTGCTCCGCCCGTGCCTGCCTCGGCCGACCTCCGTCTCCCCGGCCTGTCGCCGTACGTCACCTCGAACACCGACTTCTACCGCATCGACACCGCACTGGTGGTGCCTCGCGTGAACTCCGGCGACTGGAGCCTGCGCATCCACGGGATGGTCGACAACGAGATGACCCTGACGCTCGCCGATCTGGAGAAGCGCGTCTCGATCGAACGCATGGTGACGCTGACGTGCGTGTCCAACCCCATCGGCGGCGACCTGATCGGCAACGCGACCTGGACCGGGTACTCGCTGAAAGACATTCTCGCCGAGGCCCGTCCGCAGTCGTCCGCGGACATGGTGCTGTCCTCGTCGTACGACGACTTCACCGCGGGCACACCGCTCGACGTGCTGATGGACGGCCGCGACGCCATGCTGGCCGTCGCCATGAACGGTGAACCACTCCCCATCGAGCACGGTTACCCGGCGCGCCTCGTCGTACCCGGTCTGTACGGGTACGTGTCGGCAACAAAATGGGTGACGGATCTCGAAGTGACCAAGTTCAGTCAGGCGCGGGCGTACTGGACCGACCGCGGATGGTCCGAACGCGGCCCGATCAAGACGGCCTGCCGCATCGACACTCCCGCCGGGAGCAAGGACGTCGACGCCGGCACCGTCATGATCGCGGGCGTCGCATGGGCGCAGCACCGCGGAATCTCACGCGTCGAGGTGCGAGTCGACAACGGCGACTGGGCCGAGGCGACACTGTCGGACGAATACTCGCGCGACACGTGGCGCCAGTGGTCGTACGCATGGGAGGCCACGTCCGGCCAGCACCGCATCGAGGCCCGCGCCACCGACAGCACCGGCGAGGTGCAGACCGACGTGCGCGTCGACACCGTCCCCGACGGCGCCAGCGGCTACGCGAGCATGCCGGCCAACGTGCGCTAGGCCGACCGGCTCTACCTTCGGCCCGAGCGCACACCCTTTTCGGTGTCCGCACACCCGCTACGGCTGACTGGGAAGGGTGTGCGCTCACCACACGGGGTGTGCGCTTGTTCGGTGGTGCGGCGCCTGGATGGAGCGCACACACTTTCCGGTGTCCGCACACCCCCTACAGCCGACTGCAACGGGTGTGCGGTCACCACAAACGGTGCACACACCCCTTGCAGCCAACGAAGCCGGCGAGCACACAGAACGTCGCCGCACCCAGCCCGAGCGCACACCCCTTCCGGTATCCGTACACCCCCTACAGCCGACTGCAACGGGTGTGCGGTCACCACAAACGGTGCACACACCCCCTCCAGCCAGCGAACCCGGCGAGCTGACCGAACGTCGCCGCACCCAGCCCGAGCGCACACACCTGCCGGTGTCCGCACACCCCCTACAGCTGACTGCAACGGGTATGCGGTCACCACAAACGGTGCACACACCCCCTCCAACGACGAACGGACGCACCCATATCGGGTGCGTCCGTTCGGCGAAGCGGTGGATCAGTTGTTGAAGGCGCTGAACCGCGACTGCACGTCGGGAACGTGCACGTCTCCGAGCACCCGAGCGATCTGGTCTTCGCTCAGGCCGAGGCGACGGAGTCGCTCGCACACTGCGTCGAAGCTCAGCATCTTGGCGTCGAGTTCCTGCTGGAGCTCGGCGACCTCGGCGCGGAGGACCTCTGCTTCCTCGAGCGCGTCGAGGGTCTCGGCGGGCTTGGGGAGCAGCAGCGAGAGCAGGCGATCACGAGCGTCGGTGCTGAGTCCGTCGAACGGTGCGGAACCGTCGGCAGCCTCGTGCTTCCCGGCCGGGGCGTCCAAACGAACACCATCCGTCCGAACATCATCCAACCGAACACTCTCGGACCGGGCACCATCCGACTCGACAGCATCCGACCGAACAGCCTTGACGCGGTCGGAGTCGAGCTCGGCAGCTGCTCCGTCGGCGAGCGGCACAACGGTGTCGGCACCCTCGGGCTTCATGTCGATCGTGGTGCGCAGCGGGCGGTTCGGGATGAACAGCACGGCGAGCACGGTGACGAGGGCGACGAAGCCGGCGATCAGGAAGATGCGTCCGGTGGCGTCACCGTAGGCGGTACGGATGACTGCGGCGATCGGAGCGGGCAACGCACCGATGTCGAGGGATCCGCCGCCGCTGGATCCGGCGGGGACACCGAGTGCAGCGAGGCCGGCTGCCGAGTTGTCGGCGACGCGGGTGGCGAGAACCGAGCCCAGGACCGAGACTCCGATGGCTCCACCGAAGGTACGGAAGAAGGCGACGGTGGACGATGCGGCGCCGATGTTCTGCACGCTGACCGTGTTCTGGACGGCGAGGACGAGGTTCTGCATCAGCATGCCGGTACCGAGGCCGACGATGGCGATGAAGACGCCCACGAGCCACAGGTTGGTGGCGTGGTCGAGGGTTCCGAGCAGTCCGAAACCGATGACCAGCAGGAACGAGCCGGTGACGATGAAGGGCTTCCACTTGCCGAAGCGCGAGATCAGCTGACCGGATCCGACCGACGAGACGAGCATGCCGGCGACGAGCGGGATGGACAGCAGTCCGGCTGCGGTGGGTGAGTATCCGCGAGCGGTCTGGAAGTACTGGCCGAGGAAGGTGGTGGCACCGAAGAGGCCGACACCGACTGCGACGGACGCGATGATGGCGAGCCCGGTGGTGCGCTCGGTGACGATCTTCAGCGGGATGATCGGGCTCTTGACCTTGGCCTCGACGAGGACGGTGGCGATGAGCAGTGCGACGCCGCCGCCGACGTACATGGCGGTCTCGCGGGAGATCCAGTCGTAGTACCCGGCCTTACCGGCGAACGAGACCCAGATGAGCAGGACGGACACACCGGCGGTGAGGAGCAGCGCTCCGAGCCAGTCGATGGAGACGTCGTCCTTGCGCTCGGTGGTGATGTGCAGGGTGCGCTGGAGCAGCAGGAGCGCGATGACGGCGAGCGGGATGCAGACGAAGAAGCACCAGCGCCATCCGAGCGGGCTGTCGACGATGACGCCGCCCAGGATGGGGCCACCGGACATCGAGACGGCCATGACGGCGCCCATGTATCCGGAGTAACGGCCACGCTCACGCGGGGAGACGATGCTGCCGATGATGGCGACGACGAGGGCGGTCAGACCACCCATGCCGATGCCCTGCACGACGCGGGCGGCGAGCAGGATCGGCACGTTGTGTGCGAATCCGGCCATGACCGAGCCGAGGACGAAGATGACGAGCGAGCTCTGGACCAGCAGCTTCTTGTTGAAGAGGTCGGCCAGCTTGCCCCAGATGGGGGTCGAAGCCGCGTTGGCGAGCAGCGCCGTGGTGATGACCCAGGCGTACGCGGTCTGCGAGCCCTTCAGATCACCGATGATGGTGGGCAGTGCGGTGGAGACGATCGTCGTGCTCAGCAGCGCCGTGAAGAGACCGGCGAGCAGGCCGATGAGTGCCTCGAGAATCTGGCGGTGCGACATCGCCTTCGGGTCTGCCGAGGTGGAGGTGTCACCTACCTGTGAGGGTGGAGTGTCCTGTGTGACAGTCATGTCGGTGTTCTTTCTTTTCTCAGTTATGTGAGAGGACGCGGTGGCCGGAATGGCGGGCCTGCGCCTCGTCGGTGAAGGTGGTGGTGAGTCGGCGTATGGAGCAGAGCGCGGCATTGGCCTCGTCCTCGTCCCAGTCCCCCAACATGCGGGACAACCGTTCGACTCGTTGACCCTTGATGCGTTCCAAGCACTCGAGACCCGCGTCGGACACCCGAACCCGGGTGGCGCGTCCGTCGTCGGGATCGGGGGTGCGTACGACGTGCCCGGCGTCCACCAGCTCGGCAAGCTGACGGCTGAGCACGGACTGGCTGGTGCACATGGCCCCGGCCAGTTCGGACTGCCGGCATTCGCCGTGCGTGGCGAGTGTGCCGAGGACACCGATGAGAGCGGACGGCAACTCCGTCCGGTCGTCCCCCGTCGACACGGCCACGCGCAGCGCGCGGCCGAAGCGGAAGACTTCCTCCACCAGCGACTCTGCTGTGTCGGTGTTGACGGCCACGTCGATCACTCCCCGTTCTCGTTTACTTGCTGTCCACAACTATATAGATAGATACCTTAGGTAAACAACTATTAATGTGCGTCTGCTCGATCACACGGAACGTGGCCGACGCCAGAGCACGGACCACACCGCTGTGAGTCCTCCAGAAGACGTCGAGGCATGCCTGACAGCCCCGTCCGCGCCGTTACATTTCGGAGCGTGGGAGACGACCGGAACGAGGGGGCGGTCGTGTCTCTCGAGGGTCTGCAGGTACCACTGACGGGTGCGCAGCGGCCGCTGTGGCTCGCGCAGCACCTCGATCCGGACGCGGCTTTCACCATCGCTCTTCACGTCGACATCGACGGGCCGATCGATCACGCGCGACTCGAACGCGCGATGCACGCCGCGGGCACCGAATCCGGACTGCGCCAGACGCGCATCACGGGCGCGACGGACGACGAGCCGACTCTGACCTTCGTCGACGACGCCGTGATGAACCTCGACACCGTGGACCTGCGCGACGAGTCGGACCCGACGACCGCGGCCCGGGACTGGATGCAGAACGAGTTCCAGAGGCCGGTGGACCTCTACGGAACCACCCTCGTCCAGTGCGCCTTCGTTCGCGTGGCAGACGACCATATGTACCTCTATCTCCGCGCCCATCACCTCGTCCTCGACGGCCAGGGCGCGTTCACCCTTCTGACGCGGATCGCCGGCCACTACTCCGACTCCCTCGCCGACGGCATCGGCCCGACGCCCGATGCCGCACTGCGCATTCATGATTCGGAAGCCGCCTACCGTGAGTCCCGACGTCACGATGCAGACCTGGCGCACTGGTCGGATCACCTCGCCGACTTCACCGGACCCACCTCGATGTCTGCGAATCCGCCCAGCACTCCCCGCCAACCGAAGGCGACGCGGGTGCCGTGGGCGCCCCCCGCCGGGACGGTGAGCGACCCGCTGGCCGTGGTGGCCGCACTGGCCGTCCACCAGTCACGAGTGCTCGACACCGCCGACGTGATGCTCGGATTCCCGGTGACGGGCCGCACCACCGCGGCACTGCGCGCGACCGCAGGCATGATGGCCAACCTCGTGCCTGTCCGACTGCGTGTCGACGACGACACGGCGGTACGGGATCTGGTGGCGCGCGTGCGGCAGGAGATCACCGGAGCTCTGCGCCACCAACGGTTCCGCGAGTGGGACCGCATCGTCGACGCCGAGGCGAGGCCGTACGGTGTCTCGTTCGGTCCGGTGGTCAACATCATGCCGTTCGTGGCCCCGTTGACCTTCGACGACGTGGTCGCTCCGGTCACCATCCTGTCGTCGGGTCCCGTTCACGACACGGCGGTCACCATCTACCCCGGCGACGCCCTCACGTTCGACATCCAGTGGAATCCCGAGCGTTACGACGACTCCGACATCGAGCGCCACGGCACACGACTCACCCGCCTGCTCGACGGCATCCTTATAGCCGACGACGACACCACCGTCGGCGATCTCCCGTTCTTCGGCGACGGCGAAGAGGTCGATCTGCTCTCCCGTACGGGCGGTCCCGCGCCGTCACCGTCGACGCTCGGCGAACTGCTGGCACAAGTCGTCGGCCGACACCCGGACGCACTCGCTCTGCGCGAGCAGTCCACCTCCCTGACCTATGCGGACCTGGACGTGGCGTCGTCGCTGCTGGCGAGGACGCTGGCGAATCGAGGAGCCGGGCCGGGAACGGTGGTGGCGCTGGCACTTCCGCGCTCGACCAAGTATCTGGTCGCTCTCTGGGCGGTGGTCCGCACCGGTGCAGCCTTCCTCCCGGTCGATCCGGCGGCGCCGTCGGCGCGGCTCGACCGCGTCCTGACCGACTCCGCAGTGCTGCTCGGCGTCACGTCCCGTGATCACGTGGCCGACCTCCCGACCGGCGTCCAGTGGACCACCGCCGCCGACGCGGCATCCGAGCCTCTGCCGTGGATACGCCCGGCCATGTCCGACCTGGCCTACGTTCTGTACACCTCCGGGTCGACCGGCCGCCCCAAGGGCGTGGCGGTCACGCATCACGGGGTGCACGGTGTCGTCGCGGCCCACCGAGCACGGGCCGACGATGTCGCGGCTCGGGTACTGGCCGTCGCGGCACCGACATTCGACGCGTCGATCTCGGAAGTGCTGCTCGCCGTGGCACTGTCGGCCTGCCTGGTCGTCGCCGACGATCGCTCGTACGCCGGGGCACCCCTTCGGGACCTCCTGCACGACGAGAAGGTCACCCACGCGATCCTCACGCCGCGCGTTCTGGGGACTCTCGTTACGGACGGGCTCGAGTCGCTGCGGTGCATCCTCAGTGTCGGCGACGTGCTGCCTCCCACCCTCGCAGCGCGGTGGGCGCGCGGCCGCCACCTGTACGACGACTACGGCCCCACCGAGGCCACCATCTGGGCCACCGGCACCGGTTGCCTCGGCGCCGAGGATCGCGTCACCATCGGACGACCGCTCCCCGGAGTCGGTGCAGCAGTGCTCGACTCGCGCCTACGCCCCGTCCCGATCGGCGTGCCGGGCGAGCTTCATCTCAGCGGGCCCGGTCTGGCGCGCGGATACGTCGGACGCCCGGCGGAGACGGCGGTGCGCTTCGTGGCCGGCCCCGACGGCTCACGTCGCTACCGCACGGGCGACCGGGCGCGGTGGACTCGTGGCGGCGACCTCGACCACCTCGGCCGAACGGACGCCCAGGTCAAGCTCCGCGGTCAGCGCATCGAGCCGGGCGAAATCGACACCGCGCTGCGCGGGGCACCCGGGGTCGTCGACGCCGCCACGATCGTGCGCCGCGACGGGGAGTCGGAGCAGCTGGTCTCCTACGTGACCGGTGACGCCGACCCCGCGGCCGTGCTCGCCGTCGTCGCGCGGACCCTGCCGAGCTACCTGGTTCCGGCACAGGTCGTTCCCGTGACCGCGATGCCTCTCACCGCGTCGGGAAAGCTCGACGTCGCAGCGCTTCCCGAGCCCGACCGTCGCTCACGCCCGTCGAGTGCTCCCGGCTCCGACGTCGAGCAGGCCCTCGTCACCGCCGTGTCGCAGGTGCTCGCGCGCACCGACATCGGAGTCGACGACGACTTCTTCGCCCTCGGCGGTGACAGCATCCTGTCGATCCGGCTGGTCTCGGTAGCGGCGGCCGCCGGCGTGCGAGTGAGCGCCCGCGACGTGTTCGAGCAGCGCACGGTGGCCGCGCTGGCACGCGTGGCGGACCGGATATCGGAGTCCGTCGTCGAATCACCGGAGGACGGCGTCGGCGCGGTGGTGCCGACGCCGATCGTGCGCCACCTCCTGGGCCGCGGCGGCACCCTGAATCGATTCGCACAGACGCTCACCGTGGCGCTCCCCGTCGGCATCGACCGACAGTCGTTGGTGGACACCGTCACTGCCGTCGTCGATCACCACGACATGCTGCGGGCCGTCCTGGTCCGCGACACCGACGGCGCCCACCTCGACGTCCGGCCGAGAGGCGCGGTCGACGTCGACGCACTGATCCGGCACGTCACGGACGGGGCCGACGTCGTCGACGACGTGGTGCGGGAGCTCGACCCGGAGACCGGAACGGCACTGGCACTCGTCTGGATCGACTCCGGACCGCAGGTGAGCGGCCGCCTCGTGATCGTGGCGCACCACCTGGTGATCGACGTCGTCTCCTGGGGAATCGTCGTCGCCGATCTCGTCGCAACGTGGGCCGGTCGTGGTGAATCCGCGGCGACGTTGGACCCGGTACGCACGTCGATGCGCCGGTGGGCCACCGGCCTCATGTCGCATGATGCCACCGACCGCCTGCCGTACTGGCGTTCCGTACTGCAGGGTCCGAATCCTGTTCTCGGGCAACGACACGTCGATCCCGTCGACGATACGGTCAGCGACGCCACCGTCCGCGACGTCACCTTCACGCGGGAGATCACCGACGCCGTGATGACCCGCGCACCGCACCTCTTCCATGCCGGACCCACCGACGCGCTGCTGGCCTCGCTCGTCCTGGCGGTCGCGGTGTGGCGATCGACCACGATCGATACGGGCCTGCTGCTGCAGCTGGAAGGCCACGGTCGCGAGGATCGTCTGGTTCCGGGTGCCGACACCGCGCGCACCGTCGGCTGGTTCACCACCGTGTTCCCGGTGCGTCTCGATCTCACCGGAGTCGACCTCGACGACGCCATGGCCGGAGGATCCGCTGCAGGAGACGCGATCCTGCGCGTCAAGGAGTATCTCGCGGCCGTACCCGACCACGGAGCGAGCTACGGACTCCTCCGCTACCCGGCGGACGGTGTCGCCGACGAGTCTCTGCACTGGACTCCGCAACTGTCGTTCGCTCACCTGGGCCGGATGTCGTCGGCAGAGACGGGCGACTGGCTCCCGGTCCCGGACGTCTCACCCCTTGCCGGTCCGCGCGCCGAGGATCTGGGTGCCGCGGCCGCACTCGAGATCGACACCGTCGTCGTCGACGGCGTCCTGGTCGGGCAGGTGTCGCACCTTCCCGACGCGGTGTCCACGGAGGACGTGACCGCGCTGCTCGATCTCTGGGTCGCGGCCGCCGCGGCGCTCGCACACCACCTCGACGATCCGCGTGCCGGTGGCCACTCCCCCTCGGACTTTCCGCTCGTTCGCGCGTCGGCCGCCGATGTCGACTCGTGGACTGCTCGTCATCCCACCCTGACCGACGTGCTCCCCACCGCTCCGTTGCAGTCCGGCTTGCTGTTCCACGCGCAGCTCGCGGACTCGACCGTCGATCCCTATGTCGTGCAGACGATCCTGCGGGTGCGCGGAACCCTCGATTCCTCACGTCTCCGCCGGGCAGCACAAGCACTTCTCGATCGGCACGACGGGCTGCGGGTGGCCTTCGCCGCGACATCCGACGGCACGGACGTCCAGGTGATCGTCGGCGGCGTCTCCGTGTCGTGGACCGATCTCGACGTCGCCGGTGATCCCGACCCCGGTGCGGTGATCGACGCGTTCCTCGCGCACGACCGCACCGTGGGTTTCGACGTCGCGGCTGCCCCGTTGATGCGATTCGCGGTGTTGCACAGCACGTCCGACGAGCACACCGTGGTGCTGACCCACCACCATCTGATCCTCGACGGCTGGTCGCTGCCGATCGTCCTCGGCGGCCTGCTCACGTTCTATGCGGGAGACACCCGCATTCCGGAACCTCCGTCGCTGCGGCGCTATCTGCAGTGGCTGGGCGACCGTGACACGGCAGCGTCCGTCGCTGCGTGGACGCAGGCGCTGGCGGGCCAGGAGGAGCCGACTCTGCTGGCTCCCGCGATCAGTGAGCACGCCGCGGGCGTGCCCGGGCAGCGGATCACCACCCTCGACCCCGACAGCACCGCCGCCGTCGTCGCGCGGGCTACCGACATGGGCGTCACGACGAACACCTTCGTCCAGTTCGCCTGGGGTGTGGTTCTGGGATCGATCCTCGGCCGCACCGATGTCGTGTTCGGTGCCACCGTGTCGGGTCGACCACCCGAGCTGCCCGATTCCGCATCCATGGTGGGGCTCCTCATCACCACGGTGCCGGTCCTCGTACGACTGGAACCGTCGACGTCCCTGCGTGAGTGCGTCGCCCTACTCCAGAAGGAGCAGGCGGCGCTGATGGATCACCATCACCTCGGCCCCGCGACGATCGAGGCGGCAGTCGGCGCCGGCGCCCGCTTCGACACCTCTCTCGCCTTCGAGTCCTATCCGGTGGATCACGCTGCGTTGACCGCCCTCGCGGGCGACCTGACGGTGCTGGGCGTCGAGGCACGCGACGCCACCCACTACCCGCTGTCGATCGCCGTCGAGATCGGGGACGAGCTGATCCTGCGCGCGACGCACCGCACGGACGCTGTGGACGGCACCGCGGTGGATCGGATGATCGACCGTCTCGTCCGTGTCCTCACCACGGCCGACGCCGATCGCCCCGTCGGCGAGATCGACCTGCTGTCACCGGACGAGCGACGGACCATCTCGGGGTGGAACACGAAGGACCACGCCGTCGCTCCGTCCACGCTGATCGACCCGTGGGATACCCACGACGGCAGCCGTATCGCGTTCTCGCACGGCGGTACTCGAATCTCCCGGGGTGAATTCGCCGGTCGTGTCCACCGGCTCGCGCGCTTCCTCGTCTCGCACGGAGCGGGCCCCGAGGTCGCCGTCGCCGTGGCCGTCGAGCGCTCGATCGATCTGTTCGTGGCCGTGCACGCCGTGGTGGCGACCGGTGCGCACTACGTCCCGATCGACGCAGGCCACCCCGACGACCGCCTGCGGCACGTACTACGGGAGTCCGGCGCTCTGTTCGGACTCGTCACGGGGTCCACGCCACTGCCCGACGTGATCCCGTGGATCGACATCGCCGACGTGCCCACCGCGGGACTGTCCGACGAGCCGCTCACCGACGCCGAGCGACTGTCGCCGCTGCGCCCGGACCACCTCGCCTACGTGCTGTTCACGTCGGGCTCCACGGGGCTCCCCAAGGGCGTGGGTGTCTCGCACGCCGCCATCGTCAGCCACCTGCAATGGCGAGCGGAGTTCATCGGCCTCACCGCCGCCGACGTCGTCCTGAACAAGACGCCCGCCACGTTCGACGTGTCCCTGTGGGAGTTGTTCCTGCCGTGGCACGTCGGAGCCGAGGTGGTCGTCGCGGACCCGGGTGCCCACGGCGACGCCGATGCCATGGTGGAGCTGATCGCGCGGCGCTCGGTCAGTGTCGTGCATTTCGTTCCGTCGATGCTCGCGCTCGTCGCGGACGCACCGGGCCTGGCCGCCTGCACATCCCTGCGCACGATCCTGTCCTCGGGAGAGTCGTTGCCTGCCAGCGTTGCCGACTCGGTACGCGCTGCACTGCCCGTGACTCTGGTGAACCTGTACGGACCGACCGAGGCGGCGGTGGACGTCACCGCCCACGTGGTCACCGACGACGACACGACCGAGGTACCGATCGGCAGGCCCGTGTGGAACACGACCACGCTGGTTCTCGACGCCGCCCTGCGGCCCGTTCCGATCGACGTGGTCGGCGAGCTGTACCTGGGCGGTGACCAACTTGCCCGGGGCTACGCGAACCGTCGTGCGCTGACAGCCGAGCGGTTCGTCGCCGCACCGGATGGCCGACGTCTGTATCGCACCGGGGACAGGGTGCGCTGGACGGCGTCCGGTGAGCTCGTCTTCGTCGGCCGGACCGACGACCAACTCTCGGTCCGTGGTGTCCGCATCGAACCGGCGGAGATCGAACACGTCCTGACGGCGCTGCCCGAAGTCGACCGCGCCGTGGTGACGGCACGCGGTGATCGACTCGTCGCTCATATTGTTGCAGCGCAGAGCTTCTCGGATATCGCAGCCAGCGCAAGGTACGCACTGCGATCCGCACTCCCCCGTCATCT
Organism: Rhodococcus sp. MEB064; assembly: GCF_000834565.1. Lineage (NCBI taxonomy): Bacteria > Bacillati > Actinomycetota > Actinomycetes > Mycobacteriales > Nocardiaceae > Rhodococcus > Rhodococcus sp. MEB064. Next base: position 72,012 of record NZ_JXQS01000024.1, read on the forward strand.
GGTTCCCGACGACGTGGTCGAGATCGGTGCGTTACCGCTCACCGCGTCGGGCAAGGTGGATCGACGCCTTCTCGGCGCTCGGACGCTGCCGGGTCACGCCCGCACTCACCGCCTGCCGAGCACCCCGACACAACGGCTTGTCGCCGACGTCTTCGACGCCGTCCTGCAGCCCGACGGCCCGGTGGGAGCGGACGACGACTTCTTCGGTCTCGGCGGAACATCGCTGACGGCGGCGCGCGCAGTGGCGCGTATCCGGTCGACCACCGGACGGGAACTGTCCCTCCGCACCCTGTTCGACGTCTCGACCGTGGCCGGGCTGGCCGCACTGCTGGACTCCGCGGCACCGGATGCAAGCGTCGTGCGTATCGGGGGCGAACGCCCCGCGACCCTTCCCTTGTCGTTCGCGCAGCAACGCATGTGGTTCCTCGATCGCTACGAGCCCGGCTCCTACGTCATGCCGTTGGCACTGCGGATGCGCGGGGACCTCGACACCAGCGCGCTCACCGCGGCCCTGGACGATCTGGTGGCACGTCACGAGATTCTGCGGACCGTCTACGCCGACCACGACGGGACTGTCGAGCAGATCGTGCTGCCTCCTGCGTCACGCAGGGAGCCTCCGGTCACGACCATCGACCTCGACGACCTGCCCGACCGCCTCGAGTCGGCACGGTTCGCTACCTTCGACCTCGCGACCGAACCGTCCCTCCGGGCGGAGATACTGCGTATCGACGACGCGGACCACGTCCTGCTCCTGCTGCTGCACCACATCGCCGCGGACGGTGTGTCGCTCGCCCCGTTGGCACGCGACCTGCTGTCCGCCTACGACACCCACCGATCGGGCCGTGCGCCGACCCGCTCGCCGCTGCCCGTGCAGTACGCCGATGTCGCTGTTCAGCAACGTCGGACCGGCGTCGACGAGCAGGCGACCACCTGGTGGGCGGATCGCCTCGCCTCGCTGCCCGACGTGCTGGACATGCCGACAGACAGGCCACGGCCCGAGCAGCCCACACGGATCGGTGGACGGGCAACGCTGGACATCGATGTCGCCACCGTGTCCGGCCTGGCCGACCTCGCTGCGCGACACCGTGGGACGGTGTTCATGGTGGTGCACACCGCGCTGGCCGTGGCACTGTCACGGTGGACCGGGAGCCGCGACATCGCCGTGGGAACACCGGTGTCCGGGCGACCGGATCCCATCCTCGACGACCTCGTGGGCCTGTTCGTCGACACCGTCGTCCTGCGCACCGCGATCGACCCGGCGGAGTCCTTCGCACAGGTGCTGGCGAGAACACGCGACGAGACTCTCGACGCGTTCGCTCATGCGGCTGTTCCGTTCGACCACGTCGTCGACGTCCTGGGTACCACCCGTACGTCGGCGCACCACCCCGTGTTCCAGGTGATGGTGGCGTTCCAGGACGAGGATCCCGTGCGCGGCCGCAGCGACATCGAGGTACTCGATGTCGGTCCGGCGCCGGCCACGTTCGACCTCACGCTCGATGTCCGCCCCCGGGGCGGCGGCCTCGCCTGCGTCCTGACGTACGCGCGTGATCTGTTCGATCACGCCACCGCGCAACGCTTCTGCGACATTCTGGAGCGGGTTCTGATGTCCGTCGTCACGGACTCGGACACGCCGGTGGGTGATCTGGCGATCAGGGACCCGAAGGATTCCGGCCCGGCGACCCACCCCCTCGCACGATGCGAACCGCTCACACTCCCTCAGCTTCTCGACCGCGCTCCGGACGGTGTCGCGATCGTCGACGGCGACACCGAGCTCACCCGTACGGAGTGGGCGCGGGCCTCGAACCGGTGGGCTCGACACCTGATCTCGCTCGGCGTCGGTCCCGACACCGTGGTGGCAGTGGCGCTCACACGGTCGGCCAAGTACCTCACGGTGATCGCTGCGATCAGCCGCGCCGGCGGGGCCTTCCTGCCGATCGACCCCGGACAACCGACCGGCCGACTCGAGCAGATCCTCACCGAATCAGCGGCCGCCGTGCTCGTCGTGTCGACGTCGGATTCGCTGTCCGACATCGGCTGCGACGCCACGCGGGTCGTCCTGGACGATCCGGCGACCGTCGATGACGTGACCACCTCGTCCGACGAGGCGATCACCGACGAGCACCGCCTCGCACGACTGAACCCGGATCATCTGGCGTACGTCATCTACACCTCCGGATCGACCGGGCGACCCAAGGGCGTGGCGGTATCGCATCGAGGACTGCGCAATGCCGTCGAGGATCAGCGCAGTCGTCACGAGTCGGTGGCCGACGCCCGTGTCCTGGCCGTGTCGTCCACGACGTTCGACGCCTCGGTCGGCGAGCTGCTGATCGCTCTCGCGATGGACGCGGCACTCGTCGTCGCGCCGGACGGCGTCTTCGGCGGAGCAGAACTCAACGCGCTCATGCGTCGTCACCGTGTCACTCACACTCTGATGACTCCGCGCGCGCTCGACGTGACGACGGATGCCGGCCTGGAGCACCTCGGTGTCGTCATGTCCGCGGGTGAGGCGTGCCCGCCCTCCCTCGTCGAGGCCTGGGCACCGGACCGTCGGATGAGCAACGTCTACGGTCCGACCGAGGCGACGGTCTGGTCGACGTCGGCGACCCTGGAACCCGGCCGCCCGGTGACCATCGGCACGGCAACCCTGGGTGTGGACGCGGTCATCCGCGACAGTCGTCTGCACGCAGTCCCGAGCGGCGTCGTCGGCGAGCTGTACCTGGCGGGAGAACAACTCGCTCGGGGTTACCTCGGCCGCCCTGCACTGACGGCGTCTCGGTTCGTCGCCGCACCCGGCGGTGCGCGCACCTATCGCACCGGAGACCTGGTGCGGCTGAACGCTGCCGGAGACATCGTCTACCTCGGACGGGACGACCACCAGGTCACCCTCCGAGGTCTGCGCATCGAACTCGGGGAGATCGAGTCGGCCCTGAACGCCGCGCCCGGCGTGGGCACGGCGGTGGCGGCCGTGCACGAGGAGCGGATCGTCGCGTGGGTGAGCGCCGCCGACGGTCGCTCTGCGCACTCCGTGGACATGGCCGAGGTGACCGCCGCGGCGACCCGCGCCCTGCCGCGCTACATGGTGCCCGCCGTCGTGACCGCGGTGGATGCGATGCCGCTGACGACGTCGGGGAAGCTCGACCGTGCGCGTCTACCGCGGCCGTCGGTCACCGTGACGGCGTTCCGTGCCCCCGCGTCGCCACTCGAGATCGAGGTGGCGTCCGTGTTCGCCACCGTCCTCGACCGCGAGGATCCTGTGGGACTGGATGACGACTTCTTCGCCCTCGGTGGACATTCGCTCAGCGCGACGAGAGTCGCTGCACGACTGGACACCTCGGTGCGGACGATCTTCGACGCCCCGACGGTCGCCGCGCTCGCGACGCGACTGACAACCGAACCCTCACCACCCGCACGCTCGACGTTCCGGAGTCCGCCTGTTCGCCCCGACGTCCTGCCGCTGTCGTTCGCGCAGCAACGAATGTGGTTCCTGAACACCGTGACACCCGACTCGGGATACGTCATCCCTCTCGCGCTGCGCCTGCGTGGACCGCTGGATCACGACGCGCTGGCGGGAGCGCTCGCCGATGTGGTGGAGCGACACGAGATTCTCCGCACCGTGTATCCGGCACCGGACGGCGTTCCGCGCCAACAGGTGCTCCCCGCCGGCGAGGTGACCGTCCCGTTCGAGCGCATCGTCGACGAGCAGTCGGCCGACGTGCTCGAGCGCATCGCGTCGTCGGCCTTCGATCTGTCCACCGAACTCCCGATCCGCGTCGCCGTGGTGACCGTCGCCGAGGACGACCACGTGCTGGCGATCTGCCTGCATCACATCGCCGCCGACGGATGGTCGTTGGCCCCGCTGACCCGCGACATCACCGCGTTCTACGGCGCCCGCCGAGCCGGTCTGCCCGCGGCCCTCGAGGCGCTTCCCGCGCAGTACGCCGATCACGCTGTGTGGCAACATGATCACGCGACCGAGATCAAGGAGCGGTCGTCGTACTGGACGGACCGGCTCGCCGGCCTTGCGGATGTTCTACCCCTCCCGACCGACCGACCTCGACCACTCGTCGCGACCCATCGTGGAGCCCGCGTCCCGATCACGGTTCCCGACGACACCGTGGCAGCCCTGCGAACCCTCGCGACCGCGCAACGCGCCACCGTCTTCATGGTGGTGCAGGCCGCCTGGGCGATCACGCTGTCCCGCATCACCGGGAGCGACGACATCGTGGTCGGCACGCCGGTCGCCGGACGTGGCCACGAGGATCTCGACCAGCTGGTCGGCATGTTCGTCGACACGGTCGTGCTCCGATCGACCGTGACGCCGACGGCGACGTTCGCGGCTCTACTGGACGACGTCCGGGAGTCCACGCTGTCGGCATTCGCTCACGGCGACGTGCCGTTCGAGCTGATCGTGGACGCTCTCGACCCGGTGCGCTCGCCCTCGCATCACCCATTGGTCCAGGTGATGTTCGCGTTCCAGAACCAACCGCCGCCCACCCTCACCACCGCGGGACTCGAGATCGGCGTGCTCGACCCCGGACACGTCTCGGCAGCAGTCGATCTCACGCTCGACCTGACGGACGGCGAGCGCGGACTCCACGGCGCCCTGACCTACGCGGTGGACCTGTTCGATCACCGCACCGCGGCGCGTATCGGCGACATTCTCCTCCGCGTTCTCGACGGAGTGGCGCGTCGACCGTTCGAGCGCATCGGTGCCCTCGAAATCCTGCATCCGTCGGAGCGGGCTCTGCTGCTCTCGCAGCACGGCAGCGCGGGCCTACCGCCGCGCGTGCTCCCCCGATTGCTGGCCGACGCCGTCGCCGGGAACCCCACCGGACCGGCAGTGATCGCCGACCGGACCCTGACCTACGACGAGCTCGATCGGCGATCCAACCGGTGGGCACGCGTGCTGATGGACGCCGGCGTCGGCCCCGGATCGGTGGTCGCCCTCGCATTGCCTCGATCGCTGGACCAGATCACCGCCGTGTGGTCGGTCGCCAAGACGGGCGCCGCGTTCCTACCGGTCGACCCGTCCGGGCCCGCGGAACGGTTGTCGCACATCGTCACCGAGGTCGGCGTGCTCCTCGCCGTCACCGCCGGAGGCCCCCTGGCCGATCTGCACTCCGTGTCGGTCGATTCGCTGGACGATGCCGTCACGAGCGAGGCAGCCGTGACGGCCGACGACCGTCTCGGAGCCATCCACCCGGACACGCTCGCGTACGTCATCCACACGTCCGGGTCGACGGGAGTTCCCAAGGGCGTGGGCGTGACTCATCGCGGTCTCGTGGACGCACTCTGGGATCAGCGTCTGCGCGGCGTCGGGGACGCTCGAGTGCTCGCCGTCGCCTCGCCGACCTTCGACGCGTCGATCGCCGAACTCCTCATCGCACTGTCCCTGTCGGCACCGCTCGTCGTCGCACCGCCCGACGTCTTCGGCGGACCCGCCCTGGAGCGACTCGTCGCCGACAGCGCGGTGACCCACGCTCTCATCACGCCGCGCGTCCTCGAATCGATGACGCCGGAACGTGTTCCCGGCCTGCGATCGTTGGTCACCGCGGGTGAGGCATGCCCGCCGGCTCTCGTCGCACGCTGGGCGCCGGGCCGACGATTCTTCAACGACTACGGACCTACCGAGACCACGATCTGGGCCACCAGCCAGGGACCACTGCGACCCGACGACGCGGTGACCATCGGCCGACCGGTGCGCGGAGTCGGCGCTCACGTGCTCGACACCTTCCTCCGTCCGGTCCCGATCGGGATCCCCGGCGAGCTGTACCTCGAGGGGGATCACCTCGCTCGTGGGTACGTCGGCCGTCCCGGGTCGACGGCCGAGCGGTTCGTCGCGTCGTCGCACGGCACCCGCCTGTACCGCACCGGGGACCGGGTGCGCTGGACGAGCACCGGGGATCTGGACTATCTCGGCCGCAACGACTTCCAGGTCAAGCTCCGTGGACTGCGGATCGAACTGGGAGAGATCGACGCGGCGGTGACCGCACACCCGGGCGTCGAGCGCGCCGTCGTCCTCGTGCAGGACGATCACCTCGTCGCCTACGTCGTGGGAACCGATGTGCAGACAGATCGCCTCCGGCAGGCCGTGGCACGCACGCTTCCTCAGTACATGGTGCCCACCCACGTCGTGGTCCTCGACGAGTTCCCGCTGACATCGTCGGGCAAGCTCGATCGGCGCGCGCTACCCGAGGTCAGCGGTGCCCGCGCGCCGCACCGGCCCGCGGTGACATCGGAGCAGCGGCTGGTTGCCGACGCGTTCGCCGCGGTGCTGGACCTGACCGAGGATCCGGGTCTCGACGACAACTTCTTCGATCTCGGCGGACATTCACTCACTGCGACCCGGGTGGCTGCCCACGTGTCCGTCGCGGCGGTGCGCGAGGTGTCCGCCCGATCCGTCTTCGACCACCCGACGGTCGCCGCGCTGGCGGGCAGCCTCACCGAGTCGCCGGCATCCGTGCGACCGGCCCTGACGACGGTGCCGCGACCGGATCGCGTGCCCCTGTCCTTCGCGCAGCACCGCATGTGGTTCCTGAACCGGATCGACGCCGACCGCGGAGGCTATGTCGTCCCCATCGCTCTGACGCTCACCGGACGTCTGGACGTCGAGTCGTTGCAGTCCGCGCTGGGCGACGTGATCGACCGTCACGAGATCCTGCGGACGGTCCACCCCGCGATCGACGGCGTTCCCCACCAGGTGGTCCTGCCGAGCGTCGACGTACCACTCGCCGTCGTGACCGTCGATGCCGACGCAGTATCCGACGCCGTACGCGACGCGATCGCCGTGCACATCGACGTCGTCACCGATACTCCTCTGCGCGCAACGCTTCTCGTGATATCGCCGACCGAGCACGTGCTGGTTCTCGTCGTGCACCACATCGCGGCGGACGGATGGTCCATGGCACCGCTGACGCGCGACGTCGTCACCGCCTACGGTGCGAGAGCGCGGGGACGGCGGCCCGACCTGTCGCCGCTGCCCGTGCAGTACGCCGACCATGCGGTGCGGCAAAGAGCGACCCTCGGGTCACCGGAGGACCCGTCCTCCCCCGTCTCGCGGCACCTCGCGTACTGGCTCGACCGGCTCGCCGGTCTCCCCCTGGACCTCGCACTGCCGACGGACCACCCACGCCCGAGAACGCCGTCGCACCAGGGTGATCGAGTGCACGCCGTGATCGACAGGGACGCGATGACGGCGCTCGCAGCCGCCGCCCGTGCCCACGACGTCACCCTGTTCATGCTCGCGCAGACCGCGCTGTCCCTGGTGCTCGCGCAATGGGCGGGTACCGACGATCTCGCCATCGGGACGGCGGTCGCGGGCCGCGACGACCCTGCGCTCGACGAGACGGTCGGCATGTTCGTCGACACCGTTGTCCTGCGTACCACCGTCGACTCCGAGCGCTCCGTCGCCGATCATCTCGCCGCGGCACGCGAAACCACGCTCGACGCCTTCGCCCACGCGGCGCTGCCGTTCGACCTACTCGTGTCGGCGCTCGATCCGGTGCGGACCACGGCGAGTCACCCTGTCGTGCAGGTGATGCTGACTCTCCAGAACGTCACCCCGCCCACGTTCCCGACGACCGCGCCGACGGTCGAGGTCCTCGACCTCGGTGGCACCTCAGTCCAGTTCGACCTCTCGATGACCCTGACCGAGGATGACGGTCGTCTGCTGGTCGATCTCACCTACGCCACCGAGCTGTTCGAGCGCAGCACTGTCGAACGCGTCGTGCGGCGCTTCGTGCACACCCTGGGGTCGATGAGCCGGGACACCTCCGTCTCGGTGCGCGACCTCGACACCGTGGAGCCGTCCGAACGCATCGACATGTCGACTCGTGTCGGTGCGCCGGCTCTCCCTCCGCGGACACTCGATCGCATCATCGCCGACGCACGCGTAGCTCGTCCGGACGCCGTCGCCGTCCGCACCGACGACGTGGACGTGACCTACGCCGAGATGGGAAGCCGTGCACACCGTCTCGCCAGGGAACTCATCGCGTGCGGTGTCGGACCCGATGCCGTCGTCGCTCTCGCGCTACCCCGGTCGATCGATCATCTGGTGTCCGTCTGGGCCGTGGCCGCCGCGGGAGCGGCGTTCCTGTCCGTGGACACGTCCCACCCGACCGAGCGCATCGCCCACGTCCTGCGGGACTCCGATGCGGTCATCGTCGTGACGACGGCCGACCGCGCCGGGCCACTCGGACCTGCCGCCCCGTGGATTCCGCGACTCGTGCTCGACGAACCCGACGTGGTTGCGGCACTGTCCCGTCACAGCGACGACGACGTCGTCGACACGGAGAGACTGGCGACGCTGCAGCCGACGTCGGCCGCCTACGTCATCTACACGTCCGGCTCCACGGGACGGCCCAAGGGCGTCACGGTCACCTACGCGGGTCTCGCCGATGCCGTGGAGGATCAGCGTCGACGATCGGTTCCCGGCGCGGCACGGGTCCTCGCCGTCGCGTCCCCGACGTTCGACGCGTCGATCGCCGAGATGCTCATGGCGCTCGCCCACGTCGCCACCCTGGTTCTCGCTCCGCCGACCGTGCACGGCGGTACCGAGTTGTCGGCACTGATCCGCCGACAGCGGGTGACCCACGCGATCATCACCCCGCGGGTACTCGAGTCCCTGTCCCCGGCCGGGCTCGACTGCGTGGGCGTCCTCGTCGTAGGCGGCGAGGCCCTGCCCGACTCGGTCTCCGCCACATGGTCGGTCGGGCGCGAGATGTACAACGACTACGGCCCCACCGAAACGACGATCTGGGCCAGTGCACACGGCCCGATCTCCAGCGATCGGCCGGTCGGTATCGGGGCCCCGGTACGCGGTGTGGGGGCGGTAGTCCTCGATGCGCACCTGCGGCCGGTCCCGCTCGGCAGCGTCGGCGAGCTCTACCTGACGGGTTCGCACCTCGCCCGCGGGTATGTCGGACAACCGGCGCTCACGGCTGCTCGCTTCGTGCCGGCACCGTTCGCGGGGCCCGGTGAGCGGATGTACCGCACGGGCGACCTCGTGCGGTGGAACTCGTCCGGGGAGTTGTCGTTCCTCGGCCGTACCGATTTCCAGATCAAGCTGCGCGGGTTACGCATCGAGCCCGGAGAGATCGAGAACGCCGCCCTCGCCCATCCGGGGGTGACACAGGCCGTGGTGATCGCGCATCGCGACGCGGGCACCGGTGCCGAACATCTGGTGGCCTACGTGAGCGGCGATGCGCTCGACGTCACCGCCGTCCGGGACGTCGTGGCGGACCGCGTGCCGCAGTACATGGTGCCGACCCGCATCGTCACGATGTCCGAGCTCCCCCGCACGACGTCGGGAAAGCTCGACCGGGCTGCCCTTCCCACGCCGACGTTCGCGCCGACGGCGTACCGCGCGCCCTCGACTCCGACCGAACACATGGTGGCGGACGCCTTCGCCATCGTCCTGGGGCTGGGGCTCGTAGGACGCGACGACGACTTCTTCGCCCTCGGTGGCACCAGCCTGTCGGCGACGCGGGTGGCCGCTCATCTCGGTCGCGCCACCGGGGTGGACCGGGTGCTGAGACTGCTGTTCACGCACGGCACCGTCGTCGCGATCGCGGAGCACCTGGACCGCGAAGACGACGACGAGTCCCTCGCCTCGTCCGAGGCCGTGGCACCCGTCATGCGACTCGGCGGAGGCGACGGCCTCGCACCGGTGTTCTGCATCCACCCGATGATGGGACTCGCCTGGCCCTACTTCGAGCTGGGCAGACACCTCGAACCGACGCGGCCGCTGTGGGGCGTGCAGACACCGGCCGTCGCCGATCCGAATTTCGCGCCGGCGACGATGGCCGAGGTGGTCGACCGTTACGTCGCCGAGATCCGTCGAGTCGATCCGGACGGGCCGTACCACCTCGTGGGCTGGTCGGTCGGCGGCGTGCTCGCCCATGCCGTCGCAGCCCGCATGGAATCGAGCGGTCTCCCCGTCGCGTCCCTCACGCTCCTCGACCCGGTACACAGCGTCGTCGCGGGCAGCGATGTGAAGAAGGCCCAGGCGGACGCCATGTTCGGCGCCTACCAGCACCTCACCGAGGATCTCGCCGACATGACCCCCGACGCGCTGTGGGCGGTGTGGTCGGCAATGGGCGGAGATCAGCTCCCGGTCTCGGACATCCAGGCCCGCCTGATCACCAAGGCGATGCTCACGCTGTTCGCCCTCGTCGACGATCACGTGCCGGAGTCCTTCGGCGGCGAGGTACTCATGATCGACTCGGACGTCACCGCCGACCAGCTGGGGCGCATGTCGGAGTTCTGGGCTCGGTACTGCACCGGACCGATGACCGTCGAATCCGTTCCGTGGCGCCACGGCGAGCTCCTGTCGAGCGAAGCGGTCGCCGATCTCGGACCGCTGGTGAGCCGCTGGCTGCCGTACCGCGATCGCGTGCCCCACAGCGACGTGGCCGGCGCGATGGTTACTGTCGACGAGTGAGTCGATCCGCCGAGAGCACCGTGCCCGACGACCAGTTCCACCTGGCGGGAGCGTGGAACTTCCGCGACACGGGCGGTCTGCGCACCACCGACGGGTCCCGGACACGCTCCGGCGTGCTGTTTCGATCGTCCGCTCTCACCCACCTCACCGACGACGGTCGACGCGCGCTGACGGATCTCGGCGTCACCGACGTCTTCGACTTCCGCGGGGAGGCCGAGGTGCGCCGACTCGGGTCGGATCGCACGCCCGCGTCGGTACGGGTCCACGCGGTCCCGTACATCCCCACGGAGGCTGCACCGCACGAGCGGACCACTCGCGCCGCCACCGCCCGCGAATACCTCGACGGCGCGTACCGCGCGTTCCCGACCCTGCCGGGCGCCCGCATCGCCATCAGGTCGGTCGTCGACGCGGTCAGCGGTGGCTCCGCGGTCCTGGCGCACTGCGCCGCCGGGAAGGACCGCGCGGGGTGGACCGTCGCGACAGTGCTCCGCGCCGCCGGCGTCGTCGAGGACGACATCGTCGCCGACTATCTACGCAGCGCAGCAGCAGTGGACCCGTTGCGGCAGCACATCGTCGACCACGCCGACGTGAGCGCCGACGATCTCGACGACGACCTGCTCGGCGTGCGTGAGGAGTACTACCGCGCAGGTCTCGACGCGATGACCGCCGCGCACGGCTCGTTCGAGGGGTACCTCGACTGGCTCGGCATCGACGCCGATTCCGTGGCTGCGCTTCGGCGCGCGCTGGTGAGCTAGCGGCCGGTGTAGGTCGCGTTGCCGGGGCCGAGGTCCAGGAATGTGCGCACCGCGCCCTGCAGATCCTCGGTCTCGAACAGTGCACCCGAGACCGCGGACGTCATCGAATCAGCGTGTCGCACACCGCCCGACCGCCAGGCTCCGATGATCTCCTTCGTCGCGGCGTGGGCACGGGTGGGTCCGTCGGCCAGCCGTGCAACCAGTGCCCGCGCTGCGGTGTCGACATCGTCGTGGACCTGGTTGACCACACCCCACTCGCGCAGCGTCTCCGCCGAGTACAGGTCGCCGGTCATGACGAACTCCCGGGCACGGCCGCTGCCGGCGCGCTCCGCCATCCGCTGCGGTCCGCCCATCGACGGGGTCAGGCCCACCACGGTTTCCACGAGCCCGAACTTGGCCTTCGGTGACGCCAGGATGATGTCGCACGCCAATGCGATCTCGAGGGCGGCCGTCAGGGTCAGGCCGTGGGCCGCGAAGACCACCGGGCAGGGCAGTGACTCGAGGGGATGGGCGATCGCGTCGAACAACCCTTCCCACAATCGCGTTCCCTCGGCTTCGGACAACCCGTCGAACACGTGCACGTCGACACCGCCGGAGACGACCTTGCCCTCCGCACGCAGCAGAACTGCGCGGGGAGGGCTGGCCACCAGATCGGCGATGTCGGCGGTGACGGCGTCGAACATGGCCTGGTCGAACAGGTTCAGCGGACCGTGCGCGAACGTCAGGGTGGCGACCTCCGCACCGGCGTCGGTCGTCGTGCGTTCGAGTCTGGTCGGCTTCTCGCTCATCGCCGAATCATGACACGGGCGTCGTACCCACCGGGACGGCCGGTTCCGCTTCTCGGGACGCGACCGGCTTGTCGACGACAGGTGCACCGCCGAAGGACGGGCGGGCGTAGAACGCGGTGGCAACGGCGCCGATGAGCAGCACGGCCGCGGGCAGGTACAGCGACTGGCCGAGTGCCGTGGCGAAGGGGGCTGCGACCTCGGCCGGGATGCGACCCGCAGACAGCTCTGCCGACGCACCGGCGGCGCCGGCGAACGGCACCTCCGCGGAGATACGTGACTGCATCAGAACACCGATGCCGGCGCTGCCGAGGACGGATCCGACCATGCGCATCGTGTTGTAGACGCCGCTGCCGGCACCGGCCTGCGACATCGGCAGGTTACGGGTTGCCGTGGCGCCCAGCGGGGACCAGATCAGCGCGTTGGCGACGCCCATCAGCGCGATCGGCATCAGCAGTCGGACGATGGAGGCGGTGGGGGTCATCTCCATCGCCAGCCACACGAGCGCGACGGTCAGCAGAGTCAGACCCGATCCCGCGATGTAGCGGGGGTGCACCCGGTCCACCAGACGACCGACGTTGGGAGCGAGGACGCCGGTGAGCACGGCCATCGGCACGAACAGCAAGGCCGACCGAGTGGGGGTCAAGCCGGTCACGCTCTGTGCGTAGAACATGATCGGCAGCATCATGCCGGTCATGGCGAAGCCCATCGCGGCGATGCCGATGGTGGACAACGAGAAATTGCGGTCGCGGAACAGTCCCAGCGGCACCAACGGCTCGTTGCGGTTACGCGACTGCCACACGATGAACGCCGCGAACACGACGATGCCGGCGCCGATCGAGGTCCAGATCCACCCGTTCCAGTCGTACTTCTGTCCCTCCTGCAATCCGAAGACGATGAAGAACAGACCGACGGCGGACAACACGACGCCGGGGATGTCGAACTTGTGCTCGTTGGTGGGGAGCGTGGGGACGAACTTGACGGCGAGCGCGATGGCGACGACACCGACCGGGAGGTTGATGAAGAAGATCCATTCCCAGCCGAACGCGTCGACGAGGACGCCGCCCAGCAAGGGACCGACCAGCGTGGCGACACCTGCGACGGCACCCCAGGCGCCCATGGCCGCTCCGCGCTTGTCCTTCGGGAAGATGCGCGTGATGACGGCCATCGTCTGCGGCGTGATCATCGCTGCACCGAGACCCTGGACGGCACGAGCCGCGATCAGCATCTCGATCGATCCCGACACTCCGCACCACAGCGACGCCAGCGTGAAGACGACGAGTCCGGCGATGTAGAGGTTCTTGGGTCCGAAGCGGTCACCCAGGCGACCGGTGACCAGTAGTGGCACCGCGTAGGCCAGGAGGTACGCACTGGTCACCCAGATCACGTTGGAGATGTCGGTCTGCAGTCCCGCGAGGATCGCGGGTTGCGCGACGGCGACGATGGTCGTGTCGACCAGAATCATGAAGAAGCCCAGGCAGAGCGTCCAGAGTGCGACCCAGGGGGACGCCTCCTTCGCAGTGGGCACGGTGGTGCTGGTCATCATCGATCCTGTCGTGTCATGTGGTGGTGTTTCTCGGCGATGATCGCGTCGAGCCAGGGAAGGCGTCCGGTGTCGATGTCGTCGACGAATGCCCGGAGCCAGGCGAGTTCGGCCTCGCGGAGTGCGACGGTGTACTCCAGGCCGACGGAGAAGAGTCGCGGGGAATGCCGCGCGGTGATCGCGGCGGTCATGATGCGCATCTCGTCGAGGTCCTTCCCGAGATGCGCGATCCGCTCACGGACCAGCACGGACACTTCGGCGGCGGGCAGGTTGTGCGACTCCTTGAGGGCGAGCGTGAACTGTGAGTACTCGGGGACCGGAGTCGCGAGAAGGCTGCGGAGAGTGGACGTCAAGGCATCGCGCCCCGACTGCGTGACGTCGTAGGTGGTGCGCTCCGGCCGATTGCCCTCGCGCTCCGTGCCGACCGCGACGATGTGATCTGCGGCCGCCAGCCGGTCCACTGCGTGATAGAGCGATCCGGGTCTGACCTTGAGCAGCCTGTCGTCGTTCCGCTCGAGCAGGAGTTGATACATCTCGTAGGGGTGCATCGGCCGCTCGAACAAGCACGCCAGGACGGCGATCCCGAGAGTGCTCACCTGCGTTCCCACGATTCCCCCCGCCATCTCATATATTCCAGTTGGAATATACGGCGCCGAATACTTCCGATGCAAACGGCCCGACTACCGTGGACGCCGATGAATACCCACCAGATCGACATCGTCCGGCTCGCCTGGGCACGCGAACTCGGACTGCCCGACGACGCCTCGTTGGACGGCGCAGGCCGCCTGCACGTCGTCGACGACGACTCCGACCGCGTCATGTTCGTCGTCCTCGACGGCCACGCCGTCCTCGTCGGACCGGAGCAGATCATCGAACGCGCCGAGGGCGTCTCCAACGACGTCCTGGCCACGCGGGACGGTCTCGCGGACGTCGCGGGGTCACGGCGCGGGCGATGCGGAGGCCCGATCGTGCTCGCCTACCTCGACGACAGTCGCGACGAGATCCGCGTCGGACATCCCCTGATCTCGCACGAGGGAGCCGACGCCGACCGCGTCGTCGCCTCCGTACCGCCCGACGATGCCGCGGGTATCAGGTCCTTCGGCGTCGACTCGTGGTTCACGGTGTTCGACGACGCGATGGGCGAGTCGGACGCGACCCCGGCAGCGACGGCCGGATACGTCGAGTGGCGCGGATTCCTCGCGGACACGGTCGCGGTGACCACACCGTCCTACCGCCGGAAAGGCTTCGGCGCGACAGCGGCCCGCCTGGCCACGAACGAGGCCATCGACGCGGGCCTGATCCCCCAGTGGGCAGTTCCGGTGGACAACGCGCCGGCCCGTCTGTTCGGCCGGTCGCTCGGCTTCACCGAGCTCGGCGTGCGCATCGGGATGGAATTGACTCCACCCGGGTAGGTTACGACCATGAGCACCGACAGCGGCACCCCGTCCTACGTGGAAAAGGGCGGCTTCGACCGCGACACGAACTACATCGAGGACCGCATCACCGCGGACGGGCGCGACGGCTACCCCGTCGAAGCCGGGCGCTACCGCCTCGTCGTCGCTCGCGCGTGCCCCTGGGCCAACCGCGCGATCATCGTGCGCAGACTCCTCGGCCTCGAGGACGCGATCTCGATGGGTGTGTGCGGACCCACCCACGACAAGCGGAGCTGGACGTTCGATCTCGACCCCGACGGACTCGATCCCGTCCTGAAGATCCCGCGCCTGCAGGACGCCTTCTTCGCGCGGTTCCCGGACTACCCGCGCGGCATCACGGTCCCGGCGATGGTGGAGGTGTCCACCGGCCAGGTCGTGACCAACGACTACCCGCAGATGACGCTGGACTTCTCGACGGAATGGACGCAGTTCCATCGCGAGGGCGCACCCGATCTCTACCCGGAAGCTCTGCGCGGGGAAATCGACGAGGTCGCCGAGCTGATCTTCCACGACGTCAACAACGGCGTCTACAAGTGCGGCTTCGCCGGCTCGCAGAGCGCGTACGAGAAGGCGTACGACGCCCTGTTCTCACGGCTGGACTGGTTGAGCGAGCGACTGGAGAACCAGCGGTTCCTGGTGGGCGACACCATCACCGAAGCAGACGTGCGGCTGTTCACGACGTTGGCCCGGTTCGATCCGGTGTACCACGGCCACTTCAAGTGCAATCGCAGCAAGCTGTCCGAGATGCCGGTGCTGTGGGCGTACGCCCGAGACCTGTTCCAGACGCCGGGGTTCGGCGACACCACCGACTTCGCCCACATCAAGTCGCACTACTACGAGGTGCACACCGACATCAATCCGACCGGCATCGTTCCCAAGGGTCCGGACCTGTCGAGCTGGCTCAGCCCGCACGGCCGAGAGGCGTTGGGCGGCCGACCGTTCGGTGACGGAACTCCCCCGGACGCACCGAAGGCGTCGGAGCAGGTCCCGGCCGAGCACTGGGCCTAGTCGAGGCTCCCCGACGCCCGGATCCTGACCAGTGCGTCCGTGCCCAGCTCGACGAGTGTCGAGACGAGGTCGTCACGAGAAAGGGCCACGTCGCCGCGCAACCACATCGCGACGACCTCGGTGGACCCTGCCACCAGGAGGTGGGCGACGAGGCGAGCACGAGGGTCGTCCACGGCGCCCACCGCGAGCGTGGACAGGAAGCCGTCGACGAACCGAGCGACAGCACGGTCACGGGCGGACCGTAAGCCGTCGTTGCCGGGCGCTTCGAGGTACAGCCGAGCAAGGCGCTTGTCGTCGAAGGCCGACAGCACGGCTCGAACGGTCACCTCGATGAGATCGGAGCCTTGTCCGGTGTCGACCGAGACGACGCCGATCCGTGTGGCCACCTCCTCCAACACGTCGGACAGGGTGCTGCCGGCCGCGTCGTCGAGGTTGTCGAACGTCTCGTAGAAGTGCCGCTTGGATACCGCCGCTCGTTCGCAGACGATTCCCACGGTCAGCGCCGAGATACCCCGCTCGTCGACGAGATCGAGCACCGCCGTGCTCACGCGGCGCCGCCGGGCGGAGCGCCGTTCCTTCGCGCTCGCGCCGCCGTACGGGCGGTCGCTGATCGGCGTGGTCACGACGCCATGGTGCCATGCCGGTTCGCCGGTGAGCGTTGACACCACCACCGACCCGACCTAAAATTCCGGAACTGGTACGTTCCGGTTTCGAAAGAGGTGGCTCATGCTCTGCTGCGTCCTCCCGGTCCTGGTCATGGTCGGCATTCGCGTCGCCTCACGGGCGTGGAGCGCCCTCCTCGGCGGATCGACGTCCGCGCCTGCCCGGCGACCCCCGGTCGCCACGCGCACGGTGACGGACACCATGACGGTCGGAGTCGCAGCATGAGCGTCTCGTCGCCTCCCCGGCTCGGCCGCATCCGACCGGCGCGCTTGCTGCCCAGTTCGCGGCCCGTCCTCGCTCCCGCCACCGCCTCGAGGCTCCGCCGCACCGCGTACGTCTACAGCGGGATCCTCGTCGTCACGGTCGTGGTCGCCGCGACGTCCCACGGTCCACTGCGTCTCGCCGCGATCGGTGCGTTCTGGCCGGGCGCAGGTCACCTGGCCGCCGGGCACCCGGTACACGCGCTGATCACACTCGCAGCGTTCGCCGTGTCGCTGCTCGTGTGGTGGATGGTCGGTGCCGCCGTGGCACCGATCGCGGTCTACGTGCTGTCGATCGTGAGCACCGCGGCGCTCCACGAAGGCCACCATCACGCCGCGATCGTGGGTCCCGCCCTGGTCGTGCCCGGCGCGGTGCTCGTCGCCGGCGCTGTCCACCTCGTGCGGCACCGCCGACAGATGTCCACCGCACACCGCCTCAACGACGAGTTGGAGTCGGTCACGTGGTTCGAGACCGCGCTGCCGTCCACGAGCGAACCGGACGTACGCACCGCATCGGAGGACGATCTCGCACACCTGCGCCTCGCACTCGATCTGGGATTGCAGCCCCTCGAGAACTTCGACGGATTCGACCACCGGGACCAGTTCCGCGAGGCGGCACTGCGCTACCAACTGTCGATTCTCGGCTACGCCCTCTCGATGTACCGGTACACGCACACGCCGGCGTTCTCTGGCTACCTCGCCGAGGCGCAGCGCAATGCCGTCGTCAAGATGGGCGATCGCCGGGTGTGGGGGTACTGGCCGCTCGAGAACGCCTGGGGACGATTTTCCCTCGGACGCGATCCGGTGCGAAACCGGGACAACGTCATGCTCACCGGGTGGCAGGGGGCTGCGGTGGGAATGTACGAGAGTTTCGGGGACGACCGCTTCTCCCGTCCGGGCGGGCTCAGCTATGTGTGGTCCGACGACGTCCGGTACGACCACGATTTTCCCGCCCTGGCCGCGTCGATCCACCGCAACATGACGGCGTCGCCGTTCACGCTCTTCTCGTGCGAGCCGAGGTGGATCTATCCGGTGTGCAACGCGTTCGGCGTCATCACGATGCAACTGTCGGACCGGCTACACGGAACCGAGTACGTCGCCGACCTGCAGGACGACATCCACCGCAGCTACGAGATGGAGTTCCAGAGACCCGACGGACGATCCATCGGGGTGCGCAACGAAACCCTCGGGATGTCCTGGAACATCTGGGCCGGGCAGGGTGTCACACTCCCCACCACCTATTGGCTGGGTGCCTTCGCCCCCGATCTCTCGCACCGATCGTGGTGGCTCACACGACGCGACGCACTGACCCACGACGGACACCACTACCGACTGCCACGATCGGCAGCGACCCGGTGCGATGCCGGGGACTACTCGTTCGGTAGCGACGCGTTCGCCCACGTCTTCCTCGCACTGACCGCCCGCGAGGTCGGCGATATCGAGGTGGCCGACGATGCTCTGGACTACGTCGACTCGGTCGGACGCCGCAGCGATCAGGACGGCGTCGCGCGCTACGAAGGACTGTCGACGCAGGGAAACCTGTACGCACTGATGGCGCGCTTCTCACGACCCGCTGCGAACCGCGATCTGGTCGGCGCGGGTCTCCCGACACAGTGGCTCACCGGTCCGCAACTCGCCGAAGCCCCCTACCCGGACGTCCTCGTCGCGCGTGCGGTCAGCGACGGCCGAGACCTGGACCTCGTCCTGTTTCCGGGAGCGACCGGCAGCCGGGTCACCCTCGTCGTCGATCGGCTGGTGCCGCGACGGACGTATCGGGTGCGCGGTGCGGTGACCGAGGCCGTCCAGTCCGACGACGACGGCCGCGCCCGAGTGCAGGTCGATCTCGCGGGTCGCACCGCCGTTCGTCTGGACCCGACGTGGTGACGCGTCGGACCGGTGCCGCCGTCACCCGCAGGATCCGAGCTCTCGATCCCGATCGCGACTCCGCCGAGATCGCGCGACTCTCGCTCGTGGTGCTTCACGGCTCACCCGCGTTGACCTACGCCCTGTTCACGGTCGCCTTCATGAAGCAGGTGGCAGTCCCGTCGATGGCACGCATCCTCCATCGGCGAGGAACCGGCGACATCATGACCGATCCGCTCACGCGGAACGACGACACTCTGCTGTTCTTCGCTCGTCTCCTCGACCACGGACCCGAGTCGGATGTGGGGCGGGCGTGGATCGGTCGGCTCAACGCCATCCATGATCACTTCCCGATACGCAACGACGATGCTCTGTACACGCTGGCCACACTCGCGCTCGATCCACACCGCATCACCTCCGACCTCGCCCGATCACCGTTCACCCCGGCCGAGCTGGACGCGCACTGGAACTTCTGGCGTACGACGGCGGAACTGCAACGCCTGCAGCGCATTCCGACGTCCCGCGCGGAGATGGAACGGTGGGCCGCCGACTACGAGAAGCGAGAGTACGCACCGAGTCCGGAGGGGCGAGCCGTCGCACGGTCACTCACCGACGCCTTCGCTGCACGCATACTCCCCTCGCGACTGCGCGGGAGTGCACCGCAGATCCTGTCGGCGGTCTGTCCTCCGCAGTTGCGGACGGTACACGATCTTCCCGATCCGTCACCGGCGATCCACCGCCTGGTGTCCGGCGCTGTCCGCGCGTACGTCGGGACCACGCCGGTGCGACCGACGAACCTGGACACGTCCATGGTCGTGAGGCTGGGTCTCGGACACCTCGGCGACCTCGAACCGACGGACGTGGGATACCGCGGCGCACGCCGGTGACCGTCGGCCCGGGCGCAGCTACGGACGCAGGGTGAGGATTCTCGGCCCGTCCTCGGTGACCGCGACGGTGTGCTCCCAGTGCGCGGAGCGCGAGCCGTCGGTGGTCACGACGGTCCAGTCGTCGTCCAGCACGCGGGTCTCGTAGGTACCGAGAGTCAACATCGGCTCGATCGCCAGAGTCGATCCGACCACGAGCTCGGGGCCCTTGCCGGGCGCCCCTTCGTTGGCCAGGAACGGCTCCATGTGCATCTCGCGTCCGATACCGTGCCCGCCGTAGCCGTCGACGATGCCGTACGCGCGGCCGTGTGCCTTCTCCGCTGCGTGTGTTCCCTGCTCGATGGCGTGGGAGACGTCGGTGAGGCGGTTCCCGGGAAGCATCGCCGCGATACCCGCCTCCATCGACAAACGCGTGGCCTCGCTCAGCATCTCGTCCGCCTCGATGACGGTGCCGACGCCGAACGTCCATGCCGAGTCGCCGTGCCATCCGTCGAGAATGGCTCCGCAGTCGATGGAAATGAGATCGCCCTCGGCCAGGATGTCGTCGGCCGACGGGATTCCGTGGACGACGCGGTCGTTGACGGAGCTGCAGATGCTGCCGGTGAAACCGTGGTAGCCGAGGAACGAGGGCACGGCGCCCGCGTCGCGGATCACGGCTTCCGCGACCCGGTCGAGCTCGAGCGTCGAGACGCCGGGCTTTGCTGCGTCACGAACCGCGACCAGCGCTGCACCGACGACAGCCCCCGCCGCAGCCATGGCATCGAGCTCACCGGCGCTGCGGAACGGGACCACCTTGCGTCTGCGTCCGAAACCCATGGGTCAGTCGTCGCTCTGGATCGCGTCGATGACCTTCTTGTTGACGTCGTCGACCTCGCCGACAGCGCCGACAGTGACCAACCGGCCGTGACCCGAGTAGTACTCGAGCAGCGGGGCGGTCTCGTCGCGGTAGACCTTCATCCGGTTGCGGATGACGTCTTCCTTGTCGTCCTCGCGGCCACGAGCGAGCATCCGCTCGACGACGACGTCCTCGTCGATGACGAAGGAAACGACGGCATCGAGTGACGTGCCGGCGTCCTCGAGGATGGACGACAGCGAATCTGCCTGTCCGGTCGAGCGCGGGAACCCGTCGAGAATGAAGCCGTTGACCGCGTCGGGCTCCGCGAGACGGTCGCGGACCATGTCGACGGTCAGCTCGCTCGGAACCAGGTCGCCTGCATCGAGGTACTTCTTGGCCTCGATGCCCAGCGGGGTCTGCTGGCCGATGTTCGCGCGGAACAGGTCGCCGGTGGAGATGTGCGGGATACCGAGCTTCTCGGACAACAGCGTCGCCTGAGTGCCCTTGCCGGCTCCGGGAGGACCGAGGAGGACGAGTCTCACTTGAGGAACCCTTCGTAGTTGCGCTGCATCAGCTGGCTTTCGATCTGCTTCACCGTGTCCAGTCCCACGCTCACCATGATGAGCACCGCGGTTCCGCCGAACGGCAGGTTCTGGGCGCCACCGGAGTTACCGATGTCGAGGAACAGGTTGGGAAGCACAGCGATGGTGCCGAGGTAGATCGCACCGGGCAGCGTGATGCGGCTGAGAACGAAATTGAGGTAGTCGGCCGTCGGACGTCCCGGCCTGATGCCCGGGATGAATCCGCCGTACTTCTTCATCTCGTCGGCACGCTCTTCGGGGTTGAACGTGATGGCGACGTAGAAGTACGTGAAGAAGACGATGAGGCCGAAGTAGATCGCGATGTACACCGGGTTCGCCGGGTTCACCAGATACGTGTTGATGGCGCGTTGCCACCAACTCGGGTCCGCCGCCGTGCTGGCATTGGTCAGCTGAGCGATGAGGTTGGGCAGGTACAGCAGCGAGGACGCGAAGATCACCGGGATGACGCCGGCCTGGTTGACCTTCAGCGGCAGGTAGGTCGACGACCCGCCGTACATACGACGACCCACCATGCGCTTGGCGTACTGCACGGGGATACGACGCTGGCCCTGCTCGACGAAGACGACGCCGACGATGATCGCCAGTGCTGCCAGGCAGACCAGAGCGAACACGATGCCGCCGCGGCTGTCCAGAATGGACTTGCCCTCGGACGGGATACGCGAGGCGATGCCGGCGAAGATCAGGAGCGACATGCCGTTGCCGACGCCGCGCTCGGTGATGATCTCGCCGAACCACATGACCAGGGCAGCACCCGCGGTCATGACCAGCACGATCGTGACCAACCCGAAGATCGACGGGTCGGCGATGATGTCGAGGTTGCAGCCCTGCAGCAGCTGACCGCGCGACGCCAGAGCCACCAGACCGGTGGCCTGGAGGATCGCCAACGCGATGGACAGATAGCGCGTGTACTGCGTCATCTTCGCCTGGCCGGCCTGGCCCTCCTTGCGGAGTTCCTCGAACCGCGGGATGACCACGGTGAGGAGCTGGACGATGATGCTCGCCGTGATGAACGGCATGATGCCGATCGCGAACACGGAGAGTTGGAGCAGCGCGCCACCCGAGAACAGGTTGATCAGCGAGTAGATACCGGCGGAATCGCCGCCGGACACCTGATCGATGCACTGGCGGACGTTGCCGTAGTCGACACCGGGCGACGGAAGCGTCGCGCCGAACCGATAGAGAGCGATCAGGCCGAGCGTGAAGAGGATCTTCCGTCTCAGGTCAGGTGTCCTGAGGGCCGACACAAAGGCGGAAAGCAACGATCCTCCTGGACGGGGTGACTAACGAGGGAGATGGTCGGGGCGCAGCAGCGCCCCGTCGAACTCTAACAGCGCCCGCGAGCACGGAGTCCTACCCAGCCGGGCAGCACACTCGCGGGACGCTGAAAGGCCGATGGCCGTAGCACGAAGTCGTACCACGGCCATCGGTCCGTATCGGTGGCGTTCACCCTGTGCGGGCGACACCGACGTCACTCACAACTCGGTGGTGGACCCACCGGCTGCGGTGATCTTTTCCTTGGCACTGCCGGTGAACTTGTCGGCGGTGATGTTCGCCTTCACCGAGAAGTCGCCGTCGCCAAGGATCTTGACCAGGCGGTTCTTGCGCACTGCACCCTTGGCCACGAGATCGTCCTTGGAGATCTCGCCGCCCTCGGGGAACAGACGCTCGATGTCGACCAGGTTCACGACCTGGTACTCGACACGGTTGCGGTTGGTGAAGCCCTTGAGCTTCGGAAGCCGCATGTGCAGCGGCATCTGTCCACCCTCGAAGCGTGCGGGAACGTTCTTGCGAGCGCCCGTACCCTTCGTACCGCGACCGGCGGTCTTACCGCGCTTGCCGGCTTCACCGCGACCGACGCGGATCTTGGCGCTCTTCGAACCCGGTGCCGGGCGAAGGTGATGCAATTTGATGGTCACTTGGTGACCTCCTCAACGGTGACGAGGTGACGCACCACATTGATCAGACCGCGTGTCTGCGGGGTGTCCTCGCGAATGACCGACTGGCGGATCTTCTTGAGGCCCAGCGTGCGGATGCTGTCACGCTGGTTCTTCTTCTGACCGATGGTGCTCTTGATCTGGGTGACTTTGAGCTCAGCCATGTGCTGCACTCCCTGCTGCTGCTGCTGCCTGGGCGCGAGCGCGCAGCATACCGGCGGGAGCAACGTCCTCGATCGGCAGACCACGACGAGCCGCGACCTCTTCCGGACGCTGCAGGCTCTTGAGAGCTGCAACGGTGGCGTGCACGACGTTGATCGCGTTGTCGCTACCGAGCGACTTGGCGAGGATGTCGTGGACACCTGCACACTCGAGCACGGCACGCACCGCGCCACCGGCGATGACACCGGTACCGGGGCTTGCCGGGCGCAGCATGACCACACCGGCCGCAGCCTCACCCTGGACGGGGTGCGTGATCGTGCTACCGATCAGCGGGACGCGGAAGAAGCTCTTGCGAGCCTCCTCGACACCCTTCTGAATGGCTGCGGGAACTTCCTTGGCCTTGCCGTAGCCGACGCCGACCAGTCCGTTGCCGTCTCCGACGATCACGAGGGCGGTGAAGCTGAAGCGACGACCACCCTTCACGACCTTGGAGACGCGGTTGATCGCGACTACGCGCTCGAGGTTGTTCTTCTCCGGGGCGTTTCCGCCACGCTGATCGCGACCGCCGCGACCGCCGCCGCGGTTGTCTCCACCGCCACGGTTGTCACCTCCGGCCGCATTGGGTCCACTGTTGGCTCCGGCGGGTCCGCTTCCGCCGTCACGCCGTTGACGTCCCGGCATCAGGCTGTCCTTCCGTTGATGAGCTGAATCTTCGCTGCGTTGGTCATCAGAACTTCAACCCGCCTTCGCGAGCTGCATCGGCGAGTGCCGCGATGCGTCCGGCATAACCGTGGCCGCCGCGGTCGAAGACCACAGCGTCGATGCCGGCTGCCTTGGCACGCTCGGCGATGAGTGCGCCGACCTTCGCGCCACGGGCCTTCTTGTCGCCCTCCGTCGCACGCACATCGGCTTCGATGCTGGACGCGGACGCGAGAGTGCGGCCGGTCAGGTCGTCGATGAGCTGTGCGTGCAGGTGACGCGACGAGCGGTTGACCACGAGGCGAGGGCGCTCGGCAGTGCCGGACACCTTCT
The DNA here is from genome assembly GCF_000834565.1 of Rhodococcus sp. MEB064. Taxonomy (NCBI): domain Bacteria; kingdom Bacillati; phylum Actinomycetota; class Actinomycetes; order Mycobacteriales; family Nocardiaceae; genus Rhodococcus; species Rhodococcus sp. MEB064. The sequence goes on from NZ_JXQS01000024.1 coordinate 96,212, forward strand.
TGCGCAGGCGGAAGTGACGGCGCGTCTTGGACAGGCGACGACGCGTGGACGCGTCCTTGCCCAGCGGGATGCGCTTCGGGTTCGAAGTTGGTGCAGAGTTGCTCATCACTTACCTGTCTTTCCGACCTTGCGGCGGATCTGCTCACCCTCGTACCGAACGCCCTTGCCCTTGTACGGGTCGGGACGACGGAGACGACGGATGTTGGCAGAGATCTGGCCGACCTTCTGCTTGTCGATACCCGAAACCGAGAATCGGGTGGGCGTCTCGACTGCGAAGGTGATGCCGTCGGGCGCCGTGATCGGCACCGGGTGGCTGTAGCCGAGAGCGAACTCGAGGTCGCTGCCCTTCAGTGCCACGCGGTAACCGACGCCGTGAATCTCCATCTTCGTGGTGTAACCGGTGGTCACACCCGTGATGAGGTTCGCGACGAGAGTGCGCGAGAGGCCGTGGAGCGAGCGGCTACGACGCTCGTCGTCGGGCCGAGAAACCGAGAGGGATCCGTCATCGTTCTTGGCGATGGTGATCGGCTCTGCGATGGTGAGACTCAAGGTGCCCTTGGGGCCCTTGACGGTGACATCCTGGCCGGCGATGGTGACATCGACTCCGGCGGGAACTGTCACAGGAAGCTTTCCGATACGCGACATAGTGGTGGCCTCCCTTACCAGACGTACGCGAGGACTTCGCCGCCGACGCCCTGATTGGCCGCCTGGCGATCGGTCAGCAAGCCGGTGGACGTGGAGATGATCGCCACGCCGAGGCCGCCGAGCACCTTGGGCAGATTGGTGGATTTTGCGTACACACGCAGTCCGGGCTTGGACACCCGTCGCACACCGGCGAGGCTGCGCTCGCGGCTGGGACCGTACTTGAGGTCGACGATGAGGGTCTTGCCCACCTCGGCGTCCTCGGTGCGGTACTCGGAGATGTAGCCCTCACGCTTGAGGATCTCGGCGATGTTCGCCTTGATCTTCGAGTGAGGCAGCTTCACCTGATCGTGGTACGCCGAGTTGGCGTTGCGCAGACGTGTCAAGAAGTCTGCGATCGGGTCGGTCATGGTCATGACAGAGTTCATGGCCCTTTCTCGCAGCGGTTCCCATACAGCACGTGCGAGCTGGTGCCCTGGTAGCAGGGCCTGACTCGTCCCGTCGTGGGCCTACAGCGAAGTGTTCTGTCCTGACCGACTGTTGCCGGTCAGGGGTTGCGCTCCTGCCAGTGCAGACGTGAGCACTGGCGGGTGTTTCGAGCATCATGGCAAGAAACCTGAGTAGCTCGGGTCGTATGCAGGCATGACGGTACCCGGGCAACCGGTCAAGTGTAGAGGAGCGACCTTCCGGTGGCCAAATCGGTGCAGGTTGGAGGGGTGCTGGCGCGTGGGGGGCGTGCGGCTGGGGGCGGTGCGGCAGGGGGTGTGCACACCACTTCTGGTGAGTGTGCACCCTCTCCAGTCGGCGGTAGGGGGTGTGCGCTTCACGGAAAGAGTGTGCGCTCGGGGGCGTGACGCTGGTCCGCGGTGCGTTCCGGGGCTGCACGGGGTGTGCGCTCCACGAAGAGAGCGTGCGCTTGGAGGCGTGACGCCGGACCGCGGTGAGTTCCGGAGCTGCACAGGGTGCGCACACCCCTTCAGGTGAGCGCACACCCGCTGCAGTCGGCAGTAAGAGGTGTGCGCTTCACCGGAAGGGTGTGCGCTTGCTGAGGAAGCTCCCGAGTGCGGCGCATTGCCGTGCTGCAGGGGTGTGCGCCTCGCGACAAGGGTGTGCGGTACTGGTCTCCCGCACACCGACGCAAGGAGAAGCACATGTACGGCTGGTGGCGCACGTTCGAGCACTTCTGTGAGCCGGGTTCACTTCCCGTTGCCACGAGCGAAGCCCTGAACACAGTCGACTCGCACGTCAAGGCTCATGCGGACATCATCGGCAAGGAGGCAGTGGTTGCCCGAGCAGCGGCCGAGACGTGGCACATCGTTCACGTCGTCGATTCGAACGGACGCGCTCGGACACTGAGCCCTAAGCAGGCGGTCAAGTACGAGAAGGCGCGCGCAGGAGGCAGCCGGGGCAACCTCGGAAAGCGACCATCGGGGGAAAGTGCACCGAGCCTCCACCTCGACTGACGCTGCACAGGGTGTGCGCACCCCTTCTCGCGAGCCCACACCCCCGTCGGCAGGAGCCGCGGGGCGCACCTCCCCACGAGCTCAGTCCTTGCCGTCTCCACGATCACGCACCCGGTCACCGAGATTCGCCTTCTCGTCGCGGTCCAACGCTTCGACGTCGATGAAGCGCGACTTGCCCTGGGTGGCGCGGTTGACGAAGAACGTCACCACCCACAGCGCCACACCGAGCAGCAGCATCGCGCCGGCGATGCGGTATTGAATCATCTGCGCATCGGTGCGGGCCCACGGTCCGACGAGGAACAGGCACAGGGTGCCTCCGGTGACCGGGACCCAGAGCGGCGCGCTGAAGCCCGTCGTCTCCTTTTTGCGCTTGAGCACCAAGTTGGCGACGTTGACCACTGCGAACACGCACAGCAGCAGTAGTCCGGTCGTTCCGGACAGTGCGCTGACGACCGAGTTTCCCTGCAGCTGGTTCACCACGACGATCAGGACCAGTGCCATGACCGTCGAGAAGACGATGGCGGCCCACGGCGAGCGACGCGTCGGAAGCACGGCACTGAGGGACTTCGGCAGGATTCGCTGCCGGCCCAGTCCGTAGATCAACCGGCTCGCCATCAGCATGTTGATCAGGGCGGTGTTGGCGACGGCGAACACCGTCAGGTACGGGAAGATCTCGTCGATCGGGAGTCCCGGCGCACCGAGTCGCACGACGTGGAGCAGGATGCCTTCGCTGCCGGAGTCGTAGTCGAGCGGCAGCACCGCGATCACGGCGACGACTACCAGAACGTAGATGAGGCAAGCGATTCCGAGACCGGAGAGCATCATCTTCGGGAAGATCTTCTCCGGTTCCTTGGTCTCCTCGACCATGTTCACGGAATCCTCGAAGCCGACCATCGCGAAGAACGCGATCGTCGTCGCGACGGTGACGGCCAGGAACCAACCCTTCTCGTTGGCGTCGTCGAACACCACCAGATTGGCGATGTCACCTTCGGCGCTACCACTTCCCACGGCAACGAATCCGATGGCGATGACAATGGCGAGCGCTGCCATCTCGATGATCGTCAGGACGACATTGAACTTCACCGATTCGCCGACGCCGCGCAGGTTGATCGCCGCCAGCAGCACCATGAATCCGAGGGCGACCACCAACTGGGCCGTGTCACCGGTGGGCACGTCGAACCACCCGACGCCGTCCTCGGTGGAGAACGTCTCATGCAGTCCCGCAAGCAGATTGCCCGCGACGACGTTCGAGGACGTGGACGCGCTGGTGATGCCGGAACAGATCACGGCGAAAGCCACCAGGAACGTCGCGAAGTGCACACCGAACGCCTTGTGCGTGTACAGCGCGGCGCCGGCCGCCTGCGGATATTTGCACACGAGCTCGAGATAGGAGAACGCGGTCAACGTTGCGACGACGAACGCGAGGATGAACGGCAGCCACGCCATTCCGCCCACATTCGAGATCATGTCGCCGGTGACCGCGTAGACACCGGCGCCGAGAATGTCGCCGACGATGAAGAGCAACAGCAGTCCTGGTCCGAGGACCCGCTTGAGTTCCGTATCCTTCATGACCGAAGCGGCTCTAGTTGCTTGCGCCATGATTCACTCCTGACTATGCAGCCCCCTGCGCCGGCAGCCTATGCCGCCCGCCACGGTAACGTGTGCCGAAACGGACCCATCGTGTCAGTGTACGAATCGCTTACCAGCGCAGGATCTTGGCGATCGGGACGTTGATTAGACGTGTAAGGGGATCTGCCTCGACGCGAAACCCGCCGAAAGCTCAGTAGCCCGCGGAGCCCCCTGGACGCCCGACCTGGCTGAGATGCGCCCTTGTGACCAAGGAGGGGACCCTGCGCCAACTGGATCCACCTCGTTAAACCAGCCTGCGAGCGCCTGACGTGCGGACACCCGGTACGAGAGCAGACCAGCATGGAGAGCATATGCTCGTTCGATCCTGTCAGCCTAAGCGCACCCGCCGACTACCTCGAACCAACCTCAGGTCGAGCCACAGTTAGTCGATGGCGCCGAGGCCCCACCGAGCGGCCCACTCAGCCGCGACGACCCAGCGACGACCCAGCGACGATACGACACGTTCGCATCGCAGCGAGCGCACACCTCAACAGGCGCTTCACTAGCCGCTGTGTATGATTTTGGAATTACTAGAGCGGAAGGTTTGGACGGATAATGAACGAACAAGATGCCATGCTAGCCGACATTCACGACTACGTCTTAAGTGAACGAAAACGGTTAGGAATTACGACGACCGACACACGAGTCAAGAGCGAACCGTCTGGAGAATTAAACAATGAGTTTGCGATCCTTCTGGATATTCAGCTTGTGAGCACCACAAACGGCTACGGCGGTTGGTCAGAGTTAGACGACAATCAAACGCTCCGCGGAGTCTACGAAGTCGTGCAGCGCAGGCGAGGCGAACCAGACAGAGCATCATGAGGAATGAAACTGCACTGGTCGTACTGGCTGCGGGGCGCGGTTCTAGATATGGCGGCGTCAAGCAATTGGCCAGATTCGGGCCGAACGGTGAGACCCTACTTGAATACGCGGCTTATGATGCGATTCTGGCCGGATTCAGTGAAATAGTTCTAGTGATCCGCAACGAAACACGGCCATTGTTCGAAACTGCGTTAAGCGGAGGGCTCAGCGAACGAGTTGACGTCAAATATGTAGTGCAAGATCTCAAGCGGACCGAGTACGCTGCACCGTCCCGGGACACACCGTGGGGCACTGGGCACGCAGTCTTATCTGCGGCAAGTTCCATTAGAGGCGACTTCGCCGTGATCAATGCAGATGATTTTTATGGTAGACGGTCCTACCAAATGCTCGCGTCATTCCTAGATGCCCCAGAAGAAGGCGCGGCACTAGTCGGGTTCAACCTTGCTGAAACATTATCAGACTTCGGCGAAGTCAACAGGGGCATATGTCGTATGGATGCCGGCGGTCTACTCGCCGGCATACGCGAGACCACCAACATTAGGTCTACAAGCACTGGAATTATTGAAGGGTACCTCGACGACCAACCATACACACTATCTGGTTCAGAAATTGTATCCATGAATATGTGGGGGTTCCGGTACGCGGTAATTGAACTCCTTGCAGGCCAGTGGGAGCGATTCCTATCAAACTACGGCAGCGATACCAGAAAAGAATTTTATTTACCAGAAGCGGTCCAGTCAGCGGTCCGAGCATCGGAACTTCAATGCCGCATTCTTCAGAGCCCCGAAAGATGGTTTGGAGTCACATACCGCGACGACGCAGGAGCCGCGAGTAAGGCAGTAAAAAAACTTGTTGCAAGCGGGCAGTATCCACCGTCCCTATGGACCGATAGAGGACCAAACTAGGTCATAGCTGACCAGACTGGTGCTCCAATAGTTCAAGCACCCTGGAAACGGTGAAAGCACTTCCGTAAGTCAAATCCCGATCCAGTAAGAGGCCTGCCAACTCAGCGGACCGCAACGGGTATAGACGCATACTCGCGCCTTTCGCAGAATCAACCTCCCAGTTACCGTTAAATTTGCGTCGGACGCCCCGAACTAATTGTTCATCTTTGATCCACAAACTATAGGACACAGTCGCCGATCCATTCAACGCATCAAATCCAAAGCCTAGGCAGCTCAGCTCAGCCCGACCGTCCACTAACCAAGATTTGAGGTCCGCCGCCTCTCGGATATTGTAGATCCAGTCGGGATCAACGATGTTGTGTGAGTTGTGGTCGATGAGTTCATCGTAGGAAAACAGCTCTTCACAGTACTCTTTGATTATGTTGACAACCGCGACGTAATCAATATCTAAGCCCTGCATACTCCCCCGCGGGGGATCAATAGGCATCATCCCAAAGTACGGAATCACAGCCTGCATGCCGCCATAGGTAACAGTCTCGAAGGAACGCCTGTGCAGAAGTAACTCCTCGTCGCCTTCCTTGCCAAGAATAAGCGCGACACTCGCCGCCACCGAGAAGGGGTCTCCCGTCCAACGACTGCTGTCTGTCGGATACAGCGCTCTATCGCGATAGGGTTGTGGCCGCTCCTTCCGCAAGCGGAGACCACGAAACGTTTCATTCTCTAGTCGGATAAGGCTGGTAGCAATGTCGAAATAACTACAGCTGCCTACGGATATCTGCAGCGCACCTGCGTTCACTCGAATTTCACGAAAGTATAAGGCAGGCGCATTAAACAGCCTCTGACCGACGCCTTGTCGTTGACGGATAAGACGATCGTCAACCTTGAACTCCATCGCCTCGTTCTCGTGGACGAATAATGGATCGTGCCCGACCCCCACCGGCTGTTGTACAACCCATTCAGGCCGGGTCAAGAATGGGATCAGCAGTTCCGAGTTCGCAACGCGAACGGTGTACGGCGCTACGTTGGACGCCGCTGACGCGTGTGAACTGTAGTTGGTGACCCGGTCATAGATGACCCCCCGTAAATCCATTGAAATTGACCTATTAGTTCTTCGTTTGGATATCGACAATGAGTACCTTTGTAGCAACCACGGTAGGAATTGGCCTAGCACCGCACCCGTTATGCCGCCCACAACTAACTCGCCGTAGTTCATTACCCGATTTTCTCCCGATGTCGACCCACATTGCTCACCAATCTGGCAGCGGACGCGTTAGATCGGAGTCCGAGCCACTGTTCTACAAATTCCGGATGCCGGTCCTGCTGTGTCACGACGACCAGGCACCCACCACCCCCCGAACCGGTCAACTTGACGCCGGCAGCGCCAGCGCGAAGTACTTTCGAGCGCTCTGTTTCAAGAGTTTCAGTCGACATCGCAAACAAGTCCCGCATTGCTTGATGCGCGGCGTCCATGGACGCGCCGAGTAGAGCAATGTCATCTTGGTCAATGGCGCGCAGAATCATTTTTGAAGCCACTGTAACCGCACTTCGATAGGCCCCGATTCTTGCGGGATCATATTTTTGCCATGATCGTACTTCTTTGATGTGATTTCGGCAATCTTTAGTGCCGGGTGGAATGACGAGCGAGACAAGCCAATCAGCTTTCCACTCATATCGACCCTCCGAACGTCGCGGCAAAAATCCATCGCATCCGTCGGTTACCGAAACGTCTGCAGACACCGACGCTATATGATCCATTCCTCCCCCCCCTGTCCCGACAAACTCTGTTTCGTAAGCAATCCGCAAAATTTGCTCCTCGCTCAACCCTAAAGCAAAGCGAGAATTCACAGCTATGGCCGCCGCGACTACCCCAGCCGATGATGACGCAAGTCCGATCGATGAGGGGATATCCGTATCAACGACAAAGGTTGGAGAGGGACCCGACACAAGACCGAGGTTGCGAAACGAGCGCCAGACTTCGCTGTAGAGTTCCTGATCGGCGGGGGACGGCCGATCAATTAATCCAACTTTTGTCCGAAACTTTAGCGGTAGACAAACGCTTACCCCCCCTAGCCAGTCTAGATCCTCCCCACTTAAACATACCCGAGCACTGGCACCGCCTTGCGCCTTAAATGAAGGGGTCAAAATCCCGCTCCTCTCGCGGTATTAAGCCAACGCGATCGGAAAATTGCATGATTGCGAGGTTGCTCTCATGGCGGGCGCAATAAAAGTTGCAATCTCGACTCGGCACCGGCATCTCACGACTATGGGCAGTCTTCCAAACCTCACTAAGGCTGCTTTGTCTTGGATTGCCCATACGCCACTGTTCACTGCCACGATGATAACCGCACGGGTACATGCCTGTCGGGGTGACTACTGTCCGTAGTGTGGAGACGGCACACTGGTCGTAATTCTTATACTGCGATAGCGACTTTCCGGCAATCGCGTCCGTTAAGTTTGACGACAGATGGACCTGCAAGCGAAGATCGGACCGTTTCTTCCCAGAAGTGACGGATTCTCTTATGGACGACAGCTCGTCTGCGGTAAGAGACCAAAGATGGTGATCTTCCTGCATGTACGATTTGAACTCAATGTAGTCACAACCGATTTCATCGGCCAAATCAATTGCAAGCGGTATCTCTTCGATGTTCGAAGCGGAGCCCAGCCTGCCTGGGTTGACTACAAATGAGTATCCGAGTAGCGCCGCACCCGCAGAATTCAATGCCCGCATGCCGCGGATAACTGTGTCGAATTGGCTTACGCTCCCCTTGCGGGGAGGTCTAAGCGCATCGAAAGTGGCTTGCGTCGCTGCATCTACTGACACTCTAATCCATGAACAGTACTGCGCTATTTCGCCAATTCGCCCGCCGAGGACCGTACCGTTTGTGACAAGACCTATACGAACGCCCGAGTTGTGCAAGATTTTCATCGCGTCAACCGTTGCTGGGTGCGCAAGGGGCTCGCCACCGCCCGAGAATACAACTCCTAGAACACCTAACGAAGCGATATCTGCAGCAAGCTGGGTCAACTCGACCTTAGTAAACCTGTCCGCATTTAGAAGGTTCTCGCTGATACACCCCGCGCATCCAAGATTGCAAAAAGTTGTCGGGTCCAGATCGATGACTACTGGGTTTGCGGGGGCAGTACCCACACGCGCTGATTGCACAAACGCACGAAGTTCTGGTTGCTCCAACTTAGCCAGAAGATTAAGAGGGTCGGAACTCATGACGATCTCCTACTCCGCGTCGGCGATCGGATCGCTTCGTCAACGCAACTGACGGTGATTGTGGTGTTGCAGGGCATAGTCGCATAAGCAGGAGTCCACTGCAGGCTGAAGAGTGAATCTCATCATGCCGCAGGACCTTGGCATCGGTTGCATGTTGACGGCCGGCCTTGGCGACTAAAGCTCGGCCGGATACAGCATCAAGACGCAAGTGGAGCTTAGGGGTTTCAGCAGAATCCTCGGAAAAGTGATCGGCCGGGGCGCAACTGACCTCACTATTAGGGCGGCAGGGTTGGCCAACGATGGCCGTGAATGACCATCTCATCGTTGATTACCCGACGGAGCGCAGACCCGTTCCCTGATGTTCGCGACTACACGGCTCTCCCAGCCGTGGAGTTCCGGGCAGGTTCGATATCTAGCTTCTTTTTGTCGAAGTCTATCGGCTTTACTGGTTGCGCCGCGCGACTGGCGAAGGCGCTGGCAGAACTCCGGTCCTGAACGCCGAAAGGCCCGAGCCGTGACGGCTCGGGCCTTTCGGGTGGGGATCAGATCACCAGGAGCTCTTGTGCACTCCGGGAAGCTCTCCGCGGTGCGCCATCTCGCGCACGCAGATGCGGCAGAGACCGAACTTGCGGAACACCGAGTGCGGGCGACCGCACCGCTGGCAGCGCGTGTAGGCGCGGACCGCGAACTTCGGCTTCTTGTTGGCCTTGTTGACCAGTGCCTTCTTTGCCATACGCTCAGATCTCCTTGAACGGGAAGCCGAGGTGCTTGAGCAGCGCGCGGCCTTCGTCGTTGTTGGTTGCCGTCGTGACGACGGTGATGTCCATACCGCGAGGGCGGTCGATCTTGTCGACGTCGATCTCGTGGAACATCGACTGCTCGTTCAGGCCGAACGTGTAGTTGCCGTTGCCGTCGAACTGCGTGCCCGACAGGCCACGGAAGTCCCTGATGCGGGGAAGCGCGATGGACACGAGACGGTCCAGGAACTCCCACATACGGTCGCCGCGCAGCGTGACGCGCGCGCCGATGGGCATTCCCTCGCGGAGCTTGAACTGCGCGATGGACTTACGAGCCTTGCGGATCTCGGGCTTCTGGCCGGTGATCGCGGCGAGGTCTGCGACCGCACCGTTGATCAGCTTCGCGTCACGGGCGGCGTCGCCGACACCCATGTTGACGACGACCTTGACGACGCCGGGGATCTGCATGACGTTCGCGTACTCGAACTCGGTGTTCAGCGCGTCCTTGATCTCCTCAACCTTGAAC